>DASVSA010000131.1:0-7782 GCA_036388335.1 Longimicrobium sp. | reverse complement strand
GCACTATCACCGTGTGCTGGTCTCGCACCTGCGCTACCTGCACTACTACGCCCGCGAGATGCAGTGGCAGCATGGCTCGCTGGCCAGCCCGTTCTCCCGGCTGCGCGGGCTCCCGGGCGCACTCGGCCATCCGAGGCGGCTCGCCCTCTGGGCGTTCGAGGTGTCGTCCGGCCCCGCCGCCACCTTCCTGGTGCAGGCCCCGGCGCTCTGGCTGGTGGTGGCCGCGTGGACCGTCCACGGCGCTCCACCCGCGGGCGGCGGCGATCCAGCGGCCGCGCGCTTCCTGGCGCCCTGGGCCGTCGCGCCCGTGTTCCTGATGATCGTGATCAGCGTCCCCGGCCTGCGCTTCCTGGGCGAGGCGCACCGGTACGTGAACTTCGCGGTGCTTCCCTTTTCGCTGCTGGCGGCCTCGGCGCTGGCCGGCGCGCCGCGGGAGTGGGCCATGGCCGGGCTGGTGACGGTGCTTTCCCTGCACCTGGTGATGGATCTCGCCTACACGGCGGCGTTCGTCCGTACCCGGGCCGGTGCCGGGAAGGACCCCCACTGGGCGGATCTGGTGCGGGCACTCAACGCCCAGGCGGGGCCGCGCTCGGTGCTCGCCGTGCCCCTGCACCTGGCGCGGCGCGTGGCGTGGGAGACGCACCATCTCGCCGACGCGGGCCCGGGTCCCACCACCCCCGCGTCCATCGCGGCGGCCCAGCTTCTGTGGGTGGGGCACCACCCCTTTCCGAACCCCGACCTCCGGATGCTCCATGCGCGGCTGGGGTACGATACGGCGGTGATCGACAAACGGGCGGTGCGTGGGGGCGCGGCCGGGCGCCGGGCGCCGGAGTACCCCACCGGCGACTTCCGCGCGCTGTACGAGAACGAGCGTTACCTGGTGATCGACCTCTCGGCGCCCGTCGCCGCCCGCGTGCCGGCGCCGGCGCGGGGCGCGTGAGTGCGCGGGAACCGGTAGCCGCTCGCGCCGGCACGCCGGACGGCGAGGAGGCCCGGGGCCTGCGCGGGCTCATGAAAGGCTCCGCCGCCTACGGGATGGGGGCCATCGCCAGCCGTTTCGTGGGCTTGCTCCTGCTCCCGGTCTACACCCGTCTCTTCACGCCCGCGGAGTTCGGGCTGCTGGAGCTGCTGACCACCACGTCGGTGCTGCTGTTCATGCTGGCGGAGCTGCAGATCCTGTCGGGCGTGGCGCGCGGCTACTACGCGGCCGCGGCGGCCGGCGAGCTCCCCCGGCTGCTGGGGACGGCCGTCCGCATGTACCTGCGGAACGCGATCGCGTGGACGGCGCTGGCCCCTCCGCTGCTCTTCGCGCTCGGGGGGCGGATGGAGGGCATCGGCGGCTGGACCGTGCTGCTGCCCGTGGTGCTGGCCGTGTTCCCGCAGCAGCTGCTGGCGCTTTCGCAGCTGATCTTCCGCTTCGAACGGCGGCCGGGGCTGTTCGTCGCCTTCTCGCTGTGCGACGTGGCCACGAGCGCGGCGTTCAGCCTGGTCGCGGTGGTCGGGGCGGGGATGGGGGTGCCGGGAGTCCTGTGGGGCCTCTTCTTCTCGAAGCTGGTCTGGGGAGGGGCCGCGGTGTGGATTCGCCGGGAGCTGTTCGCGTGGCACTACGACCGCGCGCGGGCTCGCGAGCTCCTCTACTACGGGGTGCCGATGCTGCCGGCGGTGCTCTCCAGGTGGGGTCAGAACTCCGCCAGCCGCTACGTGCTGGCCCTCTCGCTCAGCCTGGCCGACCTCGGCGTGTTCGGCGTGGCCGCCCGGGTGTCGGCCGTGGTCGCCATTCTGGACACGGCGTTTCGCGCCTCGTGGGACCCCATGGCGATGCGCCTGTTCGAGGAGGAGGGCTCCGAGCCCGTCTTCGTGCGGGTGCTGGGGATGTACCTCGCGGGGATGTTCGCGGTGTGCAGCATGCTCGCGTTCGTCGGCGGGATGCTCACCGGTTTCGTGGCTGGGCCGGCGTACGAGGCGGCAGGGCCGCTGCTGGGCTTTCTCGCGTTCGGACTGCTGTGGAACGGGGCGGCCGGGATGATGGGAGCGGGGAACGCGTGGGCGCGCCGGACGTATTGGAACGCTCTCGGGTTCGCCGGCGGGGCGGTTCTGAACGTGCTCCTTCTCCTCTGGGCGGCACCCCGCTGGGGCGTCGCCGCCGCGGGGGCGACCTACCTCGTGTCCACGCTCGCCTGTGCCGGACTGGTGCTGGCGACGGCGCACCGGAGCCACCCGATCCCGTACCGGCTCCTCGCGATCCTCTCGGCGGCTGTCGGGTCGTGTGTGGTGGCAGCCGCGGCATACGCGCTGGATCGCTCCGCGTCGTTCGCCGCACTCGCACCCGCGACCCAGCTCGCCGTGCGCCTGGCGCTGGGGGCGGCGGGCGCGCTCCCGCTGGCCGGCTGCCTGCTGCGCCGGCTGGCTCTTCAGCGCCGCGCCCGGAGCGCCGCCGCGGCCGGTTGAACGAGCTCGTCCCGTCCGACAACCCGTGCCCGGCGAGAAGGCCCGGCGCCCGCCAGAGGTGCCGAGCCGGACGGCGGCCGGACGCCGAGCCGAACGTCGGGCCGGACGCCGAGCCGAACGGCGGGCCGGACGCGTCCAGGAGCGAATAAATTCGCCGCTGGACCAACGCGAAGACCGCCTTCGCGGTCTGTGCCTTCCACCAATGGTGGACCGTACAGTCCCCGCAGGGGACTTCGCGTGGTTCCAGCGGCGATTTCAATCGCTCCTGGGGCGGGGGCGCATCTCCGCGTGTCCGCCCCGCGCCTCCGCGCTTCCGTCCCGCCCCTGCGCGCCGCCCCCCCTGCGCGCCGCCCCCTGCGCGCGGCCCCCCCTGCGCGGCCCCCCTGCGCGCGGCCCCCCTGCGCGCGGCCCCCCTGCGCGCCGCCCCCCTGCGCGCGGCCCCCCCTGCGCGCCGCCCACCTGCGCGCGGCCCCCCCTGCGCGCGGCCCCCCTGCGCGCGGCCCCCCGCGCCGCCGCGGCGCGGCGTGAGACACGCTGTCGCGCGGATGGACACCGGAGCCGGCGAGATGGCGATGCGGGCGGTCCGGCATCGGGACCGTTCGGCGGAACCTCGCAGGGTTGCCGGCTGTGGTTCCCGGATCTACCTTCCCGTCGCGACGCGCCAGGTGCGCGGCGCTCCGCATCCCCGCACGATGTCCGCTGTTCCAGAGCACCAGCGGCAGCCGCTGGCAGCGCGCGGCCCTCCGGCCGGTCCAGCCCGCGCAACCACGGCCAAGGGCCTTTCAGCTCCATGCTGTTCAACTCGCTTCACTTCGTATTCTTCTTCCCCATCGTCGTAGCCCTGTACTTCGCCACCCCGCATCGGTGGCGCTGGGCGCTGCTGCTGGCCGCGAGCTATTACTTCTACGGCTCGTGGCGGCTGGCGTACCTGGTACTGCTCATCGCGTGCACGGTGCTGGACTGGGCGGTCGCGCTGCGGATGGCGAAAGCCCAGACACCGCGGCGGCGCCGAGCCTGGCTGATCGTCAGCCTCACGGCGAACCTCGGCATGCTGGGGTACTTCAAGTACGCGGGGTTCATCACCGAATCGCTGCAGGCGATCCTGCTGCCGCTCGGGGCCAGCGTTCCGGAGCACGCGGCGCTGCACCCCCTCCTCCCGGTGGGCATCAGCTTCTACACGTTCCAGACGCTCGCCTACTCGCTGGACGTCTACTGGCGCAACATCCCCGCGGAGCGGCACCTTGGCCGTTTCGCGCTCTACGTGTCGTTCTTCCCGCAGCTCGTGGCGGGACCTATCGAGCGAGCCGACCGCCTTCTGCCCCAGTTCACGCGCGTCCATCACCTGGACGCCGCGCGCGTGGTGAGCGGGCTCACGCGCATGGCCTGGGGCTTCTTCCAGAAGCTCGTGATCGCGGACCGCCTGGCGCCGTGGGTGAACGAAGCCTTCACGACACAGCAGCCGCAGACCGCCGCCACGGTCCTGATCGCCGCGTACTTCTTCTACTTCCAGATCTACACGGACTTCGCCGGCTACACCGACATCGCCATCGGGTCCGCGCGGATCATGGGCTACGACCTGATGGAGAACTTCAACCGCGCGTACCTCTCCACCAGCATGTCGGACCTCTGGCGGCGGTGGCACATCTCGCTGATGACGTGGTTCCGCGACTACCTGATGCGGCCCCTCAGCGCGGGGGGCTCCGGGCCGCTGAGGCGGATGCGGAACGTCATGATCGTCTTCGTGGTCAGCGGCCTTTGGCACGGCGCCGCGTGGACCTTTGTTGCATGGGGGGTGGTCAACGCGCTGGCGCTGATCATCGGGTACAGCACGCGCGACGCGCGCGACCGTCTCTGGGCCGCCTGCGCCTCCTGGCTCTCCACGTGGGCTCCCGCGGCCGCGTCGTTCCTGCTGGCCCTCCGCCCGTGGCTGGCGCGACTCTTCATCGCCAACTTCCTGGCCCTCGGCCTCATCTTCTTTCGCGCCCCCACCTTCCAGCGCGCGATGGAGATGTACGGCACGCTCTTTGGCCAGGCGCACACGCTGTTCTCCATTCCGGCCCTCGCGATCCCGCCGTGGGAGCTGGGCCTGGCGCTGGCGGCGATCGCCACCTTCCTGGTGGTGGACGGGCTGGGGACGCGGCTCCGGTGGCCGCAGCGGCTGGCGGCGCAGCCGAGGTGGGTGCGCTGGTCCGTCGCATACACCGTCATCATCGCGGTGCTGATGTTCGGCGAGTTCCAGATCACCGAGTTCTACTACTTCCGGTTCTGAGCGATGCCCAATTGGTGGACGGGACTGCGGTTCCTGGGGGGAGGGGTGCTGGCGATCGCGGCGCTGTGGGGCGCGAGCGAGCTGCTGGACCCGGTGTATCCCGCCACGCGCGCCAGCATGGCGGCGTTCGGCGAGCGGCGGGCCCAGGTGACGGTGGTGACGGTCGGCAACTCGCACAGCCGGGCGATCAGCTTCGCCGCGCTGGGCATGCCGGGGGTTCACTTCTGGCTCGACGGGCAGGACGCGTTCGAGTCGGCGTTCCTGGCGCGCTATGCGGCCGAGCGCGCCCCCGGGCTTCGCTACGTGCTCCTCACGGCTTCCTACGACTTCTACCGCCACGACAACAGGATGCCGTCGCAGGTGGACAGGTCCGGGCCGCGGCGTGAGATCTACGCGCGCACCCCCACCCTCGGTTACCTCCCGGGAGACTTCGACCTGTGGGCGGGCGCCAAGCTCGCCCCCGTCGTGCGGCCGGACCACTGGCGCGGAGTCGCGCGGCGGCTCCTGCGCCCCTCCGTGCCGGTGCGGGACCCGGTCACCGGATGGGACCACCGGCCCTCCCCCGTGCCCTCGGGCGAGTGGCTGGCCGGCTACGGGCTCATGCGGGCGACGCAGCAGCACGCCGGGGTGAAGGAGGCACTCCGTGAGCCGGCGATTCCAGGGCGCGTCCTCGCGTCCATCGAGAGCCTGGCGCGTGACCTCCGCGGCCGCGGCGCTTACCTGGTGCTCTACACGCCGCCCTACCACGAGACCTTCCGGCGCCACTTTCCCGACGCCGATCACGATCTCCGAAGGGTGCTCACCCCGCTCCTTCAGCGAAACCCCAACGCCGTCTGGCTCGACTTCTCGGCCGACACCGCCATCACGGCGCACCGCGAGTTCTTCCACAACAGCAGCCACCTGAGCTCCCGCGGCGCCCAGCTGTTCTCGGCCAGGCTGGCGGCGTCCCTGCGGCGCCTGTCCTCCCCCGGCATCCCGCCGGGCGGCCCCTGCCGAAGAGGCACGGAGCAAGGAGCTTCTCCGTGTCCCTCCGTGTCTCCGCGCGAGCCCTCAGTCGCCTTCGATCGCCGCCCGCCCCTCGGCGGTGAGCCGCGCCAGTAGCAGGCCGCAGGCGTTCTCGCGGATGGTGTCGCGCGCCACGCCGGGGGTGAGGGGGTAGGCCGCGCCGCACCCGCTGCATCGCCACGCGCCGCCGTCGCGCCTCCAGCGCCCGGTGCACTCGGGGGTGTCGTGCTCCACGCCGCATTCTCCGCCGCTCTGCATCCTGCCCTCTCGCTCGTTTGCCGGCCGGTGGGGCGGTGCCGCTCCCCGCCGCACCCGGCCAGACGGGATTCCCTCCTGATGCAAACCGCGTACACAGCGGCCCGCTGCGTGCTTCAGGCCTCGCGGGTGCGGCGTCGCACGCGTATGTTGCGCGTTCGGCTGTGTCTCGTTACAGGCGCAGCGCACCAGCACCCCGTAGTCAACCAGGCGGGCGATGGCGGAGGAGAACGAGCTCAGGGAAGGCGAGGTGGACGGCGAGACGGAGGCGGGGATCGTCGCCGAGGCGCAGACGCTGGGAGAGGAGGAGCGCTGGGACGAGGCTCACTCCCTGCTGGTGGGAGCGCTGGAGGAGCACGGCGAGTCCACCCTCCTCCTGTGCTGGGCCGGGATCGCCGCGCAGCGCCTGGGGAGCGACAGCGAAGCCTACGACCTCTTCCGCCGCGCGCTGGCCCGGCAGCCGGAAGACCCGTTCGTGCTGGCGGCGGCGGGGAGCGGCGTTGCCCTCTTCGACGACCCCGACGCCGAGGGCGCGCTGCGCATGGCCGCCCTCACGGCGCCCGACTTCCCCTTCGCCCGCGCGGCGTACGGGGCGTACCTGGCGCGCGAAGGGCTCTTCGCCGAGGCGGTGGCCGAGCTGGAGGCCGCCCGCGGCCTGGCTCCCGAAGACGCGGACGTGCAGGCCGACCTGGGCATGGCGTACCTCCTGGCCGGCCGCCCCGACGACGGCCTGGGCGCGCTGGAGGAGGCGCTTGCCCTGCGCGCCGACGACGGCTGGCTGCGCGGCGTGTACGGCCTGGCGCTGGTGGAGGCGCGGCGCACCGAGGAGGGAGCCGAGCAGCTCCACCGCGCCGCGGCCGAGCGCGTGGAAGACGTGGAGCTCCAGCTCCTGTACGCCCTGGCATCCGCGGGCGAGGGGTGGGCCGACGAGGCGTGGAACGCCGTGGCGCGCGCCGAGGCCGCCGCCGACTCCAGCGACCGCGAGATGATCGAGGAGGTGGAGGAGGCGATCGAGGAGGGCGACGAGGCCATCGCGGTCCTTCGCGACGACCTGGCCCCCTCGCTCCTCCGCGAGCGGCTGCTGCAGCGCGCGTGAGCACCCGTACCGAGCCCACGGGAGGCGCCGCCGCGCCTGCTGCGAAGCGCCCGCTGCCGCTGCGGCTGGCGAACTACGCCCTGCGCTTCTTCATTTTGATGGTGGCGCTGTGGGCGCTCACCGTCGCGGCCATCCACCTGTACGGCCGGCGCGACGAGGCCCGCCGCGTGGACGCCATCGTGGTGCTGGGCGCCGCCCAGTACGACGGCCGCCCCTCGCCCGTGCTGCGCGCGCGCCTCGATCACGCGGTGACGCTGTACCGCCGCGAGCTGGCCCCCGTCATCATCATGACCGGCGGCGTGGGCCCCGGCGACACCGTCAGCGAGGCGGTGGTGAGCCAGCGCTACGCCGTGCGGCAGGGGATCCCGCCGGGCGCCATCCTCACCGAGAGGGAGGGGCTCACCACGCTGCAGTCCATGGACGGGGTGGCCCGCCTGATGCGCGCGCGGGGGCTCAACCGCGCCGTGCTGGTGAGCGACCCGTTCCACATGCTGCGGCTCAAGCTGCTGGCCCTGCGCGTGGGGCTGCGCGGCTTCACGTCGCCCACGCCAGACAGCCCCATCTCGCGCAACCGGGCGCAGGAGCGGCGCTTCCTGATCCGCGAAAGCTTCGGGCTGCCGGTGGCCGTGCTCGGCATCCGGTGACCCCTCTCGGCAACCAACCAGGCTGACGGATGCAGATCCCGATCGAGACCTTTTCCCTGGACAAC
>DASVSA010000130.1:0-4473 GCA_036388335.1 Longimicrobium sp. | reverse complement strand
TATCGTCGCGCCCCCGCCTCGCCCGCGGCGAAACGGTGCTGCGCGTCGAGTACGGCTCGGGGTCGCGCGAGGTCCGGTGGCGCCCTCCGCTGATCGCACTCCCCGCCTTCGCTGGCGTGGCGACCCCGTCACGGCCGCTCGTGACGGCGGACGAACCCGCGACGACGGCGCGCCTGGTCCTCGCCTTCTTCGCGATGCTCCTGGCGTTCCTCTGGTGGGTGGTGCCGGCGCTGCTCTGGCCGGTCCAGCGCCCGCCCCGCGCCCCCACTCGCACCCGCAGCGTCTCGCACCGAGGGCTCCGCCCGGGCGTCCACGAGGCACCGCCGCGCCGCCCGAGCGACATCACCGCCTCACTGGCGAAGCGCATCGTGGTCAACAGCTGATCACGGCTCGCTGGGTTGCGGTCCCATCGACACACCCGGGTAGCGGCACCTACAGCCCCTCGTTCCCGCACCTCTTACCCGGGCAGCGCCCGGACCAAGGAGAGCCAGCCATGCCGGTAGTGAAAGTCACCCGCGCCGGAGTTCGGTCGGCGCCGCGCGAGGTGCCAACGGACACCACGGCCGCCATCCTCCCCCTCACTGCGGACCGGGTGGGGCGCGAAGCGCCGGAAGACGAGGCGCCGGTCCGCGTCGGCAGCCTCGCGGAGGCCTTTGAGAAGTTCGCTCCGCGCCTGCATTTCCGCACGACCGTCGGCGACGGGGCGGAGTTCGAGGCAGAGCTCGAGTTCCGTTCCCTGCGCGACTTCGATCCCAGGCAGATCCGCGCCCGCGAGCCCGGGAAGCGCAACGACCTGGCCGACCTGCAGAGCCGCATCGACATGCTCCACCGGATGCGCGAGCGCTTCAGCATCCTCTCGGTGAAGCGCGCCTGGGAGAACCAGGAGCAGCGCCGCGAGATCGTGGGTGCCGTGGGCGAGCTCGAGGGGCAGCTCCGCCTCATCGCCGCGCCGGGGGAAGCATGAGCGCGCAGCTTCTCACGGCCCATGACATCATCGGGGAGCGCCCGGCGGGGAAGGCGATCATGGAGATCTTCAACGTCATCCACCCCGCGCCGCCCCGCACACCCCTGGCCGAGATCTTCACGGCGGGAACGGCGGCCCAATACCTCCACCGCGTCACCTCCCTCTCCGCGCACCTTCGCGAGACGGACAGCCACGAGCAGGCGCTCGCGCGGCTCGACCGCGCCATCGAAGCCGCCGAGCGCGTGCGCGACGGGGTGCTGGCGGAGATCTACGAGCAGATCCGGCCGCTGGAGCGCAGCTACCGGCTGCTGGGCCTGTTCTTCGACAACGCCGAGGTGCGCGACCCGGTGCAGCGCCCGCCCGTGGAGTTCTTCCTGTTCAACGCCGACCCCGGCGCCATCCGCGACGGCGCCTCGTCCACCGTCGCGGCAGTCGACGAGTTCGTGCAGAGCCGCAACGACTCGTTCAACTTCCGGCAGTTCATCTGCAACCTGGTGGTCCCCGGCTACGTGCCGGACGGGGTGCGCGCTCGCCTGGAGGAGATCGCCAGCCAGTGGGGGATGCTCCTGGTGGGCGACCTGCGCGACGAGCCCTCCTTCCGCGCGCTCAGCGACCAGTTCCGCACGGACGGCGGCGCGTACGAGTTCCTCAAGCGCGCCGAAGACCGGGCCGCCGCGGACGTGGTGGTCGCCGGCTGGGTGAAGCTCCGCGACCGGCACTGGTTCGAGGAGGGGGAGGGCGACGCCGACCTGTACGGCCCCGCATCGCTCCTCTTCGCGGGTGCGCTGGCGCGGACGGACCGCACGACCGGTGGCGGGATCGCGCAGGGGCCGGTCGGGATGATCTTCGGCCAGCTCAGGGGCGTGGAGCGCGCCCGCATCGAGCCGCGGATCTCGCAGATGGAGCACCTGTCGATGGAGCGGCAGATCGTTTCCATCATCCGCAACGAAGACAACCAGCTCTGCTTCGTCGGGAGCCGGTCGCAGGCGCAGGACCCCGACGGCATCCTCAAGTTCTTCACCTCGTACCGCATCCTCCGCTACCTGGAGCGCCGCATCGCCGTGTACCTGCGCCGCGTCGCCGAGCAGCGCCTCACGCGCGACCTGGTGAAGGAGCAGGTGCGCAACCCGGTGGAGGAGTTCCTGGACAGCGAGAAGCGGAAGGGGACGATCCACGACTTCGACCTGGAGATCGACATGGACGAGGCGAAACTCGCCCGGGGCGTGCTCGACATCCACCTGGAAGTGGTGCCGGTGGGCCCCGCGGAGCAGTTCATCCTCAAGATCGACACGCCCCCTTTTCTGGATGCCCGCGAGGCCGCGCGGTAGCGGCGCCTCGCGCCCGGCGCGCGCTGCATTGGCTGCGCGGGTGGATCGGCCGGTGACATGACCACGACACACCCCGGGCGCGCACGGCTCCCGGGCAGACCCCTATCGCGAGGAGGAGCGTATGGCCGGTGCCGCCACTTACAAGCGCGTCATGGTGGAAGTGGGAGGGTTGAGGTTCTTCCCAGTGGAAGCGCGCTACAGCCTGTCGCGCAGCGCCAACCAGGTGGGGCGCCGCATCGGCGACTCGCTGCAGGGGCGCGCGTTCATGTACTGCGACGCGCACGACACCTCCCGGCTCTCGCAGGACGACGCCATCGAGCTGTGGAGGATGGCGACGGAGACGCGGGACCCGCTGCACAAGGTCTCCATCACCTACTACTCCGAAGACGGCGACCGCGTGCTGTCGAACGTGGAGTTCATGGGGTGGATCAACAATTTTGAGTTCTACAACCCGGCGATCACAGGCGAGAGCCGCGGCGCCACCATGGGCCACGGCGGCGCGGCGCAGCCCGCCCTCTCCAGCCCCAGCGGCTATAACAACCTGCTCTACCTGGAGATGGCCGTGGTGCTGGACGAGGCCAACGTCTCCAAGCACAAGTTCACCCGCTGACCTCATGCGAACCCTCGCCCTCCCCCTGCGCGTCACCCGCGACGGCCAGCTCGAGCGCGCCGAGGCCGCCGACACCCTCCTCGCGCTGGTGCGGGCGATGGTGGCGGCGTCGCCGGGGGGCGGGACGCGCTTCGGCGTGCACGAGGTTTTCCGGAGCGCGAACCCGGCGCTTCACGACCAGCAGGGGCTGGCGGACGCGCTCAATGAGGGGCTCTCGGAGCTCGGCATCGACTGGGCGCACGTAGCGAGCGTCCACACCGCGCCGGCGCAACGCTGGGAGCGGAGCTTCGCCATCACGCTGCGCATCGAGGGGGAGCAGGCGGTGCACGGGAGCGTGGGCGCGTGACGATGCGCGTGGATGTCACCGTCGAGGTCGGTGAGGTACGGCTCCGCAACGGGGAGATCGCCCGCCTGGAGCTGACCCAGGAGCTGGGCGCGCACCACCTCTGCACCCTGGAGTTCACCCGCGACGAGTCCGTCGGGTTCCCGCTGGAGCGGCTCCTCGACGCTCCCGTAACCGTCACACTGACCGACGGGGCGGGGGATCACGCCGTTTTCGCGGGCCAGGTGGTCGGAGGCACGCAGTCGCACCTGCTGAACGCCGGCTCGCGCTTCCGCCTGGAAGCCGCTTCGCGCTCACTCGCCATGCAGCTTCACCGCGACACCGAGGCGTTCGAGAACGTGACCTGCGCGGACGTTGCGCGCCGCCTGGCCGCCGATGCGGGGCTGCAGCTCACCACGGACGGCGCGGGGGAGCGCTACCCCTACCTGCAGCAGAGCGGCGAGAGCGATTGGGACTTCCTCGTCCGCGTGGCCGACGAGAGCGGGTGCTGGGTGCGCCCTACGGCGACGGGGATCGAAGTGCGCTGCGGTTTCGACGAGCGGGCGTGGGAGCTCCTCTGGGGCGCCAACCTCCTGGCCCTCTCCACCCGCTGCCGAATGGTCAACCCAGGATACAAGGGCGCCGCGTACCAGCCGGACGAGAAGCGCGAGCACCGCTTTCACGCGGTCCGTTCCGCGCCCGCGCTCCTGGGCGGCGCCACCGCGCTGGTGAACGCCGCCACGCGCGCCTCCCACACCTTTGCGGGCGGCGGCGATCCGGGGGTGCTGGATGACTCGTCGCGCGCCCCGACGCTGGCCGACTTCAAGCGGCGCCTGGAAGCGGAGAGCCGGCGCGCGTTGGGCACGGCTGTGAGCGTGGAGGGGAGCTCGACCCATCCCGCGCTCCGGGCCGGCGACACCGTGCACGTGAGCGACGCCGGGTCGTTCAAGCTCGGAGTCACGGGGAAGTTCGGCCTGGTGCGGGTAACTCATCGGTTTGACGGCGCCCATTACGCCAACGATTTCGAGGCGACCCCGTGGGCGACGTTCACGCGAGGGGTGCGTCCCGCGCGTCCGCTGGCGCCGGGTCTCGTGACCGCGGAGGTAGTGGACAACCGCGACCCGGAGCACCGCGGACGGCTGCGGGTGCGCTACCGCTGGCAGGAGCAGCCCTCGCGCACGCTCTGGGTACGCGTGGCGGCGCCGTACGCGGGGAACGGACGCGGCGTGCTCTTCCTGCCGGAGCCGGG
>DASVSA010000129.1:0-2932 GCA_036388335.1 Longimicrobium sp. | reverse complement strand
ACTAACGCACTCACGCACTCTACGCACTCACGCACTTCCCTACCGAATGCGCTCCTGGATGTACGCCGCGATCTCGTCCTGCGAGATCCGCGTCTGCCGCATGCTGTCGCGCTCGCGCACGGTGACGGTGCCCTGCTCCATCGTCTCGCCGTCCACCGTGACGCAGAACGGCGTGCCCGCCTCGTCCTGGCGCCGGTAGCGCCGGCCGATGGCGCCCGCCTCGTCGTAGAAGCTGGGGATGCCGCGGCGGCGCAGGTCCTCGTGGATGGCCGTGGCGCGGCCCGGCATCCCGTCCTTTTTCACCAGCGGGAACACGCCCACCTTGAGCGGGGCCAGCGACGGCTTGATGGCGAGCACCACGCGCGTCTCCCCCTCCACCTCCTCCTCGCGGTACGCGTTGCTCAGCACCGCCAGCGTGGCGCGGTCCGCCCCCACCGAGGTCTCGATGACGTACGGGATGTAGCGCTCGCCCGCTGCCGCGTCGATGTACTCCAGCCGCTTGCCCGAGAACTCCTGGTGGCGGCTCAGGTCGAAGTCGGTGCGGTTGTGGATCCCCTCGATCTCCCCCCACCCCTCGTCGCCGATGGTGCCGCCGAAGTGGAACTCCACGTCCCCCGCCGCGCGCGCGTAGTGGGCGAGCTTCTCGTGCGGGTGGTAGCGGAGGCGGTCCGGCGAGAGCCCCAGCACGTCCGTGTGCCAGCTCAGGCGCGCTTCACGCCAGCGCTCGAACCACTCGTCGTCGGTGCCGGGCTTCACGAAGAACTGCATCTCCATCTGCTCGAACTCGCGCGTCCGGAAGGTGAAGTTCCCGGGCGTGATCTCGTTGCGGAACGCCTTGCCGATCTGCGCGATGCCAAAGGGCACGCGCTGGCGGGCGCTGGTCTGCACGTTGAGGAAGTTCACGAAGATCCCCTGCGCCGTCTCCGGCCGCAGGTACACGGTGGACGCGTCCTCCTCCACCGGGCCCATGAACGTCTTGAACATCAGGTTGAACTGGCGCGGCTCGCTCCACCGGCCGCGCGTGCCGCACGCGGGGCACTGCACCTGCGCCATCTCCGTGCTGCCGGCCTCGGACTGGAGCGTGTCCTCGCGGTAGCGGCGGTGGCAGTTGCCGCACTCCACCAGCGGGTCGGTGAAGTTGGCCACGTGGCCGGACGCCTCCCACACGCGCGGGTGCATGAGGATGGCCGCGTCCAGCCCCTCGATGTCGTCGCGCTCATGCACCATGGCGCGCCACCAGGCGTCCTTGACGTTGCGCTTGAGCTCCACCCCCAGCGGGCCGTAGTCCCACACCGACCCCGTGCCGCCGTAGATCTCGGACGACTGGAAGACGTACCCGCGGCGCTTGGAGAGGGAGACCAGCTTGTCCAACAGTTCGGTGTCCGCCATTTCCTGGTTCCGTCAAATCAGATGGGTGGCTGTGCAAGCGGGGGATATTATCCCGTGGCCGGGGCGGAGGCAAATGGGAGAGGCACGGAGATGTGTCATCTCCGTGCCTCTTTGTCTCCGTGTGAGGCCACGCTGTTCCTCACTCCTTCTCCGTCCACTCCACGCGGCGGGTGGCGCGGGGGTGAACGTCCAGGCGGCGGGCCATCTTGCGGAAGGCGGCGCCGTGGTCCACCGGCAGCCCCTCCACGTGCTGCCAGAGGTGGATCATCTCGTGCCTCATCGTGTGCTCCGCCTCCCCCGGCGCGCCCTTCGTGCACAGCCGGCGCGAGATGACGATCTCCAGAGGGTTGGGCGAGAAGTGCCCGTTGCGCCGCTTCATCCGCCCGCTCAGGTGGATGGGCACGCGCGGCAGCGACCCGGCGAAGCGCTCCAGGTTCACCCGGTCGAACTCCGCCTGCATCCGCGCGATCTGCGCGCGGTCGCCGGCGGCGGTACGGCGCGGGCGGGGCTTCGGAGCCGCGTCCGGCGCCGGCGGGATCTGGGCGATGAAGCGCCTCACCGTTCCCTTCGCCTGCGCCCGCTTGCGCGCGCTCTTCGCCGAGAACAGCTCGGCCAGCGCGGCGAGCACCTCGCGGGGGGCCGCCGCGAACGCCTCGTTCAGCCGCAGGTCGCGCCCGCGGTTGGCCACCGACGCCATGATCCGCCGGTTGCTCGTGAACAGCACGCGCTCCCAGGGCGCGCCCGCGCGGCGCACGATGCCGAGCACCTCGTCCGCGCTCCGCCCGGAGGGCCGCGTCGGCTCCGGCGCCTTCGCGCGAGGCTCCGGAGCAGGCTTCCTCGCGCGCGGTTCGGGCTTGGCCTTCGGCGGCTGCAGGCCGAAGAGGTCCAGCAGCAGGTCCTCGATCTTCACGCGGGGGTCAGCGCAGGGGGACGCTCGGCGTGGCGGTACTCCACCTGGTAGCCCATCGCGCGCGGCACCGCGAGCAGCCGGTCGAAGTCCACGTCGATGGTGGCGCCCGCCTTCTGGGTCACCTCGTCCTCCAGCGGGAGGTCGAAGTCGTCGGCGCCGAACTCCAGCGCGCGGAAGGCGTCCTCGTTGAGCGTGAGCACGGAGGTACGTACGTGCTTGACGTTGTCCAGGAAGATGCGCGACAGCGCCACGTGCCTCCAGTACTCGCGCGGGCTCACCTCGTTGCCGCCCAGCGCGGTGCCCCACGGCTTGTAGCTCCAGGGGAGGAAGGAGAAGATCCCCTGCAGCCCGTCCGCCAGGCAGCCGTCCTGCAGGTCGCGCGTGCGCCGCAGGTGCTCCAGCCGCTCGTCCAGCGTCTCGTCGAAGCCGATCACCATGGTGGCCGTGGTGCGCAGCCCCGCGTCCACCACGGCGCGCTGGGCCCGCAGGTACTCCTCCACCGTGTACTTGAACTTCGCGTGGCGCTTGCGGAAGTCCTCCGTGAGGATCTCCGAGCCGCCGCCCGTCACCCAGTGCACACCGGCCTCGCGCAGCCGCGCCGCCGTGTCCGCGTACGAGAGCCCCGCGCGGTCC
>DASVSA010000128.1:0-6820 GCA_036388335.1 Longimicrobium sp. | reverse complement strand
CCGCTGGGAGGGCGCCCCCGCCCCCGACCCCGCCGAGGTGGAGGGGTGGCGCTGGGCCTCGCTGGACGACGTTGCCCGCGACGCCGCCGCCCACCCCGGCGCCTACACGCCCTGGCTGCGGATGATCCTGGCCGACCCCCGCTTCCTGAACGAAATCTCACACGGAGGCACGGAGACACAGAGAGGATGAACGCCGTGCGCACTCTCTTCTGGATGCTGGCGCTCCTTTGCGCCGCCCCGCTCTCCGCCCAGACGGCCGCGCCGCCGGTCCTGATCCGCCCGGCGCGGGTGTGGGATGGGGTCACGGCCGCGCCCCACGAGGGATGGGTGGTGCTGGTGCGCGGCTCACGCATCGAGGCCGCCGGCCCCGCCTCGTCCGTGCGCGCCCCGGCCGACGCCCGCGTGGTGGAGCTGCCGGGCACCACGCTCCTCCCGGGGCTGATCGAGGGGCACTCGCACATCCTGCTGCACCCGTACAACGAAACATCCTGGGACGACCAGGTGCTGCGCGAGTCCGAAGCGCTGCGCGTGGCACGCGCCACCGCCCACGCGCGCGCCACGCTGATGGCCGGCTTCACCACCATCCGCGACCTGGGCACCGAGGGCGCGGGGTGGGCGGACGTGGGGATCCGGGACGCGATCGACCAGGGGATCATCCCCGGGCCGCGCATGGAGGTGGCGACGCGCGCCATCGTGGCCAGCGGGAGCTACGGGCCCAAAGGGGCGACGGAGGTGAACTTCCCGCAGGGCGCGGAAGAGGCCGATGGCGCGGAAGGGCTGCTGTCGGCCGTGCGGCGGCAGATCGGGAAGGGGGCGGACTGGGTGAAGCTGTACGGCGACTACCGCTGGGGGCCGGGCGAGCCGTCGCGCCCCACCTTCACCGAGGCCGAGGTGCGGCTGGCGGTGGAGGCCTCGCGCGACGCGGGCCGGCTCGTGGCGGTGCACGCATCCACCCCCGAGGGGATGGCGCGCGCGGCCCGCGCGGGAGCCGCCACCATCGAGCACGGCGACGCGGGTACGCCCGAGGTGTTCCGGCTGATGAAGGCGCGCGGCGTGGCCCTCTGCCCCACCCTCGCGGCCGGCGACGCGGTCCTGCAGTACCGCGGGTGGCGCAAAGGGGTGGAGCCCGAGCCGGCGCGCATCCAGGAGAAGCGCGCCTCCTTCCGCGCGGCGCTGCAGTCCGGTGTCACCATCTGCATGGGCGGCGACGTGGGCGTGTACACGCACGGCGACAACGCGCGCGAGATGGAGCTGATGGTGGACTACGGGATGACGCCCCTGCAGGTGCTGATGGCCGCGACGTCGGTGAACGCGCGCGTCTTCGGGCTGGCGGAGCTGGGCTCGGTGCGCCCCGGATTCCTGGCGGACCTCGTGGCCGTGGAGGGCGATCCCACCCGCGACATCCGCGCCGTGCGGGCCGTGCGCTTCGTGATGAAGGACGGCGTGGTGTACCGCGGGCCCGGAGTGCAGCAGAACTGATTGCCTCACACAGAGGCACAGAGACACAGAAAAGGAGATGGCAGGATGGCGTTCGGAAGGCCCGACCACGAGAAGGAGCTGAGCTACGGCTCGTACCTGCGCGTCCCGGAGATCCTGGCGTCGCAGCACCTGCGCTCCGACCCGGTGCAGCACGACGAGCTGCTCTTCATCGTCATCCACCAGGTGTACGAGCTCTGGTTCAAGCAGATCCTCCACGAGATCGACGGGGTGGTGGTGAGGCTTCGGCGCGACGACGTGCTGGGCGCCACGCGGCTGCTGCGGAGGTGCATCGAGATCCAGCGCGTGCTCGTCAGCCAGATCACCGTGCTGGAGACGATGAGCCCCACCGACTTCCTTACCTTCCGCGACCACATCATGCCGGCGAGCGGCTTCCAGTCCGCCCAGTTTCGGGAGATCGAGTTCGTGTCCGGCCTCAAGGACCCGGACATGCTCAAGCACGCGCGCCCCACCGAAGAGGAACGCGTTCGCCTGCAGGCGCGCCTGGACAACCCCACCGTGCGCGACGTGCTCTACGACGTGTGCCGGCGCCGCGGCTTCGACCTCCCGGTGCCCGAGGACGGGGCCCCCGAGGAGGTGCGCGAGGCCGCGCACGAGCGGCGGGTGGCGCAGCTCTCCACCATCTACCGCGACCAGTCGTCGCACTTCGACCTCTTCCTCCTCTGCGAGGCACTGGTGGAGTACGACGAGATGTTCACCCTCTGGCGCCTGCGCCACGTGCAGATGGTGGAGCGCGTCATCGGCTGGAAGCCCGGTACCGGCGGCAGCTCCGGCGCCGCCTACCTGCGCACCACCGTCGAGCGCCGCTTCTTCCCCGACCTCTGGGACCTGCGCACGCACCTGGGCATGCCAGCGGCTTGAATCTCACACAGAGACACAGAGGCACAGAGAAGATGTTCTTTCTCTGTGCCTCTGTGTCTCTGTGTGGGATTCAGCGTTCGAGCGCGGTGAGAGCCTGATCGATGCGCACCAGCACCGCGTCGATGGCCTCGGGCGAGGCGGCGCCCACGGAGAGGCGGAACCAGCCGGTGTCGTCCTGGAAGCCGAACGACTGGAAGGGGACGACGGCCGCGCCCGCGCTCTCCAGCAGGTACTCGCGGATGTCGTTGTCAGTGCGCAGGGTGCCGCCGGAGGGGGTGCGATAGCCGCTCAGGTCCAGGCGCGCGCTGAGGTAGATGGCGCCGGCGGGGGCGATGGCGTCCACCGGGAGGCCGCGGGCGCGCATCGCCTGGAAGCCGGCGTAGAGCGTCTGCAGGCGGCCGTGGATGGCGGAGTTCATCTCGGTGAGGTACTCGTCCATCGCCGCGTCGTCGGCCAGGAAGCGGGCGACGGCCACCTGCTCGGCGCGCGGAGCCCAGGCGCCCACGTGGCCCACGATGCTCGCCATGCGCCGCGACACGTCGGCGGGCGCCACCGTCCAGCCCACGCGCAGGCCGGTGGAGGCGAAGGCCTTGGAGGCTCCGTCGATGAACAGCGTGTAGGCGGCCATCTCGGGGCGCAGCGACACCGGGTTGACGTGGTGCGCGCCGCCGAAGGTGAGCATCCAGTACACCTGGTCGTAGAGCAGGTAGAGGGGGCGCTCGTCCGGCCCGCGCCGCCCGTTCTCCTCCAGCACCAGGTCGCAGATCCCCGCCAGCGCGTCGTCCTCGAAGGCGGTGCCGGTGGGGTTGAGCGGCGAGTTGAGGACGAGGAGCCGCGCACCCCGCACCGCCTCCTCCAGCTGCGCGCGCACGGGGAGGAAGAAGGTGTCCGCGTCGCAGTTCACCGGCCGGCCCACGGCGCCCGTGAGGTGCACGTAGTGGTTGTTGTTCCAGGAGGGAACGGGGTACACCACGATGTCGCCGGGATCGACCACCGCGCGGTACGCGGAGTAGATGCCGGGGCGCGAGCCGCCCGTCACCAGGATGCTCTCCAGCGGGTACTCCAGCCCGAAGCGGCGGCGGTACAGGTCGGCCACCGACTGCCGGAGCAGGAGCATCCCGTCGGAGGGCGGGTAGTTGGTCTCGCCAGCCCGGAGCGCCTCGGCGATCCCCGCGGCCAGGCTGCGCGGGATGGGGAACTGCGCGGAATCGAAGTCGCCGACGGTGAGGTTGCACACGTCGGCGCCGGCGGCCATCATGGCCCGTACCTCGGCCGCGATGCGGAGGATCTCGGAGCCTACCAGGTTGGCCGCCATCTCGGACACGCGTGGGTCCTTCATCGATCCTCCGGGGGAAGTGCTCCGCGGGCCGCTGCCCCGGAGGTGCCGTTGGTCGCCGGTCCGTGCCCGGGCCGCGCGCGGCTGCCACCATATCCGGGGCACGCCGCCGTTCGCAAGAGGCACGAGATTCGCCCGGCGGGCGGCTGGACCCGCGCGCACGACACACGGACCGTCTGCCATGACCACACCCAGCGATCAGTCCCGCAACCCGCTCCACGGCGTCACCCTGGAGCGGATGCTCAACGAGCTCGTCGAGCATTTCGGCTGGGAGACGATGGGAAGCCGCATCCGCATCCGCTGCTTCACCGAGGACCCCAGCGTGTCCTCCAGCCTCAAGTTCCTGCGCAAGACGCCCTGGGCCCGCGAGAAGGTGGAATCGATGTACCTCTACATGCTGCGCGACAGGGCGCGCCAGGCCCGTGGCTGACGCGAACGAGATCGTCACCACGCGCGTCATCGACGCGCCGCGCGAGGAGGTGTTCGGCGCCTTCCGCAACCCGGAGCGGCTGGCCCGCTGGTGGGGGCCGCGCGGGTTCACCAACGAGTTCGAGGAGTTCGACCTGCGGCCGGGCGGGGAGTGGCGGCTGGTGATGCGCGGACCGGACGGGAGCGAGTACCGGATGACCAAGCGCTTCATCGACGTGGTGGCCGGCGAGCGCGTCGTGCTGCGGCACGTGCAGGAAGGGCACGGCTTCCGCATGGAGATGTCGTTCGCCGACGAGCCCGGCGGCACACGGCTCGACTGGCGGATGCAGTTCGACTCGCTGGAGGAGAGCGTTCGAAAGGTGGTGGTGGAGGCGAACGAGGAGAATCTCGATCGCCTCCAGGAACTCCTTGCCTCACACGGAGACACAGAGGCACAGAGATAAGCTCAGCTCGCGAGCGGGCGGTTGAGCTCGGTGCGCCAGGCGGACGGATCGGGGCCGGACTCGGGGCCGCTGACGTACGATTCCCACAGGGTCGGCTGCTTCGTGAGCCCCTGGCCCGCGATCCACCGGTCGAACTCGCCCCAGGCGGAGTGAAGGCCCTCGTACCCGCCGTGGTACACCGTGCGCGCCACCTTCGCGGCCGGCAGCTCGCCCGCCTTCACCCGCCCCGACGCGGCGATCGGCGCGGCGACCGGAAAGCCGACCTCGAAGTCGAAGGTCTGCGAATCCATCTTCAGGTGATGCGCGAACATCGGCCCGGCCGGCGCGACCCCCTGCGCGGCGAGGGCGGCGGTGATCTCCCCGATCGCCGGCCCCATCACGTTCTGCATCTCCGCGCGAGGGATGGTGAGGTGGATGGCCGCGGTGGGCTGCGCCTCGGTCTGCACGACCTGCGGTGTGTCGATCACGATGGGATTCCTGCTGAGGGTTCGTTGGGATCTCTACTCTGGCGTCGAACGACGAGGCGCGGATTCGACAGACGCGAGCACGCGACGTGTTGTGGAGCGGGCCGCTGGCCTTCCTCCTCCACGGTGGTGTACTGGCCAGCAGGGAGCAATAGAAATGTCAAACCCACATCACACGCGGCGTCTTCCCTCCTGGCTCGTGCTGGTGCTCGCCTTCACGCCAGTTCCACTGCGAGCTCAGGACGGGCAGGAACATGCCGCGGCGGCCAAGCGCCGGAACGACTGCCGGCTCGCCGGCCAGGTGATCGCGACGGGTCATCCGCAGCCGAAGAAGGAATGGGCAGAGGTGTTCATGGAGGTCTGCCCGGAGGAGGGCCCACCAATCTTCGCCCGCAGGTGGGCGACCGTCGCGGGAGATACCGCAGCGGTAGCGACACTTCTGCACCAGAGTGCGCGGCTCCGAGACGTGCGCATCTACACACAACTGCGTCGCACCATGCTGGACCCGACGCGCCCCCCGGTAGTGCGAGTAGGCGCGATGCTCGTGCTCGCCCGGTACGTAGACCCGTACAATGCGGCGTGGTTCAACGAGGTGGCCCCGCCAGCCGAGGGTACCATCCGGCATGTACGTGTGCCACTCGGCAGCGCGTTGCACTCGAACTCGATCACCGGTGCATCTCCGTTGCCATCTACAATGCTTGACGAAGTTGTCGAGCTTCTCGGCCAGGTGGCAGCGGCACGACGAACAGAGCCCCGGACGGTCTGGTACGCCGCGGCTGTCCTCGCCAAGCGCTTGCGGCGCTAGGCGTCCCACAGAGGCACGAGGCACGGAGATGAAGTCGCCTCTTTGCCTCCGTGTGAGGCCGTCGGTTCGCCCGCGCTGCGCGCAAGGATTGACCGATCTGGCGCGTTTCTTTCGCCACGCTTACTTTACCCGCAAGTTTATCGTATCAACACGTCGACGACGGCGAGCAACGAGGTTGGCTCGGTCCGCAGGCGGGCTCCGCCCGAACTCGAGAAGCTTCCCACCCCCGCTGCACCGGCTGCGGATCACAGAATGGTGCAGCATCCCAGGCGTTTCCACGAAGTGACCCGTGGAGACCCCCCAAACATACCGAACACGAGGAGGCCGGGGCACATCGCCTCGAAGCGGGCCAGGGGAACGCACGCCGTTCTACCCGGCGCTTGGTTGTGCAGGAGCCATGATCGAAGTACGTTTTAAAACGAAATACTCAACGAGGTTTCCTTGAAGCTGCACTCCCGCGTTATCTCTCCCCGCCGCGCCGCCGGACTGTTCGCCGTGTGCGCCGCACTTCTCTCCGCATGTTCTGATGGAGGCCGCACCTCGCTGGTCGGGGCGGACCCGAGGCGCCAATCCAGTGCCCTCGCCGAGGGTGCTGCCGCCCAGGCCGCGGCACAGCAGGTCGCGCGTGCGTTCGCGGCCGCGATGAACGACGCAGACGTTCGCGTGCAGGTGCGCAACGCCATGCGCGGTTCCCCTTACAACGAGCACAAGCTGGTGCTGCAGGAGTTCGCCGCCACGCGGGCGGGGCGCCGCTTGATCGAATCGGCCGCGCAGGCATCGGGGACGACGGCGCACGAGCTCGACGGACTGATCGCGCAGCTTCCGGCGATGGACTTCTACGCTCCTTTCCAGGCGCACCGGCTGGCGTGGCGCGGAGGCGCGGAGGTAGTCGTCGGTGCCGCGATGGACGTGGACGCCACGGCCTTCACTGCGTACACCGCCGACGGCCGGACCGTGTCGTACCGCGCGCGTTCGGGGACTCCTC
>DASVSA010000127.1:0-6182 GCA_036388335.1 Longimicrobium sp. | reverse complement strand
TTCACCCCCTCCGAGACGGCCACCTTCGTCTTCTCGCTGCGCAACCCGCTGTTCGACCGCCTGCGCCAGGCCGCGGGCGACGACACGGGCCGCTTCCACGAGGGGCTGCGGGCGGTGACGGGGCTGGTGGACCGGCTGGGGCTCCACACCACCGAGGTGTTCCAGCGCAGCCGCGAAGAGGTGATCCACCGGCAGCAGCAGGAGCTGATGGAGCTCTCCACGCCGGTGATCAAGCTGTGGGAGGGGATCCTGGCCGTGCCGCTGATCGGCACGCTGGACAGCGCGCGCACGCAGGTGGTGATGGAGAGCCTCCTCCAGCGCATCGTGGAGACGGAGGCGAGCATCGCCATCATCGACATCACCGGCGTGCCCACGGTGGACACGCTGGTGGCGCAGCACCTCCTCAAGACGGTGGCGGCGGCGCGGCTGATGGGCGCCGAGTGCATCATCAGCGGCATCCGCCCGCAGATCGCGCAGACCATCGTGCACCTGGGGGTGGAGCTGCACGGGGCCACCACCAAGGCCACGCTGGCCGACGCCATCGCCATGGCGCTGCGGCAGAACGGGTGGCGGGTGGTGCGCAGGGCGCAGGGCTGACGCATGGACCGCATCCCGATTCTCAAGATGGGCCGCTTCCTCCTGGTGACCATCCAGGTGGACATGCACGACCGGCTGGCCCTCACGCTCCAGGACGACCTCACCACGCAGATCGCCCGCACCAGCGCGCGCGGGGTGCTCATCGACATCTCGTCGCTGGACGTGGTGGACTCGTTCATCGGGCGGGTGCTGGCCAACATCGCCGCCATGAGCCGCGTGCTGGACGCGCAGACGGTGGTGGTGGGGATGCAGCCGGCCGTGGCCATCACCCTGGTGGAGCTGGGGCTGGACCTCCCCGGCGTGAGGACCGCCCTCAACGTGGAGCGCGGGATGGCGATCCTGCAGGCCGCGCTGGTGGCCGAGGAGGGCGAGGGGCTTCCCGACGCCGCGGGCGATGAATACGAAGGTGAGTGAGGGCTTCGTGATCCGCACCGACGCCGACGTGGTGGCCGCCCGCCAGGCCGCCCGCGCGCTCGCCGTGGAGCTCCGCTTCTCCCTCGTGGACCAGACCAAGATCGTCACCGCCGCCAGCGAGCTGGCGCGCAACACCCTCGTCTACGGCGGCGGGGGGGCGATGAAGCTGGAGGTGCTGGAGCGGCACCCGCGCGTGGGGCTGCGCATGACCTTCGAAGACGAGGGCCCGGGGATCCCCGACATCCCCAGGGCGCTGAGCGACGGGTACACCACGGGGAACGGGCTGGGACTGGGGCTGGGGGGCTCGCGCCGTCTGGTGGACGAGTTCGAGATCGAATCGGCGGTGGGGCGCGGGACGCGCATCATGGCCACCAAATGGAAGTAGGGGCCATGGAAACGCGTTGCGGGTGCCTGGTGCGGGTGGAGGAGGAGAGCCAGGTGGGGGACGCGAGGCGGCAGTTCGCGCGGCTGGCGCACGAGCTTGGCTTCGACGAGACGGACGTGGGGCGCGTGGCGCTGGTGACCACCGAGATGGCGGGCAACCTGGTGAAGCACACTCCCGGCGGCGGGCGCCTCCTGGCCCAGCCGCGGCTGCAGGAGGGGGTGCTGGGGATGGACGTGCTGGCGCTGGACCGCGGGCCCGGCATCCCCAACGTGGCGGCGGCGCTGCGCGACGGCTTCACCACCGCCGGCAGCCCGGGGACGGGGCTGGGCGCCATCTCGCGCGTGGCCGACCGCTTCGACATCCAGTCCACCGCCGGCGTGGGGACGGCGATCCTCGCCCGCTTCTGGCCGCGCCGCATGGAGCCGCCGCCCATCCCGGTGGAGGTGGGAGCCGTTCACCTGTCGAAGCCGCGCGAGTCCGTGTGCGGCGACAACTGGGCGATCCTGCGCCGCCCCGGCGGAGCGGTGCTGATGGTGGCCGACGGCCTGGGCCACGGCCCCGGCGCGGCGGAGGCTTCCAACGAGGCGGTGCGCGTCTTCCGCGGCCTCTCGGACGCCACCCCCGTGCGCGTGCTGGAGGAGGTGCACGCCGCCCTGCGCAGCACGCGCGGCGCGGCCATCTCCGTGGCCGCGCTGGACGCGGAGAAGGGCGAGGTGAGGTTCGCGGGGGTGGGGAACGTGGCCGGGAGCATCGCGGGGGGCGAGCGCGACCACAGCATGATCTCGCACAACGGCACCGCGGGGCACCAGGTGGGCCGCCTGCAGGAGTTCGTCTACCCCTGGCCCGCCGAAAGCGTGGTGATCCTCCACTCCGACGGGGTGCAGGCGCGCTGGAGCTTCTCCCGCTACCCCGGCCTCGCCGGCCGCGACCCGGTGGTCGTCGCCGGCATCCTCTTCCGCGACTTCGGCCGCGACACCGACGACGCGACGGTGGTGGTAGCGCGGCGTGGGTCGTGACTCTTCTCCTCTGTGCCTCCGTGTCTCCGTGTGAGGCATCCGTATGACCGTTCAGCTTCTCACGCTGCCGCTGCGCGCCGAGGAGGACGTCGTCCTCGCCCGGCAGCGCGCGCGCGAGGCCTCCGAGCGCCTGGGCTTCGAGCGGCAGGACGCCACCCGCATCGCCACCGCCGTCTCCGAGATCGCCCGCAACGCCGTGAGCTACGCGGGGGGCGGCAACGTGGAGATCGGGGTGGAGGAGGAGGGCGGGGCGCAGTCGCTCACCGTGCGCGTGGCGGACGGCGGGCCGGGGATCCCCCACCTGGCCGAGGTGCTCTCCGGCCGCTACCGGTCGCCCACGGGGATGGGGGTGGGGATCTCGGGCGCGCGCCGGCTGATGGACGCCTTCCGCATCGACGCCGGGGAGGGGACCACGGTGTGGATGGCGAAGCGCTTCCCGGCGGGCGTGGCGCGGGTGGGCGCGGCGGGGGCGCAGCGCGTGGCCGAGGCGCTGGCCCGCTCGCAGGCCCCCGACCCGCTGCGCGAGGTGCGCCAGCAGAACCAGGAGGTGCTCCACGCCCTGGCGACGCTGGAGGAGCGGCAGGACGAGCTGCTGCGGCTCAACCGCGAGCTGGAAGACACCAACCGAGGCGTGGTGGCGCTCTACGCGGAGCTGGACCAGCGCGCGGAGCAGCTGCGGCTGGCCAACGACCTGAAGGCGCAGTTCCTCTCGTACATGAGCCACGAGTTCCGTACGCCGCTGGACTCCATCCTTGCGCTGAGCGGCCTGCTCCTGGCCCGCACCGACGGGCCGCTGACGGGGGAGCAGGAGACCCAGGTGGGGTTCATCCGCCGCTCCGCCCGCGACCTGCTGGACATGGTGGACGACCTGCTGGCCGCGTCGCGGGTGGACGCGGGGCAGGTGCGGGTGAGGCCCTCCGTCTTCACCGTGGACGACGTGTACAACGCCGTGCGCGCCATGCTCCGCCCCATGCTGGAGGCGGGCGGCCCCGCGCTCTGGTGGGAGGTGGAGCCGGACGTGCCGCCGCTCCACACCGACGAGGCAAAGGTGGCGCAGGTCCTCCGCAACCTCGTCTCCAACGCCCTCAAGTTCACCGAGAAGGGCGAGGTGCGCGTTTCAGCCGCGCGCGGGGTGGACGACTCCACCATCGTGTTCCGGGTGGCCGACACGGGGATCGGCATCGCGCCGGAGGACCGGGAGCGCATCTTCCGCGACTTCGCGCAGGTGGAGAGCCATTTGCAGCGCAGGGCGCGCGGGAGCGGGCTGGGGCTGCCGCTCTCGCGCAAGCTCGCCGTGCTGCTGGGGGGCGACCTGGGGGTGGAGAGCACCCCCGGCGCGGGCTCCGTCTTCTCGCTTGTGGTACCCGTCACCTACACCGAGCCCGCCGC
This sequence comes from Longimicrobium sp., assembly GCA_036388335.1. Lineage (GTDB taxonomy): Bacteria > Gemmatimonadota > Gemmatimonadetes > Longimicrobiales > Longimicrobiaceae > Longimicrobium. Next base: position 2,381 of record DASVSA010000127.1, on the reverse strand, counting down.
GGCCGAACAGCAGGGATGACCGACGAGCGGATCCTCACCGTCCTCAACGTGGACGACTACCCGGCGGCGCTGTACGCCACCTCGCGCGTGCTGCGCCAGGCTGGCTTCCAGGTGGTGGAGGCCACCACGGGAGCCGAGGCGCTCGCCCGCGCGGCGGACTGCCCGGACCTCATCATCCTGGACGTGAACCTGCCGGACGTGGACGGCTTCGAGGTGGCGCGCCGCATCAAGGGCGACCCGCAGACCTCGGCCATCCCCGTGCTGCAGATGTCGGCCGCCTATCGCGACCCCGAGCACCGCGCGCAGGGGCTGGAAGGCGGGGCCGACGCGTACCTGGCGCAGCCCGTGGAGCCGCGCGAGCTGCTTGCCACCATCCGCGCCCTGCTGCGCGTGCGCGAGGCCGAGACGGTGCTGCGGCAGAGCGAGGAGCGCCTGCGCGTGCTGGCCTCCGCCGTGGCCGACGTGGTGTGGACCACCGACCGCGAGGGGCGCATCGCCGACGACCTCCCCCAGTGGCGCGCCCTCACCGGGCAGACGGCCGAGGAGGTGCGCGGGTGGGGGTGGCTGGACGCCGTACACCCCGACGACGCCGTGCGCACCCGCGCGCTGTGGGAAGACGCCCTGCGCCGCCACTCCACCTACGACGTGGAGTACCGGCTGCGGATGCGCGACGGCGGCTACCGCACCTTCACCGCGCGCGGGGTGCCGGTGGTGGAGCACACGGGCGAGATCCGCGAGTGGGTGGGGCTGTGCGTGGACGTGGAGGACCGGCGCCGCGCCGAGGACCGCCAGCGCTTCCTGAGCGACGCGGGCGCCGTGCTGGCCGCGTCGCTGCAGGAGGAGCTGCTGGGGGCGCGCCTGGGCGCCGTCGCCGTGCCCCTGCTGGCCGACTCGTTCGCGCTGGAGATGGAGGGGGGCATCCCCGCCGCGGATGGGCCTCCGCCGCTGCCGCCCGCGCTGGAAGAGGCGCTCCTCCGCGGCGAGCCGGTGCACCTGTCAGGCCCCGAGGCCGCGGCGCTGGGGGTGAGGTCGTACCTGGCGGCGCCCGTGGTGGCCCGCGGCGAGGTGCTGGGGGCGCTGCGCGTGGCCACCGGCGCCTCCGGCCGCACCCTGGGCCCGGCCGACGCGGACGCCGCGGAGGAGCTGTCGCGGCGGGTGGCGCTGGCGGTGGACAACGCGCGGCTGTACAAGGCCGCCCTGGCCGCCAGCGAGACGAAGAGCGAGTTCCTGGCCACCATGAGCCACGAGCTGCGCACGCCCATGAACGCCATCCTGGGCTACGCCGACCTGCTGGACGCCGAGGTGGCCGGCCCGCTCACCCACGGGCAGCGCGAGCAGCTGGGCCGCATCGGGGCAAGCGCGCGCCACCTGCTGCAGCTCATCGACGAGATCCTCACCTTCTCGCGCATCGAGGCGGGGCGCGAGCGGGTGAGCGTGGAGCGCTTCGACCTGGGCGCGCTGCTGCGCGACACGGCCGCGCTGGTGGACCCGCTGGCGAGCGCCAAGGCCCTGCGCTTCCCGCTGGACGTGCCCGCCGAGCCGGTGTGGATGGTGTCCGATCCCGGCAAGGTGAGGCAGATCCTCCTCAACCTGCTCTCCAACGCCTTCAAGTTCACCGACGCGGGCGAGGTGAGGCTGGGGCTGGACGTGGCGGACGAGCACGCCACGATGCGGGTGGAGGACACGGGGATCGGCATCGCGCCCGAGCAGCAGGGGCGGGTGTTCGACGCCTTCTGGCAGGTGGAGCAGTCGTCCACGCGCCGCGCGGGGGGCACCGGCCTGGGGCTGAGCGTCACCCGCCACCTCGCCGAGATGCTGGGTGGCGAGGTGGAGCTGGCGAGCCGCGTGGGCAGCGGCAGCACCTTCGCCGTGCGCCTGCCCCTGTACCTCCCGGTGGAGGACGGCGCCGGGAGCTGAGCGGCGACGCACGGAGGCACACGGGAGGGGATCTCGCCGCCGCGCGGGCTCGGGCCTTGCCAGAGGAATTCGCCGCCCCGCGGCGGCCGGGGCGTCCGGATCCGATCCCCGTGGAGGGTGAAGTGCGTGCTCGATGGATCTTGCTGTGCGCGCTGGCGGCGTGCACGGCCAACGTCAAAGACTCGCGGCAGAACGAGGTCACCTTCACCTGCGAAGGAGGCGCGCAGATCACCGCGTGGTTCGAGGACGGCTCCGTGCGCCTCCTCCTCCCCGGCGAGGGCGACAAGGTGCGCCTCGCGCAGGTGCGCACCCCCCACGGCGACCGCTACGAGGGGAACGGGCTGCGCTTCCAGGTGCACACCGACTCGGTGACACTGGAACGGGAGGGGCGGCGCGTTTATCATCAATGCTCTCCGTGATGGCAGGTGCTGAGTCCTGAGTGCCTAGTGCCTAGTGCCTAGTGC
>DASVSA010000126.1:0-43083 GCA_036388335.1 Longimicrobium sp. | reverse complement strand
GGTGTCGGGGAACTGATTGGGGAACGGGATGAAGATGGGTGCGGGCTGACGGGAGGCCCTCACCCCCCCAACCCCCGCTCTCCCAATCACGGGAGAGGGGGGCGCACTCCAGCCATCCAGCCGCGCCGTGCCCCTCGAATGCCGCGGCGGGGCAGGAGCGTCGCCCGCCTCGCGAAGTAGTCCCCTCTCCCAGGGCAGTTACTGGGAGAGGGTGGCGGCTGTCAGGCCGCCGGGTGAGGGCCCTTACAGCTGGATATCCCCGCCCGGATCGTCCTGCTTCAGCCGGGCGAGCTGGTCGCGGGAGGCGCGGAGGGCGGCGTCGGTGGCGGCGCGGTCGATGGTGAGGCGCAGGGTGGCGGAGCGGCCGCGGGCCTTGCGCTCCACGGCAACGATGTCGCCCTCGCGGACCTCGTCCGGGAGGAGCCAGGCCGGGAGGTGGAGGAGCTCACCGCTCTCGTCGAGGACGGCGGCGATTCCTTCCTCGATGCTGTCCACGGTCCAGGTGTGGTTCATTTCGCGGCGCTGAGGCGGGAGGTGGAGGGCGCCGGAGGGGCGCCCTCGGACCCATAGCTACGCGCGGCACGGCGCGTCCGCAAGCGAGCCTACCGGAGCACGCCGGAACTTTCCGGGCTTGTCTGGTTACCCCTCAGCAGCAGCAGCTCTGCATCCACTCCCCGGGCGGCTTCATCCAATGAGCCTCACCGCACCGCAACGGCCACAGGGACCCACCCGCAGCCGGCGCCCGCGCGTTCCGCCGGCCATCACTCGCGGCTCCGAAGCGATTCCCGCCCTCTCGGTGGTCGAAGAGATCCCCGGCGACCTGGGCGTGGTGCTCTGGCGCAGCGTGAGGAACGTGGTGCTCTGGGCCCGCACCCCCGCCGCCAGCCGCGCCAGCCTGTTCGACGCCCGCGCGGCCGACGCGCGCGCCGCCGAGCTGGCGCGCGTGCAGCCCGAGGCGGAGCTGCTCGCCCCCCTCTCGGTGGTGGTGGCACTGCTGGAGAAACCGCGCGACGTGGAGGTGGGGCGGCTGGTCAACGCCTGCCGCCGCATCGCCACGTGGGCCGAGGGGCGCGGGGCGCTGGGCACCGCGCTGGAGTTCGCCCAGGCTGCGGCGCTCGCCCGCCCCGATTCCGCCCCGCTGGCCTTCGCCGTGGGGCGCCTGGCGCGCCGCCGAGCGGAGTACGACCGCGCCGAGAGCTGGTACATGCGCGCCATCGTCCAGGCGCGGCAGGCCGGCGACTGGCGCTCGTACGCGCTGGCGTTTTCCGGGATCGGCAACATGTACGTGCGGCGCGGCAACTACCGCGTGGCACGCAAGGCGTTCGTGAGGTCGCTGCGCGCGGCGCGCCGGCACCACCTGCGCGACGTGTGCGCCATGGCGTACCACGACCTCTACCTGTGCGCGGCGGATACGGGAGAGGGAGCCGCGGCCGGGCCGCTGGCGGCGCAGGCGATCCGCGCGTACGGCGCGGCGCACCCGCACCTGCCGCGGCTGGCGTACGACGTGGCCTACAACTGGGTGCAGCTGGGCAACTTCGCGCCGGCGGCCCGGGTGGCGGAAGCGCTGCTGCCGCACTTCACCGGGCCCGGCGAGAGGGCGCTGGTGCTGGGCCTGCTGGCGCGAGCCGCGGGCGGCGCCGGCGAGCGCGAGGCGTTCGAAGCGGCGGCGGAGGAGGCGGAGCGGATGGTGGGGGAGATGACGCCCATCGAGGGGTTCACGGGCGCGCTGCTGGGGATCGCCAACGGCGCAGCCAGCCTGGGCGACCACGAGCGGGCCGTGCACGCCGCCGAGCGTGCGCGCCACCTGGCGCGCACGCGCCGCGAGGCCCGCGTGGAGCTCGCGGCGGAGGCCGTGATCGACGCGGCCAACGCCAAGCGGCACGCGGCTGCTTCCCCGGCGGGCGCGGCGCCGGCTCCCGAGGCCGACGAGCTGGCCGAGAAGTTCGTGCGCGCGCTCAGCCGGGTGGCGCGGGTCTAGTTTCCGCTCCCCATCCCGTGCCCGCCGGTCACCGAGGCGGTGTCGGTGGCCGCGTTGTGCGAAGCGGGACGGTCTCGCTGCGGCGCCGTGACGGACGAGGTGCAGGCACCGAGGACCAGGAGAGCGGAGCACAGGGCGAAAGCGAGCTTCTTCATTGCGAGATTCTCGTGACGGAGGGGTGTTTCTGCGGGGGTATGCCGGGAAAGGTAAAGTTTCCTATCGGGTGGGGTCCGACTTCACGCGCCTATAATCGATTAAAAGAGGACACGTTGTGTTCCATGCACCGTTCTGGTGCGCACTCGCGTGCATTCCGCGCCGTCGCGCGGAAAACTCTCGTCGCGATGGCCGTCTGCTCACCCCTACGCGTACGGCGGCCGGGTTGACGCGTGCTCCGGGCGGGGTGTATCGTACAGGCATGAACGAATCTCCCTTCCCGTGCACGCCGCGCGTGCGGAAGGCGCTCATGGCGCTGCTGGATGCGGGTGCCGAGGTGGAGGCGCGGCTGGAGCGCAGCCTGGAGCCGATGGGGCTGTCGCTTGCCAAGATGGGCGCCCTCCACATCCTGCTGGAGGCCGACGGGCCCATCCCGCTGGGCCAGCTCGCCGAGCGGCTCTGCTGCGTGCGCTCCAACGTCACCCAGCTGGTGGACCGGCTGGAGGCGGACCGCCTGGTGCGCCGCGTTCCCGACCCCGCGGACCGCCGCAGCGTGCGCGCCGAGGTGACGGACGAGGGCCGGGCGCGCTTCGCCGCCGCCGTGGGCGCGCGCGAGGCCGCCGAGGCCGAGCTGCTCTCCGGCTTCGCGGACGACGAGCTGGAGCGGCTGGCCGGGTGGTGCCTGCGGGTGGCGGAGCGGGCGGGTTGAACAGGCGTAATCAAGGCGACCGATGATCTACATCTCCAAGGACCCCGAGCCCTGGAACGAGGACCTGGAAGCCGACTTCCCGCTGGGCGACGGGGTGGCCGACACCAGCGCGACCGTTCAGTGCCCCTACTGCGGCGAGGCGGTGGAGATCGCGCTGGACCCCGGGAGCGGCACGCGCCAGGGGTACGTGGAAGACTGCCAGGTGTGCTGCCGCCCCTGGCACGTCACGGTCGTGTACGGCCCTGACGGCACCGCCGAGGTGGGGGCCGAGGCCGCGGACGGCGAATAAAAGCGGGCTCACACAGAGACACAGAGGCACAGAGAAAGAACTTCTTCTCTGTGCCTCTGTGTCTCTGTGTGAGGCCTTCTTAGTTGTCGCGGCCCTTGTTGAGGAAGGGGATGCCCTGCAGCATCCACTGCGGCGCCGGGCGGCCCCTGAGGTGGTGATCGAAGAACTGCATCATGCGGATCGCCAGGTCGATCTGGTTGGCGCGCTTGGTGGGGTTGTGCTCGTCGCCGTTGTAGTTGATGAGGTACACCTCCTTCCCCAGCCGCCGCAGCGCCACGAACATCTCGATCCCCTGGTACCAGGGCACCGCGCCGTCCGCGTCGTTGTGCATGATCATCAGGGGCGTGGTGACGCGGTCCGCCGCGAAGAGGGGGGAGTTCTCGATGTACAGGTCGCGGTTCTGCCAGGGCGTGGCGCCGATGCGGCTCTGCCCGCGCTCGTACTGGAAGGCGCGCGCGAGCCCCGACTGCCAGCGGATGCCGCCGTACGCGCTGGTCATGTTGGCCACCGGCGCCCCCGCCATCGCCGCGGCGAACATGGGGGTGCGGGTGATCATGTACGCCACCTGGTACCCCCCCCACGACTGCCCCTGGATCGCCACCTTCGCCGAGTCCACGAAGCCGCGCGCCACCAGCGACTTCACGCCCGGTACGATGGAGCGCATGGCGCTCTGCCCCGGGTAGCCGGTGGTGTAGTGGATGTCCGGCATGAACACCAGGTAGTCGTTGGATGCGTACAGCGTGGGCTGGATGGTGTTGCGCGGCACGTCCATCCGGTACTGGTGGAGGTTGTCCGACAGCGACTCGTAGAAGTACACCACCATCGGGTACTTCTTCGCCGGGTCGAACCCTTCCGGCTTGTAGAGAAGCCCCTGGAGGTCGGCCCCGTCTTCCGAGCGCCACTTCACCAGCTCCACCGTGGGCCAGCGGAAGCGCGACTGCTGCGGGTTTGCCGCGGACATCCGCCGCGCGTCCGTGAACGACGGCCCGCTCACCCACAGGTCGGGCGACTCGCTCACCGTCTGCCGCGTCCACAGGTACACCTCGGCGTCGCGCGCGCGGCTGGGCGGGGCCACCTGCCGGTCTTCCATCACCAGCATCACCGGACGGGCGTTGGAGTCCAGCCGGTCGCGGAAGAAGCCGCTGGCCTTGGTCTGCTCGTTGAAGGCGCGCAGCAGCAGCGGCTGGCGGGGGTCGATGGCGCGCTCGTCCGGGTCCAGGTCCACCCAGCGCAGCACCGTGCTCGCCCGGCGCCCGGCCGAGTCGGTGACCATGCGCGCGGGACGGCGGCCGGCGGGGTCCATCTCCCACACGTCGTAGCGGTCGTACAGGAGCACGGAGCGGTCGCCCGCCGTCCATCCGGCCACGTCCCAGGGCGCGGGGTCGGAGGGGGTGTCCCACGTCTCCTGGTCGAAGCGCGCGGCCAGGCGGCCCGTGAGGTCGGCGGTGCGGCCGGTGGTGTTGTCGTACGCGTGCCAGCGCCGGTCGCGCCCGAAGAAGAGGACGTAACGCCCGCCCGGGGAGAGCTGCGGGTCGAAGGGGAGGCGCTCGGCCACGCGGCGGCGGGCGCCGGTGCGGGTGTCGATGGTGTACACGTCCGCCCCGCCCTCGCCCCACATGGCCGGGATGGCGTGGCGCAGCTCGTCGCTGGCCACGGCCACGCGCCCGTCATCGGAGAGGAGCACGTCGCGCAGGGTGTCGCTGCCGATCACCACGGGCCGCGCGCCGGGGCGCACCACGGCCACCCAGGCGCTGTCGCGGTCGCGCGAAGCTTCGGCGCGCTGCTGCGGCTGGAGGCGCGCGTCGCGGTAGTTCCACAGGTCGAAGACGGCCTTGTCGGCCAGCGAGTCGGCCGGCACGGAGTCGGGGGCGACGGGGAGGACGCCGAAGACCAGCGCCTCGCCGTCGCGGGTGAAGCGGATGCGCCCGCGCTCGGCCACCCGGCGCCCGCTCCCCACCGCGTCCGCGGCCACCACCTGGCGCACGCGCGGCTCCCCGCCGAGTGTGGCGTGGTAGAGCGCCGCGTCCGGCTTCGTTCCGCCGCCCGCGGCGTCGGCGGTGAACGCGGCCTGGCGCCCATCGTCGCTGAAGGTGAGGCCGCGGTAGCTCCCCGCGCCCGCCCGCAGCGTGTGCTCGCGCCCGCCGGCAAGGTCCCTCACGTACGCCCCGTCGCGCTCCGCCCGCCGCGCGGAGACGGTGTAGCCCAGCCAGCGCCCGCCCTTGTCGAACGCGTAGGCCGTCACCTCCTCGATGCGCGTCTCATCGCCCGTGCGCAGGTCGCGCAGCACGAGGGTGGAGCCGAGCTCCTTCTTGGCAGCGCCGCGCGGGGTGGAGTCCGTGCTCACCGGGCGCGGAGTGCCGCCGGGCGTGGCCGCCGCGGTCGCTTCCCGCGGCGCCGCCGAGGAGTCGCGCGGCGTGGAGGTGCTGTCCGACTCCAGCAGGTACGCCAGCCAGCGCCCGTTCTCCTCCGGCATCCTGAACGACTTCACGCGCGGCACGGTGGCCACGCGCCCGTCAGGGAGCGACATGATGCCCAGCGAGGGCTTGGGCATGTCGGCGGGCTTGCGGCGCTCGCGGCGGGCGCGCTCCCACTCGGCGCGGGGCGCTTCGATGCTGAACGCCGCCCAGCGCCCGTCGGCCGAGAGCACGGCGGGGGAGGGGCGGTAGCCGGACTCCGGCCCGGTGGCGCCCGCGCGCGTCTGCGGGCGGCCGATGTAGCCGCGGGAGTGGCGGTGCTCGGGCCCGCCCGCGGCGGAGCGCACCACCACCTCGCCGTCGCCCACCTGCGGCACGAGCGTGTAGGCCACCCAGCGCCCGTCGCGCGAAAGGTTGGCCCCGCTCACCGACCGCCACGCGTCGAAGTCCGCGGGCGTCAGGGCGCGCCGGGCGTCCTGCGCCGCGGCCGGAACCGCGCCAATCCACAGCGCGGTCAGAAAAACGGAAGCTCTGCGTTTCATACGGAACCCGCGTGGGTCGGTGGTGATGGCACGGTGGCCAACTCCCGTCATCCTGAACGCCGCCGGGCAGCCCCGCCGGCACCCTGGCGCGGAGCGAAGGATCCGGGCACTGGAGTCCGGCGCCCCGGTACCGAGCGTACCGAGAGCAGATCCTTCACTCGCCGCCTGAGTGTGGAGCGGGATCGGACGGCGGCTCCTTCAGGCTGACGAAGGTCGCGGCCCCCCGGATGGTGAACAGGCGTATACGTAACGGCGGCCGGTACGTGGTGCAAGGCGGGGTGCGGAGCGGAGGGGACAGGTCTTGCAGGAAGTACGTCGGTACGTTAGTGCGTAAGTGACACGTGGTCTTTAAACGCACTTACGCACTCCACGCACTCACGCACTCCCCCTCGACCTCGCCGCACGCATGCAACTTCTCATCATCCGCCACGCCATCGCCGAAGACCGCGACCACTGGGCGTTCTCCGGGCGCCCCGACGGGGAAAGGCCCCTCACCAACGACGGGAAGAAGCGGATGCGGAGGGGGGCCGCGGGACTGCGCACCCTGGTGCCGAGGCTCCACACGCTCGCGTCGTCGCCGCTGGTGAGGGCGATGGAGACGGCGGCCATCGTGGCCGGGGAGTACGGGGGGATGAGCGTGGAGACGGTGCCGGAGCTGGCGCCCGAGCGCGGCGCCGACGACCTGCTCCCCTGGCTGCGCGGACACGGACCCGACGACTGCGTGGCGGTGGTGGGGCACGAGCCGGGGCTGGGGTTCCTGGTGGGATGGCTGCTGACGGGGCGCCACGAGTCGTTCGTGGAGCTGAAGAAGGGGGCGGCGTGCCTGCTGGAGTTCGACGACCCGCCCGCCGCGGGGAACGCCACCCTCCTGTGGGCGCTGGCGCCGGGGCACCTCCGCAAGCTGGAGCGCTCGCGGTGACGGTCCCGGGCACGCTGCCGGGGCTGCCGGCGGGGCTCGCCGTCCGCTGGGTGGCGGTGGGGCTGCTGGACGAGGCCGCAGCCGCCCACGCCCGGCTCCACGACCCGGCCCACCCGGACGCCCTCCACGCCTTCCGCGTGGCGCTGCGCCGGCTGCGGAGCACCCTGCGGGCCTACCGCGACCTGCTGCATGGCGTGGTGAGGGGCAAGGACCGGCGCCGCCTGCGCGACCTGGCCCGCGCCACCGGCGAAGCCCGCGACGCCGAAGTGCAGGTGGAGTGGCTGGCCGCGCGGCTGGCCAGGGCGCGCGGGGCCGAGCGCGACGCGGTGAAGGAGGCGATGGAGCGGGCCCGCGCCCGCACGGAGGGGGCCGGGGAGCACCTGCGCGTGGCGGTGCGCGACTTCCCGCGCGAGCGGGAGCGGCTGGCGGCGCGCCTCCGCGACTACCGCACCGAGCTGAGGGCGGGCGAGGCGCCCGGCGGCACCCTCTTCCGCTTCGAGCTTGCCTCGCGGCTGCGCGCCGAGGCGGAGGTGCTGGAGGCGAAGCTGCTGGCCGTGACCGACGAGGACCACCAGGACGAGGCGCACCAGGCCCGCATCTCCCTCAAGCGCCTTCGCTACCTGCTGGAGCCGGTGCGCGACGCGGTGCCCGGCGCACGCGAGGTGCTGCGCGAGCTCAAGGCGCTGCAGGAGCGGCTGGGGGAGATGCACGACGCGCACGTGATGCTGGGCCAGGCCTCCCTCGCCCTGGCCGACGCGGAGGCGGGCGACCCGGACGCGGTGCGCGGCGCCCGTGCCCTGCGGCAGCGGCTGGACGAGGAGCGCACCGAGCACTTCGCGGCGCTGCGGGAGAGGTGGCTGTTCGGCGCGGCGGACGCCTTCCTGGCGCGCGTGCGCGGGCTGGCGGACGAGCTGGAGGGCGGCGGGCCCGAGCGCGAGATCGAGCGGAAGTTCCTCCTCAGCGCCATGCCGCGGCTGAGTGGGGTGGAGGCCGAGATCCGCCAGATCGAGCAGGGCTACCTCCCCGGCGAGCGGCTGGCGGAGCGGGTGCGGAAGGTCAGGACCCCCGCCGGCACCCGTTGGTACCGCACGGTGAAGCTGGGCTCCGGCGTGTCGCGCATCGAGGTGGAGGAGGAGACCACCGAGCGCATCTTCCGCACCCTGTGGTCGCTCACCAAGGGACGGCGCGTGCGCAAGCGCCGCTACCGCGTCCCCCACGGCGACCTGGTATGGGAGATCGACCGCTTCCGCGGCCAACGCCTGGTCCTGGCCGAGGTGGAGCTCCCCGCCGAAGACACCCCGGTGGAGATCCCTGAATGGCTCGCCGCCGTCCTGGTACGCGAAGTCACCGGCGACCCGGCATACGTCAACCTGAATTTGGCGCGGTGAAGCAGTGCCGAGTGCCTAGTGCCTAGTGCCGAGTGCCGAGTAACCGCGGTTCAGGACTCAGGGCTCAGCACTCAGGAACTCTTTTTTACTAGGCACTCGGCACTAGGCACTAGGCACTTTTTCCTCCAGGCTCCATGCGCATCCTCTTCATCGCCGCGCTCGTTCTACTCGCCGGGTGTGCCGGGCTGGGCCGCGGCCCGCGCAACCCCTTTGCCCTGGATGCCCGCCTCCCCAGCGACACCCTGGTGAGGGTGGGGGAGCTTCCCAACGGCATCACCTACTACGTGCGGCCCAACCGCGAGCCGAACGGGCGCGCGGAGCTGCGCCTGGTGGTCAACGCGGGCTCGGTGCAGGAGAAGGATGACGAGCTGGGATACGCGCACTTCGTGGAGCACATGGCCTTCAACGGCACCCGGCGCTTCTTCCAGCACAACATGGTGGATTTCCTGGAGCGCACGGGGATGCGGTTCGGGCCGGACGTCAACGCGTACACCTCGTTCGACGAGACCGTGTACATGCTCACCCTCCCCACGGACAGCGCGCGCTTCCTGGAGACGGGGATGGACATCCTGGAAGACTGGGCCACGGGGATCACCTTCGACACCACGGAGGTGAGGCAGGAGAAGGGGGTGATCGTGGAGGAGTGGCGGCTGGGGCGCGGGGCGGGGCAGCGGCTGCAGGACCGGCACCTGGGCGCCCTCTTCGGCCGCTCGCGCTACGGCACGCGCCTCCCCATCGGCACGCCGGAGAGCATCCAGCGGGCGCGCGCCGAGGACCTGCGCGCCTTCTACCGCCGCTGGTACCGGCCCGAGCTGATGGCGGTGGTCGCGGTGGGCGACTTCGACCCGGCGCGCACGGAGGCGATGATCGTGGAGCGCTTCGGCCGCATCCCCCCGGCCGACACGGCGGCGCCGCGGCGCCTCACCTACGGCGTGACGCCCACCCCCGGCACCCGCTACTCCATCGCCGCCGACCCGGAGGCCACCTCGTCCACCGTGACGGTGGTGCACACGGCCCCGGCACGGGCGCGGCGCACGGTGCGCGAGTACCGGGAGTCCATCGTGGACATGCTGTACGGCGGGGTGCTCAGCGACCGCCTCAACGAGGTGACCCAGCTTCCCGGCGCGCCCTTCCTGGACGTCTCCTCCGTGAGCGGCTCGCTGGTGAGGACGCTCGACGCCTACTTCCTCACCGCGCGCTTTCCCGAGGGTGGTACGGAGCGGGCGCTGGGGGCGCTGCTCACCGAGGCGGAGCGGGCGGCGCGCTACGGCTTCACCCCGGCCGAGCTGGCGCGCGAGAAGGCCGAGCTCCTGCGGTCGTGGGAGCAGATCCAGCGCGAGCAGGGGATGACCACCTCGGCGCAGTTCGCGGGGCAGTACGTGGGGCACTACCTGTACGGCGGCCCCATCCTGACCGTGGAGACCGAGTACCGGCTGCAGCGCGCGCTCCTCCCCGAGATCCGCTCGTCCGAGGTGAGCGCGCGGGCGCGGGCGTGGCTGGGCAGCCGCAACCGTTCCATCCTGGTGAGCGTCCCCGAGCGCGCGGGCGCCACCCGGCCGGACAGCGCGCGCCTGGCCGCGGTCACGGACTCCGTGTCGCGCGTGCGCCTGACGGCCTACACGGAGACGCTCTCCACGGCGCCCCTCCTCCCCGATCCGCCGGCGGGGGGGCAGGTGGTGTCCGAGCGGCGCATCGAGGAGGTGGGAGTCACCGAATGGGTGCTCTCCAACGGGGTGCGGGTGGTGATGAAGCCCACGGAGTTCCGCCAGGACGAGATCGCGCTGGCGGGGCGCAGCCCCGGCGGCACCTCGCTGGTGGAGGACGCGGACTACCTGCACGGCGCCACGGCCGCGGCGGCGGCGCAGGTGGGAGGGGTGGGGAGCTTCTCGGTGGTGGAGCTTGGGAAGCGCCTGGCGGGGAAGACGGCCAGCGTGGGCGTGGAGATCGGCGAGCACTCCGAGTCGGTCTCAGGCTACGCCGCGCCGCACGACGTGGAGACGATGTTCCAGCTCGTCTACCTCTACTTCACGGCGCCCCGGCGTGATCCCGTGGCGTGGGCGGCGTACCGCGAGCGCGCCCGCGAGGCCTTCCGCGACCGCGCCCTGAGCCCCGAGGCGGTGTTCGCGGACACGCTGCGCTCGGCCGTCACGCAGGGGAATCCCCGCGCCCGCCCGCTCACGGCCGCGGCCGTGGACTCGCTGGACCTCGATCGCGCCCTGTCCGTCTACCGCGAGCGCTTCGGCGACGCGGGCGACTTCACCTTCTACATGGTGGGCGCCTTCCAGCCGGACTCGATGCGCCCGCTGGTGGAGCGCTACCTGGGCGGCCTCCCCGCCACGGGGCGGCGCGAGGCGCCGCGCGACCGCGGGGTGCGCACCCCGGCCGGCGTGGTGCGCAAGACGGTGAAGCGCGGGGTGGAGCCGCAGGCCCGCACGCAGGTGGTGTTCAGCGGCCCGGTGGTGTGGGAGCGGCGCAGCGTGGCCCTCCTCCGCACCCTGGCGGACGCGCTGCAGATCCGCCTGCGCGAGCGGCTTCGCGAGCAGCTGGGGGGCACGTACGGCGTCGCCGTGGCCGCCAGCGCCCAGCGCGAGCCGCGCCCCGAGTACCGCTTCGTGGTGGATTTCAGCGCCGCCCCCGACCGCCTGGACGAGCTCTCGGCCGCCCTCTTCACCGAGCTGGAGGCCGTGAAGCGCGGCGGCGTCACCGAGGCCGACCTGGCCAAGGTGCGCGAGCAGCATCGCCGCGAGCGCGAGACCCAGGTGCGCGAGAACGACTTCTGGATGAACCAGCTCGTGCAGTACGACCACCACGGCTGGGACCTGGCCGGCATCATCGCCCCGCCGCTCTCCCAGACCTTCACCCCCGCCGACCTCCGCGACGCGGCGCGGGCGTACCTCAACGTGGAGCGCTACGTCCAGGTATCGCTCCTTCCCGAAAGATAAGACTCACACAGAGGCACGGAGGCACGGAGATGAACTAATCTCCGTGCCTCTGTGCCTCTGTGTGATCCAGGATCTTTATGAGGACGGCGGTGATGTTGTCCCGGCCGCCGCGCGCGTTGGCCTCGGCGATCAGGCGGGCGACGAGGTCGGGGAGGGGGGCGTCTTCCCTCAGGATGCCGGCGATCATCTTGTCGGTGATCATGCCGGTGAGGCCGTCGCTGCACAGGAGGATCAGGTCGCCGGGGAGGAAGCGGCCGCTTTCGATGTCCGGCTTGTCCGCCGAGTCGGCGCCGAGGGCGCGGGTGAGGATGTGCGACAGGCGGTGGCGGCGGGCGCCCTGCTCCGTGAGGCGCCCCTCGTCCACCTCGCGCTGTACCCAGGTGTGGTCGTGCGAGACCTGGCGAAGCTCGCCGCCGCGCATCAGGTACATGCGGCTGTCGCCCACGTGGCCCATGCGGTAGGTGCCGTCGCCGCACACCACCACCGCGGTCATCGTGGTCCCCATCCCGTCGGTGGAGGGGTCCTGCTGGGTGTGGGCGATGATGCGCTCGTGCGCGGCGTGGAGCGAGCGGCGCAGCGACTCGGCCAGCATCTCCGGCTCCAGCTCGTCGTCCACGCCGCACACCAGGGCGCCGCCCACCACGTCGGCGGCCAGGGCGCTCGCGATCTCCCCCGCGGCGTGCCCGCCCATCCCGTCGGCCACCAGGAAGACGCCCCGCCGCGGGTCCACGAAGAAGGTGTCTTCGTTCCCCTTGCGGACGCGCCCGACGTCGGTGGCCCCGGCGGCCTCCCAGGTCACCGTCACGGGACGGCGGCCCACGGAGCCAGGGCCAGCACCGGCAGCGCCGGGGCGCCGCCGCCCACCCGCACCGGCTGGGCCGCGTACTGGTAGGCCAGGAACCCGATCACCACCAGCAGCACCAGCAGCAGGATGGCCAGCCACACCGGGAAGCGGAAGCCGGAGCGCTCCTCGCGCAGCGTGGCCGGCTTCTCGGGCGCCACGTACTCGGCGCGGGCCCGCTCGGGGTTGGCCTGCGCCACCTCGCGGAACTGGAGCTTGACGCCGCCCACCCGCACGGTGGCGCCGTAGGGGAGCGGGGTGGGGATGTTGGGGGCCAGCTTGATCCCTTCCACGGCGGTGCCGTTGGTGGAGCCCAGGTCGGTGATGCGCCACGCGCCCAGGTCCCACTCCAGCCGGGCGTGCGAGGCGGAAACGGAGTCGTCGTCGATCACCACGTCGCTGGCCGACGCGCGGCCCACGGTGACGATGGGCTTGGGGATGGGGAGCTCTTCGCCGTAGCGTGGCCCGGCGGTCAGCGCCAGTGCCGCCAGCGGCCCCGTGCGCCCGGGCTCGGGGAGGTTGGCCATTCGGTTCCTTCTGCCGTGAAACGGGGTGCGCCCATGGGGTTGCGGGCCGCCCAACGTAGGCTGCGGCCCACCGCAGAGCAAGGTCCGCACCGGGGCGGCGTTTCTTGACGCGGCTTGCTCCGCCGGATTATGTTCCTCGTCCTCCGCAGACACCCCCGCCCGCACCCCCTCCGCCCCGTGATCGCTCGCATTTTCGTCGCGATCCTTCTCGCCGTAATCCCCCTTGCACTCGCCGCGCAGCCCGAGCCGCTGCGCCTGGACGGAAGCTGGCGCTGGGCCCCCGGCGACTCGGCCGCGTGGGCGGCGCCGGGCCACCCCGATGCCGCCTGGGCCGTGCTGCAGGTTCCGGGCGAGTGGGAGATCCACTCCCCCGGCTACGACGGCCACGGCTGGTACCGCCGCGCCGTGGAGCTCCCGCCGGAGCTGGCGGGCGGGCCCGTGGGCGTGCAGCTGGGCACCGTGGGCGACGCGTACGAGCTGTTCTGGAACGGGGTGAAGGTGGGCGGCTCGGGCCGCTTCCCCCCTCACTTCGTGGAGGGGGTGGCTCCCACCCTGCTGCTGGTGCCGGACTCGGCGCTGGCGCGGCGGGCGGGCGGGCCCCACGTGGTGGCCATCCGCGTCTACAACGGCTACGCGTACGGCGGGCTGATGGGCGGGGTGCGCGTGGGGCGCTACGACGTGCTGGCCCAGCGCCGCTCCCCGCGCGACGTGGTGATCGGCGGGCTGGTCTCGTTCTTTCTCGCCATCGGCATCTACCACCTGGCGTTCTTCTTCCGCCGCCGCAGCGCGCGGGAGAACCTGTACTTCGCGCTCCTCTGCCTGGCGGTGTCGGTGTACGGCGCCACCTTCTCGGGCGCGGTGCAGGCGCTGCTGGTGCCCTGGGCCAACTCGTACCGGGTGGGCGTGTGGGCGATGACGGCGGCCATCCCCGCCTTCGTGGCGCTGGTGCACCGCCTGTTCGACCTGCGGCTCCACCGCCGCGACGTGGCGCTCACCGCCGCCGCCACCGCGACGTGCGGGATCGTGGGCTCGCTGCCGCTGGCCGCGCTGGCCGCGTACGGCAAGTGGGTGGACCTGGTGCTGATGGCGGGGCTGCTCACCGTGCTGGCGCGGGCGTGGCGGGCCGGCTCGCGCGGCCGTCCTCACGCGGGCGTGCTGGGGCTGGGCACCGGTACCTTCGCGGCGGCGGTCGTCTACGACCTGCTCTCGGAGCACGTGTCGTGGCTGCCGGTGGCCCAGGTGCTCCCCGGCGTCCCGTCGCTCTTCTGGATCGGCTTCCTGGTCTTCGTGGTGTGCGTGGGGATCGCCACCGCGGGGAAGTGGGCGCTCACCGAGGCCACCGCGCGGGTGGACCCCCTCACCGAGCTCGCGCGGCGGCACGTGCTGGACGAGGCGCTGCGCCGCGAGTGCGACCGGCTGCGGCGCACGGGCGGCTCGCTTGCGCTGGTGATGGTGGACCTCGACCACTTCAAGCAGGTCAACGACCGTCACGGCCACGGCGTGGGCGACCTGGTGCTGGCGCGCGTCGGCCGCCTGCTGCGGAGCTGCGCGCGCAACATCGACACCCCCGCCCGCTTCGGCGGCGAGGAGTTCGCGGTGGTGCTGTGCGACTCGGGGCTGGAGGGCGCCCGCGCCTTCGCCGAGCGCTTCCGCCGCCACCTGGCCGACCTGCGCGTCCCCGTGGCGGGCGGCGAATCCATCGGCGTGACCGCCAGTGTGGGGATCGCGGTGGGGAGCGAGCTCGTGACCCCCGAAGCGCTCCTGGAGGCCGCCGACCGCGCCCTCTACCGCGCCAAGCTGGACGGCCGCGATCGTGCGGTGGGCGTCACGATCAAGGACTCACAAAGAGACACGGAGGCACAGAGATAAGGTCATCTCCGTGCCTCCGTGTCTCCGTGTGAGCTTCTTTCAGCGGAACGCGCGCAGCATCGTGGGGGTGCGGGCGAGGAGGCGGCCCAGGCTGCGCCGCTCGCCGCGCCAGCCCTCGTCGTAGCCCACGTGGCGGGTGGAGCCGCTCTCCGCCTGGGCGATGAGGGGGTCAACCGGGCGGCCCTTGCGGCGCACCTCGTAGTGGAGGTGGGGGCCGGTGGCGAGGCCGGAGGCGCCCACGTAGCCGATCACGTCGCCCTGGTGCACGGGCATCCCCGGGCCCACGGCGGTGCGCGAGAGGTGGGCGTAGCGGGTGGCGTAGCCGTTGGGGTGCTGGATCTCCACCATGTTCCCGTAGCCGCCCCGCGCGGCCGCGAACGTCACGCTGCCGTCGCCGGTGGCGCGCACGGGTGTGCCGTATCCCGCCGCCAGGTCCACGCCCGTGTGCGGGAGGACGCGGCGGAGGAGCGGGTGCATGCGGTCCAGCTTGAAGGGCGAGGTGACGCGCAGGGCCGCGAGGGGGCCGGCCCACGCCACCGGGTCCAGCGAGCGGCCCAGGTCGTCGTAGTACCCGGGCGCGTCGCCGCGGTCGTACAGGAAGACGGTGTGCATCCCCCCGCCCACCGCGGCCTCGGCGGCCAGCACCTGGATGGAGCGGGTGGTGCCGTCCGGCCGGCGGGTGCGCTCGTACGCCACCCGCAGCCGCCCGCCCGTGCCCAGCGCCGCGCCCTGCAGCACCGGCAGGTAGATCTTGTCCAGGTGCCGCCCCACCATCCCCCGCTCGGCCGGCGACAGGTCGCTGGCCAGCGTGCCGAGCGCCTGCGTGAACGAGCCGCGCGCGAACCCGCCCACGAAGAGCGTGTCCACCCGCACCCCCGGCGCCGCGTGGGCCGTGGGGAGCACCATCGGCGGATCCTGGGCGGTGGCGGAGCCGGCGCGCGCGAGGGCGGCCATCCCGGCGATCGCGAAGGCGGCCAGGGCGGCACCCGCCAGTACGGGCGTGTGCTTGCGGAACGAGCTGCGGGGATGCATCGGCAGAACGGGGGCGGCGAAGGGGCGGCCGGGCCGGGAGCGGAAGTGCGCGGAGCTGTCGGGGATGAGCCAAGATAACGGGTGCGCCGCACGCGCGGAAGACACGCGTGTGCCGGGCCTCTCCTTGTGTTTCCGCCGCCGGTTTCGTAAGCTGGACGGCACTCGCGCCAACCCTGGCGGGGCTCCCGCCCCGCGGCTCCCCACACACCGGTCCATGCCCGTCGCTTCCCAGCGCCGTCCACTTTCCCGTGCCCTGTGCCGCGCGCTCGCCGCCTCGCTGCTGCTGCTGGCCGCGCCCGCCGCCGCGCAGGGCCGCTTCGTCCCCGCGCTCTCGGTGGTGCAGATCAACGACGTCTACCGCATCGACGCCGTGGAGGGCGGCACGGTGGGCGGGCTGGGCCGCGTGGTCTCGCTGGTGGAGCGGACGAAGCAGGCGGGCGCCCCGGTGATGGTGTTCCACGCCGGCGACTTCATCGCCCCCTCGCTGGAGAGCACCTTCTTCGGCGGCGAGCAGATGATCGACGCGCTCAACTTCCTCCACGCGCGCGCGCCGCTGGTGGTGGTGCCCGGGAACCACGAGTTCGACTCGCGGAACCCCACCATGTTCCGCAACTCGGTGGCGCGCTCGCGCTTCCCCTGGCTGGCCGGCAACCTGACCGTCACCGACTCGGCCACGCCGCGCATCGGCCGCGACACGGTGCTGGTGGCGGGGGGGATGAGGATCGGCGTCTTCACCCTGACCTTCCTGGACGTGGCGCGCACCTACGCGCGGGCGGACAGCGCCTTCGTGGAGATCGCCGAGCGGCAGATCCGCGACCTGGAGCGGCGCGGGGTGGACGCCATCGTGGGGATCACCCACCTGGAGCTCGCCACCGACCGCCAGGTGGCCGCGCTGCGCCGCAGGCATCCCAAGTTCCTGTGGATCGCGGGCGGCCACGAGCACTACCTCCTGCAGGACCCGCTCACCTCCGGCTCCGCGCTGATCACCAAGGGCGACTCCAACGCCCGCCGCGTGTGGCGCGTCACCATCGGCCGCGAAGGCCGCCGCCCCGCCGTGCGCGCCGAGCCGGTGCCCATGGGCCGCGGCGTGGAGATCGACCCCGCGTATGCCCGCGAGATCACGGCGAAGTGGGCGGCGCGGGTGCGCCAGCGCATCCCCACCTTCGACGTGGCCATCGGCGCCACCACCACCCCGCTGGACGCCAGCGAAGAGACGGTACGTAACGCTGAGAGCGCCTGGGGCAACTGGCTCACGGACCAGATGCGCACGGCCTTCCCCACTCAGCGCGCCGACGTGGCCGTGCTCAACGGCGGGGCCATCCGCATCGACGACGTGATCCGCGACTCGGTGCGCTGGGAGCACGTGGAGCGCACCTTCGGCTTCCCCACGGCGGTGGCGCTGGTGAGCCTGCGCGGGCGCGACCTGCGCGACTCGCTGCTGGAGCGCTCCGTCTCCGGCGGGCGCGGCGAGGGCAGCTTCCTCCAGGTCTCGGGCCTGCGCTTCGCCTTCGACCGCTCGCGCCCCGAGGGCGACCGCGTCACCCGAGTGGAGATCCAGCGCGACAGCGCCTACGTCCCCCTGCAGGAAGACAGCGTCTACACCGTCGCCGTCCCCGACTACCTCTTCGGCGGGGGCGACGGGTACGGCTTCCGCCGCGTGGCCACGCAGACGGTGCCCCCCGGCCCGTCGCTCAAGTGGCTGGCCGTGCAGGCCCTGCTCGATGCGTACTCCCGCGGCCAGGCGATCTCGCCGCGCGTGGAAGGGCGCATCGTGGAGACGAAGAAAGAAGTGCGTTAGTGCGTGGAGTGCGTGAGTGCGTTGACGGCGGCCGGGTGGGCAGGGGGCTGCGGCGCGCTGACAGGGGCCCTCACCCCCCCGACCCCCCTCTCCCATAAATGGGCGAGGGGGGCGCACTCCAGCCACCCAGCCGCGGCCTGGCATCACGGGGGGCGCGGGCGTGTGGGGGCCGCTTCGTCGCACGATCCTGTGGAAATCGCCTCCTCCCCCAGCTGTTTGGGGGAGGAGGCCGGGAGGTGAGGGCCCTCCGTCAGCCCACACCGATCCCTCACGCCCAGCGGCTGTACGCACTCACGCACTCACGCACTCACGCACTCACGCACTCACGCACTCACGCACTCACGCACTCACGCACTCACGCACTCACGCACTCCCCAGTATCCCTACCTGAGTCACCATGTCCAACACGACCTTCGCGCCCAGCGAGCTGGTGCTCCTGCTCGGCGACCGCTTCGCCGGGCCCGGGAGCTTCACGCAGGGGAAGGAAGAGCTCCTGGCCGGCAGCGGCACGGTGGCGCAGAACGAGCTTGCGCAGAACGTGCTCGTCGTCGCGCTGCTGGCGATGGAGCAGGCCGGCGAGATCCGCATCGCGCAGGAGAAGAAGAAGGCGCTCCTGGGGCTGATGACCAGGCAGACCGTGGTGGCCGAGGCCACCGGGAGCCGCGCGGCGTGGCCCGCGGGGAGCCTGGAGGGGGAGCTGCGCGAGACCATCAACGGCTCGCGCCCCGAGGTGTGGGACGTCGTTGCGCGCTGGCTGGGCAACGACATGCGCTCGCCCGAGGGCTACGTGCTGGACCGGGTGAAGCGTGGCCTGGTGGGGCGCGGCCTGGTGCAGCGGGAGGAGAAGCGGACGATGAAGATCTTCACTTCCCACTCCGACTCGCTCCCCGACGCCACCCGCACCCTCCTGGCCGGGCAGTCGCCCGACGCGCTGCTGCGGCTCCTGAAGGACGGCGCGCGCGGCGAGACGGTGGACCTCCTCCGCAAGCAGGTGGCGAAGGCGCTCAACCTGCGCACCGAAAGCTCCAACGACTGAGACGAACGATGGCGGACAAGACCTTCCTGGGAGTGATGGGCCTCATCGGAGTGATCACGGCCGGGATCGTAGGCTTCGTGCTGTGGGACGAGGACCGCGACAGCAAGCGCCGGACGGCGGAGGCCGAGGCGGTGGGCTTCGCGGCCACGCCGGTGAAGTGGTACGACAGCGTGGAAGAGGAGAACCGGGAAGGGCACACGCTGACCTACGCCTATGTGGGCCCCAACAACCAGGTCTTCTCGCGCAGGATCGACGAAGTGGAGTGGTACGACGCGGGCAAGCGGTACAAGGTCTGCTACAACCCGCAGGACGGCGGCGACTCCAAGCTGTACCCGTCCGATCACGTCTGCGGCGAGTAGGAAGCGGCCTCGCAGGGGGGCCTGGAGGCACGGAGAAAGGGCGGTTTCTCCGTGCCTCCGCGTCTCCGGGCGAGAATGAACCTGGGGGGCGGGCCCGGGTATCTGAAAACGTGTGACCGAGCGGGACCGTCGCGCGTCATCGAGGCGAAGACCGGTCCCGCCAGCGAAGAAGCCCTGCCATGAACCAGCGCATCCATGCCCACCTCGATGGGGACATCCCCATCGAAGCCCTTACGCCCGATGAGCGCGCCCGTCTCGCCGAGATGGAAGACGCGCTCGGAGCGGCGGTGAGGCACCTGCGCGCCATGCCCTCGCCCGAGCTCGCCGGGCGGGTGATGGCGGCGCTGCCGGCGCGCGCGCCCGGGCGGGCCGGCGTGCTGGAGTGGCTGTGGAGACCGCGCACGGTTCGCCTCGTGTTCCGCCCCGCGTACGGGCTGGCGGGGGCGCTGGCCGCCAGCGTGGCCGTGGCCGTGCTTCCCGCGCGGGACGCGGGCGTGCCGGTGAACGTGGAGACGCTGGCCGCCGCCGCGCCGCCGGTGTACGTGCAGTTCCGGCTGGAGGCGGCGGGGGCGCGACAGGTGGCGCTCGCCGGCACCTTTACCGGGTGGCAGCCGGCCGTGCAGCTTCGCCAGACGGCGCCGGGGGAGTGGTCGGCCGTAGTGCCGCTGCGGCCCGGGGTCCACGACTACGCCTTCGTGGTGGATGGGCAGCGCTGGGTGGCCGATCCTCACGCGGCGCAGGTGGATGACTCCTTCGGCGGGGTCAACAGCCGGATCTCCCTTCCCCCGGTCATCCAGAACTCTTGAGGGGAGCGCTGCCGGCCCTCGTGGCCTGCGTGCTGGCCACCCCCGCCGCGCTCGGCGCGCAGGGGTGGAGCGTGGAGGCCGCCGCCGGGCGCGCGTCGTACGGCGCCGTGGCCGCGCGGGTGGGCTCCACCTCGGCGTCGCTGGCGGTGGGGTACGAGGGGCAGCGGCGCTGGCTCTACGCGTCCAGCGGCGCGCCGCTGGACGGCAGGGGGCCCGCGTGGGCGGCCACCGGGGCGGGCGCCTTCGTGGGAGTGTCGCCGCGGGGCGGGCTCTCGCTGGGGGCAAACCTGGCCGGGCACGCCTACGGCTACGTCGCCGCCGACGTGGCCCCGGCCGGCGGCGGCGGGACGCTGGAGCTGCTCCCGACCGCCATCCTGCAGCGCGGCCCCCTGCGTGCCCACCTCTCCTCCGGGTTCGTGGGAGTGGCGGACGTGTTCGAAGGGCTCTACAGCGAGCAACGCACATTTCTGGACACGAACGGTGGCGTGTCCCTGTCGGTGGCGGGAATCGAGCTATCGGCGGGGGCGCGCCTCCTCCACGGCGAGGGCGAGTCGCTCCCGTACGCCGGGGGGGCGGCCCAGGTGGAGCGGCGGTGGGGCGGCGCGTGGGTGTACGCCGGGGCGTGGCTGGACGGGGACTATCCCTCGCCCGCGGTGGCGGCGGGGGTGGGCGCGAGCCTGCGGCTGGACGGGCGCACCCGCGTGGCCGCCTCGTACCGCCAGGAGCCGATGGACCCGCTCTACCGCAGCCTCCCGCGCCGCCGCTGGAGCCTGAGCGTGCGGCGCGGCTTCGGCCCGCGGGCGGCGGCGGCGCCCCGGCCCGCCGCGCTCCCCCGCGTGGAGGGCGACCTGGTGACCTTCCGCCTCCCCCGCGCGCCCTCCGACACCCTGCCGCCCTCCGTGGTGGGCGACTTCAACCAGTGGCAGCCGCTGCCGATGGCCGCCCGGGGGGAGTTCTGGGAGGCGACGGTGCGCGTGTCGCGCGGCGTCTACCACTACGGCTTCCGCGGCGCGGACGGGATGTTCATGGTCCCCGCCGGGGTTCCGCAGGTGGACGACGGGATGGGCGGGACCTCGGCCGTGCTGGTGGTGGGCTGAATTGGCGCCGGGATGTGACGTAGCACGCGCTACGATCGTCGTATCTGTGTTACGGCCATAGTGCCGGTCGGATGAACCCCCGGAGCTGGGAGATGAAGAGAATTTTCCTCGCCGCGCTGCTGCTGTCGCTCTCCGCCCCCGCGGGGGCCGTGGCGCAGCCTGGGCCCGAGCAGAGGATCGAAGCGGTGCGCAGGCGTGCCGCGGAGCTGTCGATCCCGGTGGCGCTGGTGGACGGCAAGGTGGCCGAGGGGCGTGCCAAGGGCATCCCCGCGGACCGCATCGCCGCCGCCGTGGAGCACCGCCTGGAGATGCTTTCGCGCGCCCGCCAGGCCATGGGCCCGCGCGGCGCCGCCCCGGCCGACCTGTCGGTGGGCGCGGACGCGCTGGAGGCCGGCGTGGCTCCCGAGGTGCTCAACACCCTGGCGGCGCAGGCGCCCCCGGCGCAGCGGGCCATGGCCATCGCCGTGCTCAGCCAGCTGGTGCGCGGCGGCGAATCGAGCGAGCACGCGCTGGAGCAGGTGAAGGCGGCCATGAGCCGCGGCCCCGAGGCCCTCCGCGCGCTCCCCGGCGAGGCGGCCGGGCGCGCGGGGAAGCCCAACGGGCCGCCCGGCCGCGCCGGCAGCCCGGGCAACCAGAGTGGCCGCGGCAACGTGGGCGGGCGCGGGGGTCCGCCCGCCTCCGTTCCGGCTCCCGGCCAGGGGCGCGGACGCGGCCGGGGCAACGAGAAGCCGTAATCTCACACAGAGACACAGAGGCACGGAGATGAAAACGTCTCTGTGCCTCTGTGTCTCTGTGTGATACTTTATGGAACGACCCAATCCGCTGAGGAAGCACGATGATACAGTTGACCGACAACGCGCGCGCCAAGATCCAGTCCCTCGTGGATGCCGAGGTGGTGCGCGACCCGGCGCTCCGCATCGCCCTGGCTCGCGGCGCCGACGCCCCGCGCAGCCCGCTGGACCGGCCGTACGAGATCACGCTGGTGGAGCGCGAAGACAAGGAGCGCACCGAGATCGCCATCAACCTGGAGGGCATCCGCGTCCTCCTGAACCTGGATACGTCCAACCTGCTGGGCGGCGCCACGGTGGACTGGGACGGCCAGGACGGCGGCTTCCGCGTGGAGACCCCCGAGGCCAAGCGCCGCGCCGAGGCCCCTCCGTCCGTCTCGGCCTCCGGCGCCGCGGGCGCGAGCGGTCCCCTGGCCGAGCGCGTGCAGCGCGTCCTCGAGGAGTTCATCAACCCGCGCATCGCCTCGCATGGCGGCGCCGTGGAGATGGTGGACCTGGCGGACGACGTCCTTTACGTGCGCATGAGCGGCGGGTGCCAGGGATGCGCCGCCTCCGCCGCCACGCTGCGCCAGGGCGTAGAGCGGATGGTGCGCGAAGAGGTCCCCGAGATCCGCGAGATCGTGGACCTCACGGACCACACCTCGGGGGCCAACCCGTACTACTGATTCTCCTTATCGCTGTGCCTCCGTGTCTCCGCTTGAGCTCTGTTCCATCTCCGGGATGCGCCACGCGGCGGCGACGGTCAGCAGGCCCAGGAGCGCGATGCCCCAGAACACCACGTGGAGGCTCTGCGAGAGGCCGGCGCGCAGGAGGGCGAGCACGTCGGCGCTCAGGCCGGGGCCGGACTCGCCCATCAGCGCCTGGATGCTGTCCAGGGAGACGCGGCCTTCGAGGCCCTCGCGGCGGATGTAGCGGGCCATCATCAGGTTGAGGATGCCGCCGAAGAGCGCGGCGCCCAGCGCGTTGCCCAGGATCCTCATCAGCATGTTGGAGGCGGTGGCCACGCCGCGCTGGTTCCAGGGGACGCTGCTCTGGATGGCGACCAGCGTGGTGCTGGTGAGCAGGCCCAGCCCCACTCCCATCACGAACGAGCCGATCCCCGCCGGCACCGCCCCGAAGCCCGCCAGCAGCGCGATCAGCAGCGACCCCGCCAGCACGCACGCCCCCCCGATCCTCGCCAGCCGCAGCACCCCCGTGGTGATGATGCGCCGCCCGCCCACGAATGCAGCCAGCGGCCACCCCAGTGTCATCGCCGAGAGGGCGAACCCCGCCAGCAGCGCCGAGCCGCCCAGCACCCCCTGCACGAACGTCGGCAGGAAGGTGACGATGCCGATCAGCATGATCCCCGAGAGCAGCGTGGCGATGTTGCCGTAGCGGATCAGCCCGTTGCTCCACAGCTCCATCTGCATCAGCGGGTCGGGCGCGCGGCGCTCCTGGCGCATGAAGAGGTAGAAGGCGAGGGCGAACACGGCGAAGAGCGGCGCCACGGCCGCCACTCCCCACGCGCTGGCCTGCGTCAGCCCCAGCATCAGCGCCCCCACCCCCACCAGCAGCAGGAGCGCGCCCGGGTAGTCGATGCTCCGCTTCTTCACCTCCAGCCCCTCGTGCAGATAGAGCGCGACGATGGCGATGGAGGCGATCCCCAGCGGCACGTTGACCCAGAAGATCCAGGGCCAGCCGATGCTGTGCACCAGCAGCCCGCCCGCCAGCGGCCCCACGATGGACGAGATCCCCCACACGCTGGAGATGTACCCCTGGATACGCCCCCGCTCCTCCAGCGTGTACAGGTCGCCCGCCAGGGTGGTGGTGATGGGCTGCACCGCGCCCGCCCCCAGCCCCTGCAGGAAG
This sequence comes from Longimicrobium sp., assembly GCA_036388335.1. Lineage (GTDB taxonomy): Bacteria > Gemmatimonadota > Gemmatimonadetes > Longimicrobiales > Longimicrobiaceae > Longimicrobium. Next base: position 19,748 of record DASVSA010000126.1, on the reverse strand, counting down.
CGGTAGGCGACCAATGAGGTCATCGAGCGCGCGAAGCCGCACAGGATGGAGCCGATCAGGAGCACCACCACGCCGCCGATGAACACCGGCTTGCGCCCCACCAGGTCCGATAGCTTGCCGAAGATGGGGATGGCGATGGCCTGCATCAGCAGGTACGACGAGAAGACCCAGCTGTAGAGGGAAAATCCGCCCAGCTCCGCCGCGATGCTGGGCATGGCGGTGGCGACGATGGTCCCCTCGATAGCGGACATGAACATCGCCAGCAGGAGTCCGCTGAAGACGAGCGTGCGATGGGTGGTGCGTTCCTTCACTGGATCAGGCCCGACAAAGTGGAGCCCGGCCCTCCGGAGTGTCCGGAGGGCCGGGAGCGCGGGGGGCCGTGCACCCTCTGTGCCTCCGGGAGAACATCGGGCCCTCTCCCGGGTCCGCTCTCGAATGGCGGGGGCTTGAACTCAGATATGGGCCGTGGGTATGATACCGGTCACTCCCAGCCGAAGCGTGCACATGGTAGCCGAACAAGACCTGCAGATCGCTCGGGAGATTACCGACCGAGTGCTGTCGGCATCCGGGAGCCGGGTGCTCAAGGTGATCCTCCACGGCTCCAGGGCCACCGGGGCCGCGCGACGTACGAGCGACTACGACATCCTCGTTGTCATGGAAGATCCGGTGGAGGACTGGGTCGCCGAGAGCATGCGGCTGACCGACCTCTTCAACGTGTCGCCTTGGAGCGTGGACCTGCAGGTGTTCGGGGAGGCCGAGTTCGAAGAGTGCCGAACCGTTCCCGGAACTCTTCCTCACCCGGCGTCCACCAGGGGCATCTCCCTCTATGACCAGCCCTTCCGAGATCCAGATCCTCGTCGTGAAGCAGTGGGTCGAGCTGGGGCGTGAGGATCTGGCGTGGGCGGAGACAGGCGCGGAGAACCGCTCTCTTCCCGGGCCCGGAAAGATCGGCTTCCACGCACAACAGGCTGTCGAGAAGCTGCTCAAGGGGCTGCTCACCACGTACAGCGTCGATCCGGAGGACCAGCACAACCTCGGCCGGCTGATCGAACAGCTGCGCCGGCTGGATCGAGCCACCGGTGACGCGGCCGCGCCGTCGTCGCAGCCGACACCATACGCGGTGATCTACCGGTACCCGCCCCGTAATCCTCTCCGCTCGCGGCAGCCCACGCGCGACGACGCGCTGCATGCTCTCCAGATCGCCCGCGACGCCTGCGCCACGCTCGGGGCCGCCATCGAGAAACGCTTGCGGCTGCTCCAGGAGAGGGCGGAGCCGGACTAGGGGAGGCTCGCTTGACCGGCCCACGGACTCTTCCCATGGTGCGGGCACGAAGTAGCTCTCGAAAGTGGAGCGAGGAATCACGAATTCAGGGCCCCAGCCATCGCAGGCGGGGGCCCTGAAGCGTTTCCGCGGTGCACACGATGGATGGGGGCGCCTTCAGCTCCCGTCCATGCGCCACACCGCCTCGCTGGCGGCGTCGCGGGCGCGGCGGAGGACGAACGCGGCGGGCCGGTCCACCGCCAGGGGCTGGGCGGCGTGCAGGAAGAGGCCCGCGGCTTCCACGGTGTCGCGGGCGGCGGCGTCGGCCAGGTCGCCGACCTCGAACACGCGGGCGCCGCGCTTCGCCAGGGGATCGGCGAACTGGATCATCACGTCGGCGCGGTAGGGCTCCAGGCCGGGGACCACGATGACCGGTCCCCGCACCAGCACGTCGTTCACCGGACGGCCGTTCTCGGGGAGCGTCTCGTACGAGGCGGGGGAGGCGGAGGCGTAGGCGCCGGTCGCGATGGCGTCCAGCGCGGTGAGCAGGGCCACGAAGTTCACGCGGCGCAGGTGCTGCTTCTCCGGGTCGTTCCTCCACCCGCCGGACTCGATCAGCACCGTGCTCGTCCCCCAGCTCTGCATCAGGTCGCCGAAGGCGCGGGGATTGAAGGTATCGTCGTAGCGGGTGACGTGGCCGGCCACCATGGGCTCGGCGGCGGCGCGCACCACCGCCGCGACCCGCTTGGCGCGCATCCGCACCGCGTTGTCGTCGCGGGCCTGGTTGTAGGGCGGCGCGAGGAGGGCGATGGCCGCGAGGCGGTCGCTGCCTCCCACGCGGGCGCGCACGTCCTGGTCGTGCAGGTTGAAGCCGAACTCGGGGCGGAACTGCCGCTGGATGCCGCGCAGGATGCGGGCTTCCGGGGTGGAGAGGGCGCGCGCGTCGCGGTTGATGTCGATGGCCATCGCGTTGCGCCGCTGGAAGCGCTCGGCGCCGTCGGGGTTCAGCATGGGCACGGCGTGGATGGTCAGGCGCTCCGCGAGCCGGCGGGCGCGCGGGTCGTCCGGCGCTTCGGCCAGGAAGCGGAACAGGTCCGCGAGCGCCATGGTGGCCGTGGACTCGTTGCCGTGCATCTGCGACCAGAGCAGGACGCGCGTGGGGCCGCTTCCGTATCTCATGCGGTAGATGGCCCGCCCCTCGGCCGAGCGGCCGGCCTCGTCGCGCTCCGGCCCTCCGGCGGCGTCCACCACCGGCCCCAGCGCGCTCCACAGCTCCGCGTGCGTGAACTCGCGCGTCGTGATGGCGGGGACGCGGTAGCGCTCGTGGAGCCGCGTGAGCTCGCCCGTGTCCGCCGGCCGGAACGTGTCCGTCCGTGGCGCCTGCGCGCACGCGGTGAGCGTGAGGAGCAGGATGATGCCGGATGTGCGCATGATGAGTAGGTTCGTGGGATGAGATTCAAACAACGGGGCTCACACAGAGGCACGGAGACACGGAGAGCGGTCTGCGCGCTCGCCGTACTGGTGGCCTGCTCTTCCCCGCCGGAGCCGAAAGTGGAGGCGCGGGTGCCGGCGCGACAGGTGCCCGCCGCGCCGGCCGTGGCTGTACCCGCGCCGCCCGCGCCTCCGCGCACGGCTTCGCCCGGGGAGGTGGGGATGAGCGCGGGGGTGATCGCGGAGCTGGACGGGGTCCTGGCGGCGGCCATCGCGGACCGGGCCACGCCCGGAGCGGCCATCGCGGTGGGGCGGAACGGGCGCGTGGTGGTGAGCCGGGGATACGGGCGCACGGACTGGGCGGCGGGCGCGCCGGCGGCCACCGACAGCACGCTCTACGACCTCGCATCCCTCACCAAGGTCGTAGCGACCACCACCGCGGCGATGATGCTGGTGGAGCGCGGGCAGCTGGACCTGGATGCGCCCGTCGCGCGCTGGCTCCCCGGCTTCCACGCGCGCATCACTCCGCGGATGCTCCTGACGCACACCAGCGGGATCCGCTCGAACCATCACCTGTACCGCGAGGTGAAGGGGCGCGAGGAGTACCTGAAGCACATCATCGTCAAGCCGCTGGCCCGCGCGCCCGGCACCCGCAGCGTCTACGACGACTGGAACATGGTGGCGCTGCAACTGGTGATCGAGCGCATCACGGGCCAGCCGCTGGACCGCTGGGCGCGCGAGCACATCTTCGCGCCGCTGGGGCTGAGGGACACGGGCTTCAACCCCGCGGCGTCGCTCCGCCCGCGCATCGCCCCCACCGAGATCCAGGAGTTCCGCGGCGGCAAGGTGTGGGGCGAGGCGCACGATGAGAACGCGTGGGCGCTGGGCGGGGTGGCCGGGCACGCGGGGCTCTTCTCCAGCGCGCGCGACCTGGCCGTCTTCGCCGCGATGATGCTGAACGGCGGAGAGCATGGCGGCGTGCGCCTGCTGCGCCCCGAGACCATCGCCCGCTGGACCACGCCGCAGCCGGGCGCCGCGACCCGCGCCCTGGGCTGGGACACCCGCCCCGGCCGGACCTTCGGCCACATGGGCTTCACGGGCACGTCCATCTGGATGTACCCGGAGCAGGGCCTGTTCATCATCCTCCTCACCAACCGCGTCAATCCCACCCGCGACAACCGCAAGATCGGCCCGCTGCGCGCGGCGGTCACAGGGACGGTGCGGAGATCGATAGCCCGGTAAAAGGCAGGCTCACAGAGGCACGGAGAAAAACTTCATCTCGGTACGATACGAACCGTCACCGGCGCGAACGCGTGCCCCATCTTGAACTCCCGCCGCTCCCCGCGCACCACGTAGTGCTCGCCGATGGCGGCGGTCACGGTGAACGCCCCGTCCGCGTCCGCGACCCATGAGTCCGTGAAGCGCACCGAATCGCCCGGCGCGATGCGGAAGCGCGGGCCGGCGACCCCGCACGGCCACGAGTCGGAGGTCTGGTGCGCGGTGCGGCTGCGGTCGGCCGCGCCCACGGAGAAGGTTACCGGCGGACTACAGCGCGCCTCCAGTTCGATGGGCTCGGAGTGCGGGTTGGCGATCGTCGCGGTCATCCGGAGCGTGTCGCCCACGCGCGGCGCGGCGGGAGACGCGGCCAGGCGCAACTCCATGCCCGGCACGTGGATGGAAGCCGTGGGGCAGCCGGCCAGGAGGAGCAGGAGGAGCGCGGGGAGGGATCGGTTCATCGACTGAGAAGTGTGCGGGGTGGATCGCGACTGGCTCGCTTCTCGCAAATGTGGGGGGCGTCCCGGTAGGCCGTCCACGGTACCCGATCGGCGATGCTGAGCAACCTCACACTACGCTTCGGCGCCGGTCCCGGCGAGCCCCCGCTGTCGTTCGCGCCGGGGCCGATGACGGTCTTCGTGGGCCCCAACAACTCCGGCAAGAGCCTCGCGCTGCGCGAGCTGGAGTCGCTGATCGAGAGCGGCGACCCGTCGCTGCTTCACATCGTGCGCTCCATCCTCCCCCGCCTCCCCGACGCGGACACGGTGGAGCGGATGGTGAGGTCGCGCGGGGCGGAGGGCGACCCGCTCCCGGACGGCTCGGTGCGCGTGCAGCGCCTGTCCGCGCGCGACGACGGTGCGGGGAAGCGCGCCACCGACGTGAGCGAGCCGCCGCCCGAGCACCTCGTGGACCTGGCCGCCCTGCGCGGCGCCGTGGAGCAGGAGACGCTGAGCGGCGAGGAGTTCCGCCGCGTGTGCCGCGACTTCCTTGCGCTCTTCACCCTGCGGCTGGACGGGCAGACGAGGCTGGCGCTCACCCAGCCGCGCCCGGCGGGCGGGCCGCAGGCCAATCACCTGGCCGTGCTCTTTCGCGACCACGCTGCGCGCGAGCGCATCCGCGAGATCACGGCCGACGCGCTGGGCCTGCACTTCACCCTCGACCCCACGGGCGTCCCGCACCTGCGCATCCGCATGTCCGAGCGCCCGCCGCTGGACCTGGCCGAGGAGCAGGCGCTGGACGACCGCGCGCGCGCCTTCCACGGCCGCGCCCACGACATCGCCGGGCTCAGCGACGGGGTGCGCGCCTTCACGGGCCTCACCGCCGCCGTGATGGCCGCCGACTACCGGCTGATGCTGGTGGACGAGCCGGAGGCCTTCCTCCACCCGCCGCTCATCCGCAAGCTGGGCAAGCGCCTCACCGAGCTCGCCGCCGAGCGCGGGGCCAACCTGCTGGCCTCCACCCACTCCCCCGAGTTCGTGATGGGGTGCATCCAGAGCGGCAAGCGGGTGAACATCGTGCGCCTCACCTGGCGCGCCGGGCTCGCCACCGCGCGCCTGCTCTCCGCGGACAAGCTGGAGACGATGATGCGCGACCCGCTCCTCCGCTCCACGGGTGTGCTGGGGGCGCTCTTCCACGAGGGCGCCATCGTGTGCGAGGCGGACGCGGACCGCGTGTTCTACGCCGAGATCAACGAGCGGCTCCTGGGCGCGCGCGCCGGCGGGGCGGACGGCTGCGTCTTCCTCAACGCGCAGAACAAGCAGACCATCCGCCGCATCGTGAGGCCCCTGCGCGAGATGGGCGTGCCCGCCGTGGCCCTGGTGGACCTGGACATCCTCAAGGGCAAGGACGACTTCCGCGAGCTGATGCGCGCCGTCTTCGTCCCCGCCGTGTTCTGGGAGCCGTGGGAGGAGCGCCGCAAGCGCATCCACCAGGAGATGAAGAACGACGACTACAAGGCAGGCGGCATCTACACGCTCCCGCGGGAGGCGCGCCTGCAGGCGAACGCCTTGCTCTCCGGGCTGGCCGAATACGGCCTCTTCGTGGTCCCCGCCGGCGAGCTGGAGAACTGGCTGCCGGAGATGGAGGTGGGCGGGCACGGCCCCGAGTGGCTTACTCAGCTCTTCCACCGCATGGGCACCGACCCCAACTCCCCCACCTATCATCGCCCCTCGGGCGGCGGCGTGTGGAAGTTCATGCAGGGCGTCGCCGCCTGGATCGCCGACCCCCACCGCCGCGGCATGGCCGACGAGGTCATCGACGTCGACCACCAGATCTCGCCGCCGGAGCTGGCTGCCTAAAAGCAATCTCACACAGAGGCACAGAGACACGGAGAGGGAGCTTCTCTCCGTGCCTCTGTGCCTCTGTGTGAGCCTAAAGCAGTCCCCGCCGCTTCACGTCCAGGTAGCGGTTCACCACCGCCGGCACCGCGTCGGTAGGGCGCGTGTCGGCGACGAGGACGCCGGTGCGCTGCATGGAGGCCAGGGCGGCGGCGCGGGCCTGGAGGAGCTCCTCGGCGGCGGCGCGGCGGAAGACGTCGGCCTCGTCGCGGGCTTCGAGGGCGGCGGCGGCCTCCAGCTCCGGGTTGCGGATGGCGACGGCGATGGGGAGGTGCCGCTCCGCCGCGCGGCCCAGGTGCGCCACCAGCGCGGACGAGGCGCGGGCGTCGATGATGTCCGTGAACATCACAAGCAGCGAGCGGCGGCGAAGCTGGTGCGCCAGGTAGGTGAAGGCGGCGGGGTAGTTGGGCTCCACCATCTTCGCGTGCACCTCGCCCAGCGCGTCGGCCATGCGCGAGAGCGAGGCCTTCGATGGCGGAAGGTACTGGGTGACGCGGTCGGAGAAGACCAGGAGGCCCACCAGGTCGCCATGGAGCGCGGCCACGTCGGCCAGCAGGAGCGCGGCGGTCAGGGCGTAGTCGAGGCGCTCCCGGCCGCCGATCTGCTGAGTCATGAGCCGGCCGGCGTCGATGGCGATCATCACGTTCTGCCGGCGCTCCACCTGGAACTGGCGTACGATCATCTGGCCGCGGCGGGCGCTCGCCTTCCAGTCCATGGTGCGCGGGTCGTCGCCGCGCACGTACTCGCGCAGGCTCTCGAACGAGCCGCCTTCGCCGCGCTGGCGGATGGCGCGGTACCCCGCGTCGCGCAACCGGTTGTGGAGGCCAAGGAGGCGGTAGCGGCGCAGCTCGGCCACTCCCGGCTGCACGCGGATGGCGTCCGCCCTCCTCACGCGCCGCTGCCGCCACGCCAGCCCCAGCGGCCCCAGCACACGCAGGTGCACGTCGCCGAACACCTCGTCGCCGCGGCGGGCGGCGTGGAAGCGGTAGGTGGCGCGCTCCGTCTCGCCGGGGTGCACCACCAGCTCGCGCACGTCGCCGTCCAGGCGCGCCAGGATCGGCGGCAGGTCGTCCGTGATCTGCAGCCGCACGGCGCGGGTGCCGCCGTTGTGCACCGAGAGCGTGGCCTCCCCCTCCGCCCCCAGCGAGAGGCGGCGGGGTGCGCGCCGCTCCACCCGCAGTGCTCTCGGCACCAGCAGCGTATCGGCCGCGAAGAGCACGACGAGGAGCACATCCACCGCCACCGCCGCCGCCGTGCTGATCGGAAAGAGCAGCGCCGCGCCGGCCAGCAGCGCCAGAAAGCGGTGCGACGGCAGCACGCCGGGCCCCCAATCCCGCCGCGCCGCGCTCACCGGGGACACGCCTCCCCCGTTCCGTCATCCTGGGTGAACCGCGCGACAAATCTCTCCGGCCAACCGAAACGGTGACGCGGAACGAAGGATTTACGGTCGGTGATGGCTCGCGGCTCGGACCTGGCAAGCGGGCGGTTGAAACCGCTGCAACGACTACACGAAGTCCCCCTGCGGGGACTACAGGGTTGCTGTTGGGGCCGAAGGCCCGGTCCGCGCGGGCGGACTTCGTGTAAGTGTTGCCGCGGATTCATTGGCCCGGCAACCGGGGGCTCCCGGTATCCCGGCAGATTTCCCCGCATCACCGGGTGGGCGCGGGGAGGGTCTGGAGGAGGCCCGTGAGGCGCTCGTCGACGGTGCGGCCCTCCACCTCGGCCTCGGGGGTGAGGGTCACGCGGTGGCGAAGGACGGGGAGGGCGAGCGCCTTGACGTCGTCCGGGGTCACGAAGTCGCGGCCGGACAGGAGCGCCTCGGCGCGCGAGGCGAGGAAGAGCGCGACGCTGGCACGGGGAGAGGCGCCCAGCGCCAGGGTAGGCTCGTCGCGGGTGGCGCGCACGATGCGCGTGATGTAGTCGCGCACCGAGGGCTCCACGTGCACCGCCTCCACCGCCACGCGCAGCTCCGTGAGCTGGGCGGCGGACATCATGGGCCGCAGCCCGTAGCTATCGGCGCGGTCCGCGCTGAAGCCGCCGGCGTAGCGGTCCAGGATGGCGCGCTCCGCCTCCGCGCTCGGGTAGCCGATCACGATCTTGAGGAGGAAGCGGTCGAGCTGCGCTTCGGGGAGCGGATAGGTGCCCTCGTACTCCACCGGGTTCTGGGACGCGAACACGGTGAAGGAGGCGGGGAGGCGGCGCGTCTTGCCGTCCACCGTCACCTGGCGCTCGGCCATGGCCTCCAGCAGCGCGGCCTGGGTCTTGGCGGGGGCGCGGTTGATCTCGTCGGCCAGGAGGAGGTCGGTGAAGATGGGGCCCGGGTGATAGACGAACTCGCGCTTCAGCTCGTCCAGCATGTTGACGCCCACCAGGTCGGTGGGCATCAGGTCGGGAGTGAACTGCACCCGCCCGAAGCGGAGCTCCAGCGCCAGCGCCAGCGCGCGGATGGAGAGCGTCTTCGCCGTGCCGGGGACGCCCTCCATCAGCGCGTGGCCACCGGCCAGCAGCGCCACCATCATGTGCCTCAGCACCTCCTCCTGCCCCAGCACCACCCCGCCCAGCCGCTCCAGCACGGCCTGCGCGCGGTCGCCGGGGACGGCCTGTGTGTCGAGAATCGTCAAGTTCTTCGCGCCTCTTCCAGGAGTCGGTCCACGTCGCGGGAAAGGGCCACCAGGTCGGCCGCGTCCCCCTTCTTCCACTCGTCCAGCAGCGCCGCCGCGGCCGGGCCCGCGCCCGAGAACGAGGTGAGCTTCTCCAGCGTCTCCCGCTCGCCGGCGCCCTCGCGCGGGGCGCGCCGCCCCATCCGGCGGGCCAGCCCCGCCAGCAGGAGCCGCCGGGCCGTGCGTCGCGCACCTCCCTGCCGGTACGCCCCGGCCAGCGCCTCCACGTGCTCCAGCGGCGAGCGCCGCCGCGCGGGCCGCGGAGCCAGCGGCGCGCCGAAGCGCCGCCCCGCCAGCAGCAGCAGCCCCAGCGCCGCCGCCAGCCATTGCAGGGTCGCGTGCCCCCACGGCCGGTCGCGCAGGAAGCGCAGCGTACCCCCCACCGCGCTGCCGCCCCCGCGGTAGCCGTGGTGGTACTCGTCGAAGTGCACCGTGCGCCCCGGCCCCGCCAGCTCCGCCGCCGCGCGCGCGAAGAGGAGGGCCGCGCCGCTGCGCCGCAGCTCGTCGTTGGTGAGGGGGAGCGGATCGCTCCACGCCACCACCCGTCCGCGTCCCAGGGGGAAGACGGCCGCCACCGGGCGCCCGCCGTGCACCAGCAGGGCGGCGGCGCCGCGGCGGCGCAGGGCGGGGGAGTTCGGATCGAAGGAGCGGCGGAATCCGGCCACCGTGCGCACATCCGCGGTCCACGGGTGGGCGATGGAGGTCGCGGTGCGGGCCGAGTCCGTGCTCCACGCGGTCAGCTTGCCCCCCTTGAGGCTCCCCAGGCGCAGCCCCAGCGTGTCGCGCGCCAGCTCGTCCGCCACCCCGGCGGCGTACAGGAGCGTGCCCCCGGCGCGGATCCACTCGGCCAGGGCGTGAAGCTCGGCGGGGGAGATGAACTGCGTGGGGGCGATGAGCACCAGCGGCCCGGCCAGCGAGTCCGCGTCCGCGTAGGCGGTGAGCCGGCGCTCCGTCTTCATCCCCAGCTCGCCCAGCACGTCGTGGAGCGCCCGCGTGCCCCCCGGCGAGGTGAGGAAGGAGGAGGGGCGCGGATCGCCCGACTGCTTCCGCTCGGGGGTGGTGAGGGAGGTGAGGAGGACGATGACGAGCAGCAGGAGCCCGACTGCCGCCAGGTCGCGGCGGCTACCCACGGGCGTCCGCCTCCGCCGCGGTGCTCCTCAGCCGCTCGTACCCCTCCGCGTCCAGCGGCCGTCCGCCGAAGGCCACCGGCTCGAAGCCGCGCAGGAAGGCGGCCAGGGTGCGCGCCGTCTCGGGGTGCCGCCCCGCCTCGCGCCGGTAGTCGCCGGGCGTCTTCGCCGGGTCGAAGCGGATGACGCCGCGCGCGTCGAGCCGCAGGAGCAGGGCGCGGTAGAGCGCCAGCGACGCGTCGCGCAGGCGCCCCTCGGCGGCGGCGCGGCGGGCCTCCGCCTCCCAGTCGCCCACGCCGCGGGGGGCGCGCGCTCCCTCCGGCCGGGGCGCGGCGGGGCCGTCGCCGCCCATCGCTCCCAGGCTGCTGCGCACCAGGTGCACCAGCAGGAAGGCCGCGAGCGCCGCCAGCAGGACGACGACGATCCAGTAGAGGACTGGCGCCGAGCTGCCCAGCCCGCGGAAGCGGCCCAGCGTCTCTGCGATCCAGCGGAAGACGGGCTCCAGGAGCTCGCCCATCCAGCGCCAGAACGACCAGCGCTGCACCGGCGGCGCAAACTCCGGCCGGGCGTACACCTCGCGGAGCGCGCGCTCCACGCCCGCCGCGGTGGGAAGCGCGCCGCTCTGCATCGTCAGGCCGTGGCCAGGCCGTCCGCCGCCATGTGCAGGTCGAACGCCTCCAGGCGCACGCGGCGGTCGAAGTAAAGGAGCACCATCGCCGCCACCATGAAGGGAGTGGTGAGCGAACCCGTGACCATCGCCGCCACCTGCTGCACCACGAACTGCCCGGGGCTGGGGACGGCACTCGGGTCGCTGAACGAGGCGAAGGTGCCCGTCAGCAGGCCGATGCCCACCACGGGGAGGAAGACGATGATGAAGGTGACGATCACCACCCCCGTCACGTGGAGGCGCGCTCCGCGGCCCAGGCGGAACGACCGCCCGATCGCCTGCGCCGGCCCCAGCCTCTCGATGACGATGGCGGGAAGCACCGCGAAGAGCGACGACGCGTACGCGATGACTCCCAGCAGGAAGGCGATCGCCACCACCGCCACGAGCACGCCAACCGCCCCCGTGGCCGCGGTACCCTGGCCCGCCAGGCTGGGGCCCAGGAGCGCCGCGATCACCGCGACCACCAGCGCCATCGCGAAGGTGACGATCATCACTACGACCGCCGCCACGACGTAGGCCAGGATCATCGAGCCGAGGAGCGGGAAGAACGCCCGGAAGCCCCGCCGGTACCCGTCCGCCACGGAGACGTCGCCCCCGGTCCACGCCTGGCCCACCAGGTGCGCGAGCGCCGCCCACATCACCAGGTAGATCACCATGCTGAGCAGCGACACCGGCAGGATGGCCATCGCGTAGGCGTCGGGATCGTTCCCACCGGTTGCGCGCAGGACCGTGTACCCCATCAGCACGGTGAGCACCCCCGTAGGGACCGCGGGGATGAGCGTCGTGAGGATCATCGGCACGAAGTGGCGCCGGTACAGGCTGAACGCGCTGTCCAGGATCTCTCCGAACGAAAGCGGCCGGAGGTGGGAGAGGGCGGCCATGCGGTGCTCCAGGGGAGTGGGAGGCGGGGGGATGTGGGGCGGGACGGGAACAGAAGTCCTGAGTCCTGAGTCCTGAGTGCCGAGTGAAAACGCACTCACGCACTCACGCACTCACGCACTGCCGTTCAGCACTCAGGACTCAGCACTCAGGACTCAGCACTCCCCCGCAGCGGCCTCATTCTAGGCGGCCCGCACGCGGAGTGTCAACGCGCGGTCGGCGCCATTACGTGCGGCGGCGCTCAGCGGACGCGCACCCGCACCGGCCGCGAGGCTCCTTCCTCCAGGGGGCGGTGCTGCTCGTCCGACCAGGTGAGCTGGATCGTCTGGTCGCCGCGCGGGAGGGCGGGCACCGTCCAGCGGTAGCGGGTGCCGCCCAGCGGCTGGATGTCGCCGCCGCCGGCCATCAGCTCGGTGCCGCCGGCGAGGAGGTGAACGTGGCGCCCGCTGGCGTTCCACCCCGCGGGCCCGGCCGTGAGCTTCACGCCCGCGTCGAACACCACGGCCAGCGGGAGAGCGGCCTCGGCTCCGTCGCGCGGCTCCTGGATGGTGAGCGGGGGGATGGCGGCGGGCGCCGCCGCGCCGGTGTCCGCCTCGCCGCCGCGCAGGAGGAAGAAGAGGGCGAGCACGGCCAGCGCCGCGCCGATGATGCCGTACACGCGGTCCGCCGTCCGCGGATCGCTGCTGACTGCATGGTCGTCCATCGCCTGCCCGTTGTGGATCGGTGTGCCGGCCGCCCTGGCCGGCGCGCGGGAAAGATGGGGCGGCGGGGGCGGCTGCGCGAGGTTGCAGCAAAACGGGCCGTGGGCTAGTGTTACGAACGCAGCGCGCGCCTAGACGGGGGCGCCCACTCCCTGCCACATCCACGCGTGCCAGAGCCGATCTTCCGCCGCTTCCGCGCGGCCGTCTTCCTCGCCGTCGTGCTGGCGGCGATGGGGCTCCCCGCGCCCCTTTCCGCGCACACGCGCCTCGCGTCCTCGTCTCCCGCGCAGGGCGACACGGTGGCCGCGGGGCTGGGGCGCGTCGGCATCCGCTTCACCCGCCCGGTGGAGGCGGAGCTCACGTCGCTCACCGTGCTCCTGGGTAGCGACACGGTGGCGTCCGGGCCCGCCACCCCGGTGGCCGGTTCGGAGGGGAAGGAGTTCACTTTCGCCCTTCCGCCGGGGCTGGCGGCGGGCGGCTACACGGTGGAGTGGCGCACCGCCGGGGCGGACGGGCACATCATCCGCGGCACCTTCGCCTTCGTGATGAGGTCCGCGGCCACGGTCTCGCCCGCGGGCGTCGTCACTCCCGCCCGTGCCGCGCCCATGCCCGCGGCTCCCGAGAGCGCGCCCGGGCCGGACCTGGACGAGTCGTCGTCCTCGGACTCGGCTCTCGCGGTGCTGGTGCGCTGGGCCGGGTACCTGGCGCTCCTGGGGATGGTGGGCGCCGCGGGGTTCGAGCTGGGAGTGGTGCTCCCGCTGCGCCGCCTTCACGCGCACGACCTGGTGACTTCGCGCGCGGCGTACGGCGCGTGGTTCCTGGCGGCGGGGGCGGCGGCGCTCTCGGTGCTGCTGCTGGTGGTGAGGCTCTGGATGCAGTCCGCGCAGGCCTTCGGCGCCGCGGACGCGCTGGACCCGGCGCGGCTGGGCTCGCTGCTGCGCCACACCGTGTGGGGGACGGCGTGGCTGCTGCAGGCGCTGGCCACCGTCGCCTTCTTCATCGGCCTTCTGGTGGCGCGCGCCCCCCACGGCCGCACCATCGGGTGGATGGGCGCCGCGGTGGGTGCCGTGATCCTGTGCGCCGTTCCCGCCCTCTCCGGGCACGCGGCGGCGGTGGAGGAGCGCACCGGCGTGGCCATCCTCAGCGACACCGTGCACGTGCTGGGCGCCGGGGTGTGGCTGGGCACGCTGGCGGTGCTCATCGCCGCGGGCCTCCCGGCCGCGCTCTGGGCCCGCGACGGCGGCGGGACGGCGGCCTTCGCGGCGATGGTGAACCGCTTCTCGCCGGTGGCGCTGGCCGGCGCGGCGCTGGTGGGCGCCACGGGGGTGGTGAACGCCCTCTTCCACATCACCGCCCCCGCGCAGCTCTGGACCACCTCGTACGGCCAGTTCCTCCTGGCCAAGCTGGCGCTCCTCACGGTGGTGGTGGCCACGGGCTTCTACAACTGGCGCCGCGTCCGCCCCGTCCTCGGCGACGAAGCCGGCGCCCTCCGCCTACGCCGCTCCGCCCGCGTGGAGCTCCTGGTAGGCGGCGCCGCCGTCCTCGTCACCGCCATCCTGGTGGCGCTCCCCACGCCCGGCTGAACAGAACGGGGCTCACACAGAGACACAGAGGCACAGAGATGAAGTCGTCTCTGTGCCTCCGTGTCTCTGTGTGAGTCCGCCGTTGCCCGAAGCTTGCGGAGGAGCGGCCGTATGAACCCGATCCTCATGATGTGCGCCCTGGCTGCTGCGGAGGCGCCGCGCGACACGCTGCCCGTGGCGCTCGACACGCTCGCGGTCAGCGTGCTGCGGGTGCCGCTTCCCCTGCGGCGCGCGCCTTACGCGGTGAGCGTGGTGAGCGGGCCGGAGCTCACGCGCGCCCGGCCGGGGCTGGCGCTCAACGAGACGCTGGTGGCGGTGCCCGGCGTGCAGGTGGACAACCGCTTCAACTACGCGCTGGGGGAGCGGATCTCCATCCGCGGCTTCGGGGCGCGGGCGCAGTTCGGGGTGCGCGGCGTGCGCGTGCTGGTGGACGGCATCCCCGCCACGCTCCCCGACGGGCAGACGACGCTCAACCACGTGGACCCGGCGCTCCTGGGCTCGGCGGAGGTGATCCGCGGGCCGGCGGCGGCGCTGTACGGCAACGCCTCGGGCGGCGTCATCCGCCTCACCACCCTCCCCCCGCCGGATGCGCCCCTCTCCGCCGAAGGCCGCGCGGTGGCCGGGAGCGACGGCCTGCTGCGCACGCAGGGGAGCGCGGGCGGGCGCTCCGGGCGCTTCTGGTACCGCGCCGACGCGTCGCGCCTGCGCTACGAGGGCTTCCGCGCCCACGCCACCGCCGAGAACCTGCTGGGCGGCGGCGTGCTGGCCTACCGGCGCGGCGGCGACGAGGTGCGCCTGACCGGCCGCTTCGTGAGCTACGACGCGCTGAACCCGGGCTCGCTCAGCGACTCGCTGCTGCGCGTGGACCGCAGCCAGGCCTTCGCCAACAACGTGCGCCAGCGCACGGGCGAGGAGGGCAGCCACGCGCAGGTGGGCGCCACGTGGGAGCACGCCGTGGGCGCGGGTGCGCTGGAGGTGGCCGGATACGCGCTCACCCGCTCGCTCGACAACCCGATCCCCGACCGCATCATCGACCTCGATCGCCGCGTGGGCGGGGTGCGCGCCTCGCTCTCGGGGCGCACGGGGGCTGGAATCGCGTCGCTGCGCTGGACGGCGGGGGCCGAGACCGAGGTGCAGCGCGACGACCGCCGCAACCACGCCAACCAGGCCGGCGAGCGCGGCGCCCTCGTCCTGGACCAGCGCGAGCGGGTGAGGTCGCGCGCGGTGTTCGGGCTCGCCACGCTGTCGCTGGCGGGGCGGGTGGACGTGCTGGGCGCCCTGCGGCGCGATGGCTTCCTCTTCTCCGCCGACGACCGGCTGGTGGCGGCGGGGAACCCCGACGACTCGGGGTCGCGGCGGCTGGGGCACTGGAGCCCCACGCTGGGCGTGTCCGTGTCCGCCCTCCCCGGCGTGTCGCTGTACGCCAATTACGCGCACGCATTCGAGACTCCCACCACCACCGAGCTCGCCAACCGGCCGGAGGGGGCCGGCGGCTTCAACCCGGAGCTCGATCCGCAGGTGACCGACTCGTACGAGGCGGGGAGCAAGGCCGCGCTGGGCACGCTCCAGCTGCAGGCGGCCGTGTACACCGCGCGCATCCGCGGCGAGCTGCTCGGCTTCCAGGTGCCGTCGTCGCCGGACCGCACCTTCTTCCGCAACGCCGGCCGCTCCCGCCGCCGCGGCGCCGAGGCGAGCGCCGCCGTCGCGCCGCGCGAGGGCGTCTCCGCGCGGGCGGCGTACAGCTACACCGACGCGCGCTTCGTGGAGTACACGGCGGGCGGCACGGACCTGTCCGGCATCCGCGTCCCCGGCATCGCCCCGCACCGTTGGGAGGGGACGCTGAACCTGGCGAGCCGCCGCGGCCCCTTCGCCGGGATCGACGCGCGGCGCGTCTCCTCCGTCCCCGTGCGCGACGACGACCGGGAGGGCGCCCTCCGCTCCCCCGCGTACTCGCTGGTGGACGTGCGCGCCGGGTGGGAGGAGCTGCGCGTGGGCGGAGCGCGGGTAACCCCCTCCGCCGGGATCACCAACCTGTTCGGCGCGCGCTACAACGCGTCGGTGGTGGTGAACGCCTTCGGGCGGCGCTTCTACGAGCCCGGCCCCGGGCGCGCCGTGTACACCGGGCTCACGGTGTCGCTGCGCTAGTCGCCGGCTGGCTGGTGCCGTCGCTGGCGCGCGTTTCGCAAGCGCGTCCGGCCGGTCCCCGCAGGCCGCGGGGCGGATCTTACCACCAGGAGGCACCCATGAAGCCGCACCTCGACCTGCGCCCCATCCGTACGCTGCTCGCCCTCCTGCTGGTGATGGTGGTGGCGGCCTGCGCGTCCAGCTCCGGCGGGCGGGGCCAGAACGCCAATGGCAGGGAGGGCGTGTCGGTCCTGGTGGAGAACACCGGCACCCTGACCAGCGACCTGACGGTGTACATGATCAGCTCGAGCGGGACCCGGCAGATCCTGGGGTCGGTGCCCCCCAACCGCAACGTCACCCTCCGCTACGACGGCCCCCGGTCGGGCGGGCAGTTCCGCCTGCTGGCGCGCCCCAACGGCGGGCGTGACATCCTCTCCAACCCCTTCGGCCTCGGCGGCGTCAGCACCGTGCGCTGGTCGCTGCAGTCGAACGTCGCGGTGCCGGTGGACTGACGCCCTCACCCGGCAGCTTGCAGCTGCCACCCTCTCCCATAAACACCATAGGAGAGGGGACTGCATCATGTGCGGCGAGCGGCACCGTGGGCGCCGAAAGGCGGGCGAGGCATGCCTCGCCCCTACGCAGGCATTCGGGCCCCGGAGCGCGGCCGATGCGGGCTCGCCCCGGGCGAAGTAGTCCCCTCTCCCAGGGCAGTTACTGGGAGAGGGTGGCAGCTGTAAGCTGCCGGGTGAGGGCCCCCTACGTTTGGGACGTTCCTGCGGCACGTGAAATGCGCGCGTGCAAACCTTAGATAAGGGACGGGCGCACCGGCGTCCCGTCGTCATCCACCCTGCGTACCGCGAGGCCGCGATGCCGCGCTTCCGCCCACGCGTGCTGCTGCCCCTGCTGGCGGCCGCGGCCCTCTCGTCCTGCGAGTACGTCAAGCTGCTGCGCCCCAGCGTGCTCAAGCAGCTCAACCCGCGAGTGGTGAGGCTGGTCAACGAACTGCCGCGGGTGGACGATCCCAACGAGGAGATCGTGGCGCGCCTCTTCGCGCACGGCGGGCTGGGGCACGCCAGGGTGGGCGGCGACGGGGTGATGAGGGCCACGGTGCGCGTGCCCAAGGGCGAGTACATCTGGTACCCGGCCATCATCGTGATGCCGCGCGGGGGCGAGCTGGAGCTGGACTTCTACAACGAGGACCCCTTCTCGTACCACGCCGCCTTCCTCCCCAACGTGGGGAACCGGCACGCGCTCTTTCTTCCCATCAACTCGCACGGGCGGGCGCGCATCCGGCTGGACCAGCCGGGGCTCTACTGGTTCGGCTGCCCCGTGGCCAACCACGCCCCGCGCGGGATGCTGGGCTTCATCATGGTGAGCGGCGAAGTCCCCGCGGAAGCGAAGCTGGACCGTCCCCGTCAGCCCCGGCACTGAGACATGACTCTGCGATACGTCCCCGCGCTGCTCGTGCTCTGCGGCGCCTGCGCGAGCCGCCCGCCCAGCTGGCCCGTCACCGAGGTCAGCAAGCCGATGACGGCGTACAACGAGGCGATGCGCGGCGTCGCCCCGCCCGTCGCGCAGGGGGTGGACGGGGCGCGCATCGTCCGCGCGCGCTCCGAGCCGCAGAACTGGCTCACCTACTACGGCGCGTACGACGGCCAGCGCTACAGCACGCTGGACCAGATCAACACCACCACCGTCCGGGGGCTGCGCCCCGCCTGGAACTTCCAGTTCGCCCCCATCGGGCTGCTGGCCACGCCCGCCACCTACTCGTGGGAGGCCGCCCCCATCGTGGTGGACGGGGTGATGTTCATCTCCGGCTACGACGGCTACGTGTGGGCGCTGGACGCGGCCACGGGCGAGATGCTGTGGCAGTACAAGCACGAGATCCCGCTGGACGTGCCCCTCTGCTGCGGCAACGTGAACCGCGGCGTGGCGGTGGCCGGCGGGCGCGTGTACTTCGCCACCGTCAACGGCTACCTGGTGGCGCTGGATGCCACCAACGGCCGCCAGGTGTGGCAGAAGGCGTTCGCCGACGTGCGCGCGGGCGAGAGCGCCACGCTGGCCCCGCTGGCGGTCAAGAACCTGGTGATCGTGGGGAGCTCGGGCGCGGAGTACGGCGTGCGCGGGCACATCGACGCCTTCGACCAGGCGACGGGCAACCGCGTGTGGCGGCGCTACAACGTCCCCAAGCCGGGCGAGCCGGGCTCCGAGTCGTGGCCCGCCGAGGCGTGGGCGCGCGGCGGCGGCACCGCGTGGATCACCGGCACCTACGACCCCGAGCTGGACCTCCTCTACTGGGGCACCGGCAACCCCGGCCCCGTGTTCGACGGCGGCCCGCGCCCCGGGACGAACCTGTACACCAGCTCGGTGGTGGCCCTGGATCCCGACGACGGCGCGCTCCGCTGGCACTACCAGTGGACCCCGCATGACGTGTGGGACTACGACGGCGTCAACGAGAACATCCTCTTCGAGCAGAACGGGCGGCGCCTGCTGGGCCACTTCGACCGCAACGGCTACTTCTTCGTGCTGGATCGCGCGAATGGCCGGCTGGTGCGCGCGGCCCCCTTCGCCCGGACCACCTGGGGGACGATCGACGGCACCACCGGCGCCGTGACCCCGCGCCTGATCCCCACGCCCGAGGGCACGGAGATCTGCCCCGGCCCCGCGGGCGCCAAGGAGTGGCCGCACGCCTCGTACAGCCCGCAGACGGGTCTCTTCTACGTCCCCGTGATCGACGTGTGCGCCCGCTTCAAGCGCGGCCCCACGGTGTACCGCGAGAGCATGTTCTACCTGGGCGGCGAAGCGGACGTGCGCAGCTACGAGCAGACGGGGTACGTGAAGGCGATCGACCCGGGCACGGGGCGCGAGGTCTGGTCGTGGCGCGGCGCTCATCCCATGGTCGCCTCCGTGCTGAGCACGGCGGGCGGCCTGGTCTTCACCGGCGAGCCCAACGGCCGTTTCAATGCCTGGGATGCCCGCACCGGCGCCGTGGTGTGGAGCTACCAGACGGGCAACGGCATCCACAGCAACCCCGTCACCTACAGCGTGCGCGGCAAGCAGTACATCGCCGTCCCCACGGGCTGGGGCGGCTGGCTGGAAGGCTACGCGCCCGAGATGTACGGCGCGCCGCGGGGAAGCGCCCTGTTCGTCTTCGCGCTGCCGTGACGTGATTCAGAGGCACGGAGATGAACCAATCTCTATGCCTCTGTGCCTCTGTGTGATCAAGAAGCAGTTGGCGTCGGCTCCGCCAGGAGCCGCTCCACCTCCTGCACCACCCGCCGCGGCTCCACGGGCTTGCTCAGGTAGCCGTCGCACCCCACCTCCTGGGCGCGCTTGCGGTCCTCCATCATGGCGTGGGCGGTCAGCGCGATGATGGGGATCGCGGCGGTGGCCGCGTCGCCCTTGAGGATGCGCGTGGCCTCCCAGCCGTCCATCCCGGGCATCGCCACGTCCATCAGGATCAGCGCCGGGTGGAGCTCGCGGGCCAGGCGGATCCCGTCCTCGCCCGTCTCCGCCTCGGCCACCTCGTAGCCGAAGTGGCGGAGGATGGTGCCGTAGATGGTGCGGTTGTCCGGGTTGTCCTCCACGAGGAGGATGGTGGGCGTGGTCATGGGTTTCGTGCGGGGGACGACACGGGAGCTCCACGGACGCAGTGGGCGCCCGGGCGGATCGGCTGGAAGCTGCTCGCCGCCCGGTGCATGATT
>DASVSA010000125.1:0-9268 GCA_036388335.1 Longimicrobium sp. | reverse complement strand
CTCCCACAAACAGCGTGGGAGAGGGGACTACTTCGGGGGCGGCGAGCCGGGTGCGGCGCCGTTTTCAGTGTACAGCAACAGCGGGGCTCACACAGCGGCACAGGGACACAGAGAGGTCTCGGCCGTAAACGCACGCGAAGTAGTCCCCTCTTCCAGGGCAGTTACTGGGAGAGGGTGGCAGCTGTAAGCTGCCGGGTGAGGCCCACACACAAGGAGCGACACCGTTGATCATCACCGACGTCACCACCATCAAGCTCCACTACACGATGGATGTCGCGATGGCGGACGCGATCCACTACATGCCGTCGCGGCCCACGCTGCTGGTGCAGGTACACACCGACGACGGGATCGTCGGGCTGGGGGAGGCGGCGGCGTACGGGGGGTTCCTGGAGAGCACCGAGTCGCTCATCACCGGCGAGTTGAAGCGCACGCTGGTGGGGCAGGACCCTTTCCGCGTGGAGCGGCTCTGGGCGATGATGGCCACGCGCTCCCACCAGCGCGGGCGGCGCGGGATGCTGATGCAGGCCATCAGCGGCGTGGACATCGCGCTGTGGGACATCATCGGCCAGGCCACGCGCACCCCGCTCTGGCGTCTGCTGGGCGGCTACCGCGACCACCTGCCCGTGTACGCGTCGGCCGGGTTCTACGCGGCGGGCAAGGATGCGGCGGGGCTGGCGGAGGAGGTGGGCGGGTACGCCGAGCGGGGCTTCGGGTGCGTGAAGATCAAGGTGGGACGCCAGCCGGACGCCCTCCTCAACCCGCTGCACGACATGAACGCGTCGGACTACGCCGTCGTCTCCTTCGAGGAAGACGTGGAGCGCGTGGTCGCCGCGCGGGCGGCGCTGGGGCCCAAGGTGAAGCTGGCGATCGACGCCAACAACGCGTGGACTCCCTCGCTGGCCCTCAAGTTCATGCGCGCCGTGGAGGACCAGGACATCTACTGGCTGGAGGAGCCGGTTGGCACCGAAGACATCGAGGGGTCGGCGCTCGTGGCTCACCAGGTGACCACGCCGGTGGCGGGTTACGAGACCGAGTCCGCGCTCCCCGGCTTCCGCGAGCTGATCGCGCGGCGCGCCGTGGACATCGTGCAGCCGGACGTCATCTGGTCGGGCGGCATCACCGAGACGCGCAGGATCGCCGCGCTGGCGCACGCGTACGGCCTGCCGGTCATCCCCCACAACTTCTCGTCGGCGGTGGCGGCCATCGCCAACATGCACTTCATCGCCTCCATACCGAACGGTAGCTGGCTGGAGCTGGATCAGAATCCCAATCCACTGCGCTCCGAGCTGTTCCAGGAGCCGCTGACGGTTCGTGAGGATGGCACCATCGCGCTTCCCGAGCGGCCGGGGCTCGGGGTCACGCTGAACCAGGCGACGGTGGACCGGTACCGGATCGAGCAGCATCGGCCGTAGAACAGCGGGCTCACACAGAGGCACAGAGGAGGCGGTGTGCGGCTACAGGACCGGGTGGCGGTGATCACGGGCGCGGGCTCGGGGATCGGGCGGGCGATGTCGATGCTCTTTGCTCGTGAGGGGGCGCGCGTGCTGGCGGCGGACCTGGACGGCGCCGCGGCGGAGGAGACGGCGCGGCTCGTGGGCGCCGGGTGCGTGGCGATGGCCGTGGATGCCAGCCAGCCGGAACAGGTGCACGCGATGATCGAGCGCGCGGTGGCCGAGATGGGGCGCATCGACGTGCTCTGCAACAACGCGGGGATCGGGTCCACCACCGACGTGGTGGACTGCGAGCCGGACGACTGGGACCGGGTGATGACGGTGAACGTGCGCAGCGTGTTCCTGGGCTGCAAATACGCGGTGCCGCACATGGTGAGGCAGGGGCGCGGCGCCATCGTCAACACCGCCTCGGTGGCGGGGATGGTGGGCGTGCCCAAGCGCGCGTCGTACTGCGCCAGCAAGGGCGCCGTCATCGCGCTGACCCGCCAGGTGGCGATGGACTTCGTGAAGCAGGGCGTGCGCGTGAACTGCGTCTGCCCGGGCACGGTGGACTCGCCCTGGGTCGAGCGGCTGCTTGCCGGTGTCGATGACAAGGCCGCCGCCCGCGCTGCCCTGGAGGCCCGCCAGCCGATGGGCCGCCTGGGCACCCCCGAAGAGGTCGCCGCGGCCGCCCTCTACCTGGCCTCCGACGACGCCGCGTTCGTCACCGGCACCAGCCTGGTGCTCGACGGCGGCTGGACCGCGGCGTGATCGTGCAGATCGTTTGTGGATTGTGATTCGTCCGCGAGCGCGTCCGCGAGCGAATGAATTCGCCGCTGGACCTACGCGAAGTCCGCCTCCGCGTACTGTTGCCGCGGCCCTGGCCCGAGGGACACAGTGCCCGCAGGGGCACTTCGCGTGTTTCCAGCGGCGATTTCAATCGCTCCTGGAACGGCGGCTCACGTAAAAATCGGTATAAACACCCGGAGAGACGATGTCGCTCGACGCACGGCTGGAGAGCTACGCGGTGCTGATCGGTGGGGAGTGGCGCGGGGCGTCGGGCGGCGACACGCGGCCGGTGCTCAACCCGGCCACGGGCGAGGCGTTCGCGGAGGTGCCCGAGGGGACGCGCGAGGATGCGGGCGCCGCTCTGGAGGCCGCGCGCGCCGCGCAGCCCGCGTGGGAGGCGCTCACGGGGGTGCAGCGCGCGGCGTACCTCACGCGCATCGCGCGGATGATCGAGGCGGATGCCGAGCGGCTGGCCCGCGTCGTGGTGCGCGAGCAGGGAAAGCCGCTGGTGGAGGCGCGCGGCGAGATCGGCGGGACGGCGGGGTTCTTTGACTACTTCGCGTCGTTCGCGCGCGCGCCCATGGGCGAGATCATGCCCTCCGACGCGCCGGACGAGGACATCTGGATCCGCAACGTGCCGTACGGCGTCGTGGCGGCCATCATCCCGTGGAACTACCCGGCGGCCCTGTTCGCGCGCAAGGTGGCGCCGGCGCTCATGGCCGGGAACACCATCGTGGTGAAGCCGCACGAAGACACGCCGCTCAGCGCGCTGGAGCTGGCGCGCATCTGCGAGGCGGCGGGGCTGCCGCGCGGCGTGGTGAACGTGGTGACGGGGCCCGGACGCGAGGTGGGCGACGCCCTGGTCCGCGACCGGCGCACGAAGCTGGTGACGGTCACGGGCTCCGTGCGCGCGGGCCGCGAGATCCTCGCCGCCGCGGCCGAGAACATCACCGTGGTGTCGCTTGAGCTGGGCGGCAAGGCGCCCTTCATCGTCATGGACGACGCGGACGTGGAGCTGGCCGTGCGCAACGCCATCCACGCGCGCTTCGTGAACTGCGGCCAGGTGTGCACCTGCAACGAGCGCACGTACGTCCACCGCCGCGTCTTCGACCACTTCCTGGAGCGCTACGTGGCCGTGGCCGGCGGGCTGCGCATGGGCGACCCCATGCGCACCGACATCGACCTGGGCCCCAAGGTCAACCGGGCGGAGGTCGACAAGGTGGACGCGATGGTGGCGCGCGCCCGCGAGCAGGGCGCCGAGGTGGTGCTGGGCGGCCATCGCCCCGAGGGCGGGGAGTTCGAGCGCGGCTTCTGGTACGCGCCCACGGTGCTCACCGGCGTGAGCAACGAGATGGAGATCATGCAGCAGGAGGTGTTCGGCCCCGTGTCACCGGTGATGGCGTTCGACGACTTCGACGAGGCAATCGCGCTGGCGAACGACACGCCGTACGGCCTCAGCGCGTACCTCTTCACGCGCGATCTCAAGAAGATGATGAGGGCCGTGAACGCCCTGCGCTCCGGCGAGGTGTACATCAACAAGATCGGCCCCGAGCAGTTCCAGGGCTTCCACACCGGCTACGGCCTCAGCGGGATGGGCGGCGACGACGGCCACCACGGGTTCGGCCACTACTTCCGCAAGAAGACCGTCTACGTGAGCTACGGCGACGCCTCCACCGAGGGGATGATGCCGTACACCACGCCCGCCGCCGCCCTGCCGCCGCAGTGAACGTCTCGCTCGCCTACGGCCGGGGCCGCATGGACGTGGCCGTGCCCGACGACGCGGTGGTCATCTCCCCGCGCGAGCTGCCCGGCCTCGCGGACGAGCACGCCGCCTTTCTCGCCGCCGTGCGGCGCCCCATCGGCACCGGGCCGCTGAGGTCGCTGGCGACGGCGGAATCGACGGTTGCCATCGCCATCTCCGACATCACGCGCCCCACACCCAGCGAGCGCCTGGTCCCCTGGATCCTGGCGGAGCTCGCGCACGTCCCGCGCGAAAACTTCGTCATCCTGAACGGCACCGGCTCGCACCGCGCCAACACGCGCGACGAGCTGGTGGCGATGCTGGGCCGGGAGGTGGTCGACACGGTGCGAGTCGTCAACCACGACGCGTTCGCGGAGACGGGGCTCACGCACCTGGGCGACACCTCCTTCGGCGGCGAGGTGTGGGTGAGCGACGAGTACCTGCGCGCCGACGTGAAGATCGTGACGGGCTTCGTGGAGCCTCACTTCTTCGCGGGCTTCAGCGGCGGGCCCAAGGGGATCGTTCCGGCGCTGGCGGGGATCCGCACGATCAAGCACCTTCACAACGCGCAGATGATCGGCGACCCGCGCTCCACCTGGGCGCGGCTGGAGGGCAACCCGGTGCAGGGCGAGATCCGCGAGGCGGTGGCGATGGCGCCGCCTCACTTCCTGGTGAACGTGGCCATCAACTCCCGCCGCGGCATCACCGCCGTCTGGGCGGGCCATTACCTGCGCGCGCACGAGGAAGCCTGCCGCTTCGTGGCCACCCACGCCATGCGCGCCGTGGACCGCGCCTTCGACGTGGTGCTCGCCACCAACAGCGGCTACCCCCTGGACCAGAGCGTATACCAATCGGTAAAAGGGATGAGCGCGGCGGCGCGCATCGTGAAGCCGGGCGGCGCCATCCTCGTGGCCGCCGAGTGCAGCGACGGCCTCCCGGACCACGGCAACTACAAGGAGCTGCTGCGCATGCGCGCCACCTCCGAAGAGCTTCTGCGCGCCATCGAGGAGCCCGGCTTCGAGATGCACGACCAGTGGCAGGCCCAATCCCAGGCGCTGGTGCAGCGCAAGGCCGAGGTGCATCTTTACTCTTCGCTCCCGCCCGACACCGTGCGCGCCGCCATGCTCACCCCCTGCGCGGACCTGGAGGCCACGCTGGCCTCGCTCCTGCGCCGCTACGGCCCCGGCGCGCGCCTGGCGGTGCTCCCCGAGGGCCCGCAGACGGTGCCGTACGTCGAGGGGTAACGACTCCTCTGTGCCTGTGTGTGAGATTCAATTTTTTACCGGAGCCCGACATGAAGCTGGTGACGTACGAGGTGGAAGGCGCGGCCCGTGTAGGCGCGCTGGTGGATGGCGGAGTCGTGGACCTGGGCGCGGTCGCGCCGGACATGCTGTCGCTGATCGAGCGGGGCGAGGCCGGGCTGGCCGAGACGCGGAAGGCGGTGGAGCAGGGGACGCCGGTGCCCATGGAGCGCGTGCGCCTGCTGGCGCCGATCCCCAGGCCGCGCAAGAACATCGTGTGCCTGGGGATGAACTACGCGGCGCACGCGTACGAGTCGTGCCGCGCGCGCGGGCTGCCGGAGAAGCTCCCGGCGCACCCCGTGTTCTTCACCAAGTCCCCCACCTCCGTGAACCGCCCCGGCGGCGAGATCCCGCTCGACGCGGCGCTCACCTCGCAGCTGGACTGGGAGGTGGAGCTGGGGTTCGTGCTGGGGCGCACCGGCAAGAACATCTCGCGCGACGACGCGCTCGGCTACGTCTTCGGCTACACGGTCATCAACGACATCTCTGCGCGCGACCTCCAGAACCGCCACCAGCAGTTCTTCAAGGGGAAGAGCCTCGACGGAAGCTGCCCCATGGGCCCCTGCATCGTCACCGCGGACGAGCTTCCCGACGCCGGCGACCTCGCGCTCACCCTGCGCGTGAATGGCGAGACGATGCAGGACAGCCGCACGCGCGACCTGATCTTCGGCATCCCCGCCATCATCGAGGTGCTCTCCGCCGGGCAGACGGTGGAGGCGGGCGACATCGTCTCCACGGGCACCCCCAGCGGGGTGGGGATGGGGCTCGATCCGCAGCGCTGGCTGCAGCCGGGCGACGTGGTGGAGGCCGAGATCGAGCGCATCGGCGTGCTGCGGAACACGGTGGTCGCCGCGTAGCCGTGCATCCCAACCCGGCGGACCCGGCGCTCCTCGCCCTCAACCCGTACGAGGCGCGCACCGCCGCGGCCATCTTCGAGCGCCTGTTCCCCGCCGACGAGCACGGCCCGGGCGCCAGCGGCCTGGGCGTGACGGCGTACGTGGACCGGGCGCTCGCCGGCGCCTACCGCGACCGCTGCGACAGCTACCGCGTGGGGCTGGCGACGTTCGACCGCATCGCCTGCGAGCGCCACGGCCGGTCTTTCGCCGACTGCCCCGCCGAGGAGCAGGACGCACTGCTCGCCGAGCTGGAGGCGGGGACGCTGGAGGGGTTCCGGGTGCCGCCGCCGCGCGACTTCTTCGCGATGCTGCGGCAGCACCTGCAGGAGGGGCTGTTCGCCGATCCGGCGTACGGGGGCAACCGGGGCAAGGCGGGGTGGCGCTTCCTGGGCCACCCCGGCGTCTGGTTCGAGAACAGCGCGGAGGAGAACCTCGCCGCCGAGCCCGTCACCAAGGGCGGCGTCATCCTCTCCCTGGCCGACGTGGGCTACTCGCTGGACGGTGGCCCGCGCGAGCCGGTGGAGATCCCCGGCTACGACGCGCAGCGCGGCGCCGAGCCCCCCGCCGGCCCCGCCGACGTCGTGCTGGTGGGCGTGGGCGCGGCGGGGGCAATGGCCGCATCCATCCTCACCAAGGCCGGGCTGCGCGTGGTGGGGCTGGAGGCGGGGCCGTGGCGGACGAGCCGCGACTTCGTGCCGGACGAGCTGGGCTCGGCGTACTACTGCCGGGGGGGGATGGGGCCCAAGTTCCTGGACGAGACGCCCCGCTGGCGGCGCAACGAGGGGGAGCCGTCGCGCGCCGCCACCTTCACGCTGGGGCGGATGATGAACGGCGTGGGGGGCTCCGTGATCCATTGGGGCGGCGCCCTCCGCCGCTGCCATCCTCACCACTTCCGCTTCCTCTCGCACCTGCGCGAAACGGGCGGCGCCCGGGCCCTTCCGGACGGCCACACGCTGGCCGACTGGCCGGTGACGTACGACGAGCTGGAGCCGTACTACACGGCGCTCGAGCACCACATCGGCGTGGCGGGGGAGGGGAACGCCAACCCCTACGTGCCGCACAGCCGCCCGTACCCGCTCCCGCCCGTGCGCCCCTTCCGCATGGGCGAGATCTTCCGCCAGGCCGCGGAGGGGATGGGCCTCCACCCCTATCCCACGCCCGTCGCCGTCAACAGCCGGCCGTACAACGGCAATCCGGCGATCACCTACTGCGCCTGGAGCGGCGGCTTCGGCCCGTTCAACGACGAGCGCTGGCACCCGGGGCAGACGTGGGTGCCCGAAGCGCTCGCCACGGGCAACTTCGACCTGCGCACCCACTGCCGCGTCGTCCGCGTCCTGACGGATGCGGACGGGCACGCGAGCGGGGTGGAGTACGTGGACGCCAATGGGAGCTGGCGGGTGCAGGAGGCGCGCACGGTCATCCTGTGCAGCTACACGTTCGAGAACGTGCGCCTCATGCTCCTTTCGGGGAGCGGACGGCACCCGAACGGGGTGGGGAACGGCACGGGGCAGGTGGGGAAGCACATCATGAACAAGCTGTGGTCCGACGTGTCGGGCCACTTCCCCGGCGTGGTGTTCAACGCCCACACGGGCCCCGCCGCGCAGATGTGGAGTCTCGACGACTACATCGCGGCGGACTTCGACTCGGCGGCGCACGGCTTCGTGGGGGGCGCCGCGCCGAACGTGGAGAACCAGCGGCTCCCCATCCAGATCAGCCGCGAGTCCGTGCCGCCGGACGTGCGCCCGTGGGGCCGCCCCTACCGCGACCACCTGCGCCAGTGGCAGCACGTAGCGGCCGTGCGCCTGCAGCCGGACACGCTCAGCTACCACGCCAACTACCTGGAGCTGGACCCCCGCCACCGCGACCGCAGCGGCCTGGGCCTCCCCCTCCTCCGCATCACCTACGACATGCAGCCCAACGAGCACCGCATGTCGGACTTCATGGAGGCGCGCGCGGAGGAGATCCTGCGCGCCATGGGCGCCGCGAAGACGTGGCGCGGCCCCCGCTTCAGCGGCGTGGTGAGCAGCCACGAGCTGGGCGGCTGCCGCATGGGCCACGACCCCGCCACCTCGGTGGTGGACGCGGAGCTGGCCGTGCACGACACGCCGGGCCTGTACGTCTTCGGCACGGCGGTCTTCCCATCGTGCCACGGCGTGAACCCCACGCTCACCATGTGGGCCGTCTGCGCCCGCGCCGCCGAGCGGCTGGTGGAGCGCCTGCGTTGAACAGCCGCCTCACACAGAGACGCAGAGGCACAGAGACGACCCCACCGATGCCGCCATCCCTCGACCCGAACCAGATCATCTCGACCGTGCGCACGCTGGGCACGCGCATCGGCGAGCGCTTTCCGGGGAGCGGGCTGGAGCGCATCGCGGGCGACCTGCTGCGCATCGCGGAGGCCACGGGCGAGCAGCTTCGCTGGGTGGCGCGCCCTCACCTCCCGCTGAGGATCGGCGGGTGGGTGGCGATCGTGCTGCTGGCGGCGACCTTCGTGTCGCTGGTGCTGCGCCTGGATCCGCGTGCCGAGGGCCTCACGCTCGCCGAGTTCCTGCAGGCCACCGAGAGCGGGATCAACGACCTGATCCTGCTGGGCGCCGCCGTGTACTTCCTGGCAAACGCCGAGGCACGCGTCAAGCGCCGCCGCGCCCTCCGCTTCATCCGCGACCTGCGCGCGGTCGCCCACATCGTGGACATGCACCAGCTCACCAAGGACCCCGACACCCTGGTCCAGGTGGGCACCGACACCCCCTCGTCCCCGCGCCGTACGCTCGACCGCTACGAGCTCTCCCGCTACCTGGACTACTGCTCGGAGATGCTGGCCCTCAACAGCAAGCTCGCCGCCCTCTACGCCCAGAACTTCGACGACCCGGTCGTCCTGGCCGCCGTGGACGAGGTGGAGATGCTGACCACGGGCCTGTCGGGGAAGGTGTGGCAGAAGATCATGCTCGTGAACGCGGGGAACGGGTAGACGGGGAACGGCGCACTGACGGGCCCCCACCCCCCCGTCCCCCTCCCCCGCGTGCGGGGGAGGGGGCGCATCTTCGGTATCGCGCGCTGAAGACACCCATGCCGAACCGCGCTCCCCAGAACCGCGGCGCCGGGGGAGCTGGG
>DASVSA010000124.1:0-4968 GCA_036388335.1 Longimicrobium sp. | reverse complement strand
GTGAGTGCGTTAGTGCGTGAGTAACTGCGTTTTCCTAACGCACTCACGCACTCACGCACTCACGCACTATCTGTAGAGCACCCGGTTCACCTTCTCCACCACCATCTCCGCGCTGGGCTTGGCGGCGCGCTCCATCGCCTTGGCGTACGGCATGGGCACGTCGGCCTGGGTCACGCGCAGGATGGGGGCGTCGAGCTCGTCGAACGCCTCTTCCTGGATCAGCGCGGCAACCGTGGTCGTGATCCCGCCATAGGGCCAGCCCTCTTCCAGCAGCACCACGCGGTTCGTCTTGGCGACGGTCCGCATGATCGACTCCGTGTCCAACGGGCGCAGCGAGCGCAGGTCCAGCACGTCGGCCTGGATGCCGTCCTTCTCCAGCTGCGCCGCGGCCTGCAGCGCCACGTGGATCATCTTGCCGTGCGTGATGATGGAGACGTCGCTCCCCTCGCGCTTCAGGTCCGCCACGCCCAGCGGGATGATGAAGTCGTCATCCTCGGGCACCTCGCCCTTGATGTTGTAGAGCATCTCCCCTTCGAACACGCACACCGGGTCGTCGTCGCGGATGGCGGCCTTGAGCAGACCCTTGGCGTCCGCCGGGGTGCCGGGCACCACCACCTTGACCCCCGGGTAGTGAGCCACCTGCGACTCCAGCGCCTGCGAGTGCTGAGCGCCCAGCTGCAGCGCCGCGCCGGACGGACCGCGGAAGGTGATGGGGATGTTGAACTGGCCGCCGCTCATGCTGCGCATCTTGCTGGCGGCGTTGAAGATCTGGTCGAAGGCCAGGATCGCGAAGTTCCACGTCATGAACTCGATCACGGGCCGGATCCCCGTCATCGCCGCGCCCACGCCCAGCCCGGCGAAGCCCAGCTCGGTGATGGGCGTGTCCACCACGCGCAGCTCCCCGAACTGGTCGAGCAGCCCCTTCGAAACCTTGTAAGCGCCGTTGTATACGCCGACTTCCTCGCCCATCAGGAAGACGTCGGGATCGCGCTGCATCTCTTCGGCGAGCGCCTGGTTCAGCGCTTCGCGATAAGTGATCACTGCCATTCGTTCATCTTCAGTTGGAGTGCCTAGTGCCCAGTGCCCAGTGCCTAGTGCCTAGTGCCTAGTGCCTAGTGCCTAGTGCCTAGTGCCTAGTAACTGCGGTCGAGCGATTTGCGCAGCGCGACGAGGATGCGCGTCACCTCGTTGCATGCGTCGATTAGTGCCGCGGCTTCCTCGGGGCGCACATAACCGAGCTCTGCCGCAAGGTATAGCTGACTCCGGACTTCGTCCGCCGATCCCCTGGCGAAGGTGAGGAATCTCGCGAACTCGGGACGGCTGTTCCGATCGAATCCCTCCGCGATGTTCGACATCACGGAAACCGAGGCTCGCTGGATCTGGTCCCGCAACCCGAAGTCCTGAGCGAACCGTCCCTTGCTCGTCACCGGGTATACCTGCACGCACAGCGCCTTCGCCTTCTGCCAGGCAATCAGCTCCTCGAAGCGCGAAACCTTCATCCGCGCCCACTAGGCACTGGGCACCAGGCACTCGGCACTGCAGTTCACCGATTCCTCATGTCGAAGTAGAGACGACCGTTGACGTTCTCTTCGGCGTAAATCTCGGTGTAGAGCTCGTCCACCGCGGGCTCCGGGGACTTGTCCGCGAAGTCGGCGGCTTCCTCGGAGATCTGCTTGACCTCGGCGTCCATCTTCTCCAGCTCGTCCTGCGAGAGGATGCCGGTGCGGGCCAGCAGGTCGGCGAAGATGCGGATGGGGTCCTTGGCCTTCTCGCGCTCCACGTCTTCCTTGGTGCGGTAGACGCCGGAGACGGGGTCGGACATGGAGTGGCCCACGAAGCGGTAGGTGCGCGCCTCGATGAGCGTGGGGCCCTCGCCGGCGCGGGCGCGGTCGTGGGCTTCCTTGGCCACGCGATACATGTCCAGCACGTCCATGCCGTCCGCCACGGCGGAGTTCATGGCGTAGGCGGTGGCCTTCTGCGAGATGTCGTACAGCGACGAGGCGCGCTCCCACGCCGTGCCCATGCCGAAGCGGTTGTTCTCCACGATGGTCACCAGCGGCAGCTTCCAGAGCGCGGCCATGTTGAGCGACTCGTGGAAGGCGCCCTGGTTGACCGCCGCCTCACCCAGGTACACCTGCATGACGCGGTCTTCCTTGCGGTACTTGATCTTCCACGCCACGCCCAGCGCCAGCGGCACCTGCCCGCCCACGATGCCGTGGCCGCCCAGGTAGTTGTGCTCGGCCGAGAACATGTGCATGGAGCCGCCCTTGCCCTTGGAGCAGCCGTCGGCGCGGCCGTACAGCTCGGCCATCACGGCGCCGGGCGTGATCCCGCACTGGAGCGCGTGGACGTGCTCGCGATACGCCGTCATCACGTAGTCGTCTTTGCGCAGCGCGTGGATGGCGCCCACGGCCACCGCTTCCTGGCCGATGTACAGGTGGCAGAAGCCGCCGATCTTGCCCAGGGCGTAGCTTTCCGCCGTCTTCTCCTCGAAGCGGCGCGCCAGCAGCATGTCGTACATCATCTTGCGGAGCTGCTCGGGCTCCAGGCCCTGCATGCGCTCTTCGTCGCTCAGCTCGGGCTTTGCGGACTGCTGCCAGGCGCGGTCCGGGCCGGCCTCGCCGCTCGCGGTCTGCTGCGCCTCGGCCGCTTCGGACGCGGGGGCCGCCTGGTCTTCGCGCGGCGCTTCGGCCGTCATCGTCTCTGATTCACTCATCTTTGATCTCGATCAGGGACTGCTCGGGTTCGTGGAAGCCTCGACCCTCCTGAATAGGCCGGGCGAGACCTCCACCATGTCACCAGGGATCACCCTGGGTCCGCCTACCGTGAATCCATATTCCTCAAGGTCCTCGGGGCGCGGCTCCCCGGTGACCGGGTCCAGCTTCAGGCCGCA
Source organism: Longimicrobium sp. (assembly GCA_036388335.1). Classification (GTDB taxonomy): domain Bacteria; phylum Gemmatimonadota; class Gemmatimonadetes; order Longimicrobiales; family Longimicrobiaceae; genus Longimicrobium. The sequence goes on along the minus strand of DASVSA010000124.1, from coordinate 2,075 downwards.
AAACTCCCACCGTGCTTCGCTCCACTCGTCCAGCTTGAAGTACTCATCGAGCGTGAGCAGGCGTCTTTCCCCGATCAGCTTTGCGGTAGCGATACCGACCACGATCTCGCTCATGAGGCCTCCTGCGTGGACGATGCCCCGGTCGGCTCCGCCGGGAACACGCGCTCGTAGATGTCGGCCATCTGGAGCACGCAGCCAATGGATTGCAGCTCGATCGATGCGTCCAGGCCCTCCGCCGCTTCGAACCGCCAGAGTTGCTGCTCCTCACCGGCGCGTCGAAAACGATGGACGAGCGGCTCCGTCTGCGACACGATCAGGTAGTCTCTCAGCGAAGGGATACGCCTGTACATATCCAACTTCTCGCCGCGGTCGTAGGCGGCCGTCGAGGGGGAAAGCACCTCAACGATCAACACGGGGTTGAGCATCGTGTCGTGCTGGTCGTCCTCGAGCTCGGTGCCGCCGCAGGCAACCACCACGTCCGGATACACGAAGTTGCCCTTCACCGGGATACGAACCCGGATTCCGTGCGAGAATACCTCACAGGCGCGGCCACGCAGGAGGCCGTACAGCAATCCCGTGATGTTGGTGACGACCAAGCCGTGCTCGCGACTCGCCCCCGTCATCGCACGGATCTCGCCGTTCACGTACTCGTGCGAGATCTCCGACGCGCGATCGAAGGCCAGGTACTCCTCGGGCGTGACCCGGCCTGTGGGCGCGGCGGCGGGGAGCATGGGGCTACAGGCTCCCGAGCTGCACGAGCTGGGGCGCGGGGCGCACGGGCGGGGCGCCGACGGCGCGCAGCACGGCTTCCGCGGGGTCGATGACGACGGCGGAGTCCACGTCGGCTTCCAGGATCTGCGTGATGGTGCCGGGGCCCTGCGCCTCGATGGTGCGCGCCTGCTCCTTGGCGTGGTACGACGACCTCACCAGCGGACCGCTCTCCACGTGGCCGAAGCCCAGCTCCCGCTCGCCCACTTCCTTCCAGTGGCGGAACTCGTCGGGGGTCACCCAGCGGTCCAGGGGGACGTGGTGCTGCGAGGGGCGCAGGTACTGACCCAGGGTGAGCACGTCCACCGACGCCTCGCGCAGGTCGCGCATGGAGCGGTAGATCTCCTCCTCCGTCTCGCCCATCCCCAGGATGATGGCGCTCTTGGTGAGCTGCCGCGGGTTCATCCGCTTGACGGCGCCCAGCATGGAGATGGAGCGCCAGTAGCGCCCGCCGGGGCGGAGGTGCTTCGCCAGACGCTCCACCGTGTCGATGTTGTGGGCCAGGATCTCGGGCCCCGCATCCACCACGATCTGGAGCGCCGTCTCGTTGCCCTTGAAGTCGGGGACGAGCACCTCCACGGTGCACCCCGGCTGGCGCGCGTGGATCTGGCGGATGACCTCCGCGTAGATCTCGGCGCCGCCGTTCCTGAGCTCGTCGCGGTTCACGGAGGTGACCACGGCGTGCTCCAGCCCCATGGTGACCACCGAGTCCGCCACGCGGCGCGGCTCGTCCTCGTCCAGCTCGGTGGGAAGGCCGTGGGCCACCGCGCAGTACTTGCAGGCGCGGGTGCACACGTCGCCCAGGATCATGAAGGTGGCGGTGCCGCTCTCCCAGCACTCGCCGATGTTGGGGCAGTGGGCCTCCTCACAGACGGTGTGGAGCCCCTGCGACCGCATGAGCTCTTTGAGGCGCAGGTAGTTGGGGCTGCCGGGCGCCCGCACCTTGAGCCACTCCGGCTTGCGCGCGCGGTGATCCAGCGGCTGCTGCCCCGCGAGCATGGGGACGTTCACCGTCCCCTTGCTCTTCACCACACCGTTGTCCTTGCCCTGCGGGGCGTACCCCCGGCTAACTTCGACGCTCATCTATCCCTCTCGCCCTCTGCGTTTTGCGCGGTTAACCCCCTATTGTACCCCGCTACGCCGATTTGGGCAAACCGGGGACGAAAGTGCGTGAGTGCGTGAGTGCGTGAGTGCGTGAGTGCGTGAGTGCGTGAGTGCGTGAGTGCGTGAGTGCGTGAGTGCGTGAGTGCGTGAGTGCGTCAGTGCGTGAGTGCGTGAGTGCGTGAGTGCGTGAGTGCGTCAGTGCG
>DASVSA010000123.1:0-28707 GCA_036388335.1 Longimicrobium sp. | reverse complement strand
CGCGGCGACTCGGCCGAGGCCGCGGCGCGCCGCAGGCTCCTGCGCAGCGACCCCGAAGACGTGCCCGACGTGCGCTGGCGCCCGCGCACCAAGGCGGCCATCGCCATGCTCCTGCCCGTGGCCGGCCGCGGGCACGACGCGCCACGCTTCCTCCCCGATGGCAAGCGCATCCTGCTGGTTCGCCAGGAGCCCATCGGCGGGGGCGCGTCGCGGCCCGACCTCTTCATCTGGGAGTGGCAGGGGAAGCGGCTGAGCCGGGTGACGCGCGGCGCCGGCATCCGCTCCGCCGATCCCGCGCCGGACGGGCGCACCGCGGCGGCGGTGCGCTGCGCGGGCGGCATCTGCGACCTGGTGCGGGTGGACCTGGCGACGGGCGGCATCGCCGTGATCGCGGCGGGGGCGCCGGAGCGCGTCTTCTACCGCCCCCGCTGGGCGCCGGACGGAAGCTCCATCGCCGTGGCCGTGCAGGAGCGGGGGCGCTGGCGGGTGGAGCGCGTGGACCCGGCCACCGGCATCCGCGCGCCCGCCGATCCCGACGACGGCGCCAACCGCTACGACGCGGCGTGGCTCGCCGGCGGGCGCGAGATGGTGGTGGTGTCCGAGCGGGGGGGCGTCGCCAACCTGGAGGTGCTGGACCCCTCCACCCGCGCCACCCGCACCCTCACGCGCGTGACGGGCGCGGCCATGGCCCCCGAGCCCAACCCGCGCTCCCGCGAAGTCTTCTATCTCGCCATGCACGCGAGCGGGCTGGATGTGAACCGCGTGCGCGTGGACAGCGCGGGCGCGGCGCAGGTGGTGGTGCTCCCGGCCGAGCTCACCCCCGTGGCTCCCCGCGTGCCCGCGGGGCTGCGCGACACGCTGCCGCGCTCCCCCGTGCCCCCATCGCGGGCGTACGGGATCGGCCCGCGCATCGGGCGCGTCCTCCCCATGGCCGGGCTGGACGAGGACGGCGCGTCGGCGGGCTTCACCTACAGCAGCGTGGACCCCGTGGGGCGGCTCACGCTGCTGGCGCGGGCGCTCGCTTCCGAGGACGGCGGGACGCACGCCGGCGGCTCGCTGGCCGCTACCTGGCGCGGGTGGCGCCCCGCCCTCACCGCCGAGCTCTTCACCGTGGGGATGCCGGTGCCGGACGCCGTGGAGGCGCGCGCCGGCCGCCGCCCCGCCTACTTCGGCGCGACGGCGTTCGCGGAGGTGCCCTGGCGCAGCGTGCGAGCGAGCCACCGCCTGCAGGGCGGCGTCTCGGGCGGTTCGCTGGAGGGATACGGCGACCGGCTGCTGGGCTTCGCCGAGTACGGCGTGGCCGCTTCGCGCAGGCGCGCGGGCCGCGTCGTCACCGGCAGCCTGCGCATCAACGCCGCCGCGGGCTCTACGGCCGAGGCGGGGTGGGCGCGCGGTGTGGGGAGCGCGGGTCTGGGAGTGTCAATGGGATTGATGAACCTGCGCGCGGACGCCACGTACGGCCGGGTCAGCGGCGGCGCGCCTGCCTTCGAGGCGCTCACCGCCGGCGGCAGCCCCAGCCCGCTGATCGACGACGCCGCCCTCGCGCAGCGCCTCCCCATGCCCGCCGCCGCCTTCGGCGTGGTGGGCGGTCGCGAGCTCGCCACATGGCGCCTCAGCACCCGCGTCCGCGGCATCACCCCGTACCTCTGGGGCGCCGCCGCCGACGGCCTCCACTACCGCGTCGCGGGCGTCGAGGGCGAGCTCTCCACCGGCTTCAGCAACGTGCTGGGCCTCCCCGGCACGCGCCTCACCGCCGGCCTCGGCGTGCCGCTGGACGAGCCCGGCCGCCACTCACCGCAGGCGTACTTCTCGGTGACTTACAGGCCCTGAACAGATTGGCTCACACAGAGACACAGAGGCACAGAGAAGAACTTATCTCTGTGCCTCTGTGCCTCTGTGTGAGATCGTTTTTTCTGCGGGACGCGGGCGCACGTACGCGGGGGTGCCGGCACGGAACAGGTTGTAGTGGAAGATGTGGAGGATGGCGGCGATGCCGTCCTTCCAGCTGATCTTCTTGCCCTCGGCGTAGGTGCGGCCGGCGTAGCTGATGGGCACCTCGTAGATGCGGGCGCGCGACTGCGCCAGGCGCGCCGTGAGCTCCACCTCGATGCCGAAGCGGGTGGAGCGCAGGGGGAGGCTCCTCACCAGGTCCGTGCGCGCCATCTTGTAGCACGTCTCCATGTCGGTGAGGTTCAGGTCCGTCATCATGTTGGAGAGCAGGGTAAGCACCCCGTTCCCCACGCGGTGCCAGAAGTAGAGCACCCGGCGCGGGCTCCCCAGGAAGCGGCTCCCGAACACGGCGTCCGCGCGTCCGTCGGCGATGGGCTCCAGCAGGCGCGGGAGGTCGAAGGGATCGTACTCCAGGTCCGCGTCGTGGATGACGAGCACGTCGCCGCCCGCCCGCGCGATGCCGGCGCGCACGGCGGCGCCCTTCCCCTGGTTGCGCGGCTGCGTCACCAGGATGTCCACCAGCCCCTCGCGGCGCATCTCCTCCAGCACCTGCCCCGAGCCGTCGGTGGATGCGTCGTCCACGCAGATGACCTCCAGCCGCAGCGGCACGGCGCGCAGCCGCTCCACGGAGGCGCGCACGTCGCCCGCCTCGTTGTACACGGGGACGATGACGGAGAGGACGAGGTCGTTCATGGGCGGGTCGCCACCACGAGCAGGCTCTGGCCGAGCGGGGGATGCCACCGGCTCTCCACCGCGCGCACCACGGGCACGGCCCAGCGGTCGTAGAGGCGCGCGTCGCGCGCGGTGACGGTGCGCCTGCGCAGGAGCACGCCGCTCACCCACCACGCCAGCACCCCGGGAAGGTTGAAGTAGTGGATCTGGTCCACGCCGAACCCCGCCGCCTCCACCTCGCGCCGCAGCCCCGCACGCGTGTAGCGGCGGAAGTGCTCGAAGGCGGAGTCCAGCGTCCCATAGATCCAGGGCACCGCGGGGACGAAGAGGAGGAGATGGCCGCCCGGAGCGAGCACGCGGTGAGCGGCGCGCAGGAAGGCGCCATCGTCCTCCACGTGCTCCAGCACGTTGACGGCTACCACGCTGCTGGCATCGCGCTCCGGCGCGTCCGCGTCCAGGTAGCCGTGGCGCACCCGTACGCGCGGCTCGCCGTGCATCCGCTCGCGCAGGACCTCGACGTTGTTGGCGGCCGGCTCGATCAGCGTGAGCGCCGCATCCGGCGCCGCGCGCAGCAGGTGGCCGGAGAAGGTGCCGATCCCCGCGCCCACCTCCACCACGCGCGTCCCCAGGTACGGGGCGAAGTGCCGCGCGATCCACTGGTAGTAGTTGCGGGCCTCCGCCATCGCGTCCAGCTCGGGGCTGGCGTAGCGGAACGCGGGCGCGGTGCTCACGCCAGCAGGGCGTGGCGCTCCACCACGTCCGCGGGAAGCTCCACGGCGATCAGGCGGCGCGGCGTGTTGTCCAGCGCCAGCGGCTCGTTGGAGAAGATCTGCGAGCCGTCCGCCGCGTACACCACGCAGTACAGGTCGGGCAGCGACCCGGAGATGCGGTCCTCCAGGTCCGCGAAATCCCTGGTGTCGTACGCGAACTCGACCTCGCCCGCCGCGTCGGTGGTGCCGGTGCCGAGGAGGTCGTCGCTGGAGAAGCGGTCGTGGTCGAAGAGGGAAACCCGCAGGCCGGCGAGGGGGCGGCCGGATCCTTCGGCCACCAGCCGCACCGTCGTCGTGTAGTGTGTCATCGTCTTCCTTGATTGGGCCCGGCCGGCAGGGTGCCGCCCGAGCCCAGGAAGCTACGCTCCCGCGGGAGCGCGTCAACGGCTACTCCACCCCGAACTCGCCGCTGGGCACCGCGCGGAAGCCGCTCTGGTCCGCCGCCACCGACAGCTGCGCGACCACGCGGTACCGCCCCGCCTCGCGCACGGCCACCGTGAACTGCCGCGCCGACTGCCCCGCCACCGCGATGGGCACCATCGAGTACACGGCCGGGCAGATCCCCGCCCCCGCGTTCTCCCACCCGTCCCCCACCCGCCGCTCCACCGCCACCGACGGATGGTCACCGCACGCCGCGACGTACACGGTGTACGGCCGCTCGTTCACCACCCGCAGCCCCACCTGCGCCGTCCCCGTCCCCGGATCGCGCCGCACGGAATCCACATCCGGCAGCACCCACACCTCGGGCGGCTCGGTCACGAGAAGGTCTTCGCTCCGCGCGCACGAGGCGAGAAGCAGGAGAGCAAGAAGTCGCAAGCGCATGTTCTTCGATTCTGGGTAGGAGGTGAGGCGGTTTCGCCAGTCAACGCCCCTCCCCCTATCCATGTGACAGAGAGACGCAGAGAAGAAGTTCTCCTCTGTGCCTCTGTGTCTCTGTGTGAGCCCCCGCTGTTAGTGCTGCGCGAACTGCGCCTGCTCCGTGGACCCTTGCAGCGCCCCGGTGCTCGCCGCGCCGCCGGTGACGGCCATCAGCACCTGGTCGAAGTACCCCGCGCCGACTTCGCGCTGGTGGCGCGTGGCGGTGTACCCCTCCGGCTCCAGCTCGAACTCGCGCTCCTGGAGCCGCACGTAGGCGGGCATCCCCTCGGCGGCGTACTCGCGGGCCAGCTCAAAGGTCTCCAGGTTGATCAGGTGCCACCCGGCCAGGGTGATGAACTGGAAGCGGTACCCCATCGCCCCCAGCTCGCGCTGGAACTTGGCGATGGTGCCCGCGTCCAGCTTGCGCTTCCAGTTGAAGGAAGGCGAGCAGTTGTAGGCGAGCAGCTTGCCCGGGAACTGCGCGTGGACGCCCTCGGCGAAGCGGCGCGCCTCCTCCAGGTCCGGCGTGCTCGTCTCGCACCACACCAGGTCGGCGTACGGGGCGTACGAAAGCGCGCGCGCCAGCGCCGACTCCGGGCCGCCGCGCACCCGGAAGTAGCCCTCGGGCGTGCGCTCGCCGGTGCAGAACGGCCGGTCGCGCTCGTCCACGTCGCTGGTGAGCAGCGTCGCCGCGTCCGCGTCGGTGCGGGCGATCAGCAGGGTGGGGACGTCGAGCACGTCGGCGGCCAGGCGCGCGCCGGCCAGCGTGCGCTCGAACTGGCTGGTGGGCACCAGCACCTTGCCTCCCAGGTGGCCGCACTTCTTCTCCGAGGCGAGCTGGTCCTCGAAGTGGACCCCCGCCGCGCCCGCCTCGATCATGGACCTGGTGAGCTCGAAGCCGTGAAGCGGCCCGCCGAAGCCCGCCTCCGCGTCGGCCACGATGGGCACCAGCCAGTCGCGCGGCTCCGCGTCGCCCGCCGCCTCGCTCCACTCGATCTGGTCCGCGCGCAGCAGGGCGTTGTTCAGGCGCCTCACCACCGCGGGGACGCTGTTGGACGGGTAGAGGCTCTGGTCGGGGTACGTCTGGCCGGACAGGTTCATGTCGCCGGCCACCTGCCACCCGCTCAGGTAGATGGCCTCCAGCCCGCCCTTCACCATCTGCACCGCCTGGCTCCCGGTGAGCGCCCCGAAGGTCCTCACCGGCTCGGGCCCGTGAAGCTTCTGCCAAAGGCTCTCGGCGCCGCGCCGGGCCAGGGTGTTCTCCACCTGCACACTCCCCCGCAGCCGCACCACCTCCGCGGCCGTGTACGGACGGGTGATCCCCGCCCAGCGCTCCTCGGTGAGCCAGCGGATCTCCAGCGCGCGTACCTGCTCCTCGAAACGTTGCCGGCTCATGGGGTCGGATTCCGGTTGAATCGTAAGTGAATAGTGACTAGTGCCTGGTGCCTAGTGCCTAGTGCCTAGTAACAGAAGTGCTGAGTCCGGGCCTTGAACCGCAGTTACTAGGCACTCGGCACTCGGCACTGGGCACTTCTTCACCTACGCCAGATGCGGGTAGGCCGGCAGGGTGAGGAAGGGGATGAACTCGGCGCCCAGCACGAGCTCGTTCAGCAGCCGGCACGCCTTCTCCAGCTCGGGCGTGCCCACGCCCGCGGCGCGGAGGCGCTCCATCTCCTCCTTGCGGATGCGGGTGTACACGTCGGGCGTCATCGCCGTGCCGTCGTCCAGCTCGGAGCGGTGGCGGATCCACTGCCAGAGCTGCGCGCGCGAGATCTCGGCGGTGGCGGCGTCTTCCATCAGGTTGTTGATGGCCACCGCCCCGTTGCCGCGCAGCCACGCCTCCAGGTACTGCAGCGCCACGCTGATGTTGAGCCGCACCCCCGCCTCGGTGATGCGCCCGTCGGCGATCCCCGTGCTCAGCAGGTCGCGCGGCTTCACGTCGGCATCGCCCTGCTTGTCCTTCTGGTTGGGACGGTCGCCCAGCACCCGGTCGAACTCCGCGCGCGCCACAGGCACCAGGTCGGGGTGCGCCACCCACGTCCCGTCGAAGCCCTGCCCTGCTTCGCGCGCCTTGTCTTCGGTCACCTTGGCCATGGCCACGCGGTTGACCTCGGCGTCGCGGCGGCTGGGGATGAAGGCGGCCATCCCCCCCATGGCGTGAGCGCCGCGGCGGTGGCACGTCTTCACCAGCAGCTCGGCGTAGCACTTCATGAAGGGCACGGCCATCGTCACCTGCACCCGGTCCGGCAGCACGAAGTCGCCGCGCTTCCTGAACTTCTTGATGACGCTGAAGATGTAGTCCCAGCGCCCGGCGTTGAGCCCCGCCGCGTGCTCGCGCAGCTCGTAAAGGATCTCGTCCATCTCGAACGCCGCCAGGATCGTCTCGATCAGCACCGTGGCGCGGATCGTCCCCCGCGGGATCCCCAGCCGCTCCTGCGCGAAGAGGAACACGTCGTTCCACAGCCGCGCCTCGCGGTGCCCCTCCAGCTTGGGGAGGTAGAAGTAGGGCCCGGAGCCCCGCTCCATCAGCTCCCTGGCGTTGTGGAAGAAGTGCATCCCGAAGTCGAAGAGCGACGCCGAGATCGGCTGCCCGTCCACCTGCACGTGGCGCTCGCTCAGGTGCCACCCGCGCGGGCGCACGATGAGCACGGCCAGCTTCTCCCCCAGCCGGTACTCCTTGTCGCCGCTGGAGAAGCTGAGCGTGCGGCGCACGGCGTCCTGCATGTTGGCCTGCCCCTCCACCACGTTCTTCCAGGTGGGGGAGAGGGCGTCCTCGAAGTCGGCCATGAAGCACGACGCCCCGGAGTTGAGGGCGTTGATGACCATCTTGGCGTCGGTGGGCCCGGTGATCTCCACGCGCCGGTCCCGCAGGTCGGCGGGGGTGGGCCCCACCTGCCAGTCGCCCTCGCGCACCCCTGCCGTCTCGGCCAGGAAGGCGGGCTCGGTGCCCGCGTCCAGCTCCGCCTGGCGCGCGTCGCGCGCCCTGAGCAGCGCCTCGCGCTCCGGGTTGAACCGGCGGTGAAGCTCCGCCACGAACTCCAGCGCCTCGGGCGTGAGCACACGCGCGCTGGCGGCTGTATCCTCGCCCACCACCCTCACGCCCTCCGTTCCCAGCACATCCAGCGTAGACATGCGTGCAGCCTCCCGCGCGGGGGTTGATGGTCCTGCAATCACCGGCCGTGCGCCGGTCACGCAATCATGTGGCCGTGAATCGGGCTCATCCAGAGTGATGTGAAATACGACGGTTTGGAGGGGTGGATGTGCGCGCAGCGACGTGGAGAAAGTGCGTGAGTGCGTGAGTGCGTTCGAACCGCGGTGGAGGGCGGGGATGGGGTGGTGGACGCTGAGGGGAGGCACTCACCTCCCGACCTCCTCCCCCAAACTGCTGGGGGAGGAGGCGCATCGTCAGTGTCCGCGCGAGCCCTTGCTGCCAGCGGTGCGGCCCCGGTGTCGCGTGGGTCGCGGTTGATGGCTGGAGTGCGCCCCCCTCTCCCATTATTGGGAGAGCGGGGGTCGGGGGGGTGAGGGCCCTTTCAGCGCGCCGCAGCCCCCGCTCCCCGACCGCAGTCAACGCACTCACACACTCCAAACGCCCCCACGCACTCCCCCGATGCCCCCATGCGGGCCAATCCGTGCATCTCTCTCACGGAACACAAAAACTTCACCTGTCCCCTATTCACTCCAAACACGACAGATTGGGAAGTAAATTGTTGCGCGTGCTGTCCGCTCAGGACCGGTACTGTACGGCCTGCGGGTGTACACGCAAGTACAGTGTGGCGCGAAAGCCAGGGTACCGTTACCGCGTGTGACATCGCGGTGGAACGTTAGGAGCGGCACCTCAGCGGCACGATCTTGCGCGATTGCTTTGGGACTTGCCGTGCCGCACAAAGCGTTGTATTCTGCACCGCACGTAGGTGGCAGATCGCGAAAGACTATGGCGTTGCTAGGTTTTGGGCGTTAGCATATTGGACGCCCACCCGCCTCACGACGGCATTCTTTCCTGCACTGCCCCCCGAGCCAGCCATGCGATCCAAGCGGATGACTCCCCCCGTGCGCCGCACCACCCGACGCTGGCGGACCCCACCCGCCATTACGCATGGTGGTGAAGCCTTTGAAGGCGTCGGGGTGCTGGAGGAGCTCAAGGACCCACTTGGGGCGCTGCTGTGGCAGGTGGTGCGCGACGTGTACCTCTGGGGATCGCTCCCGCCCGAGGAGCGGGGCGAGGTGTTCGTGCCCGGAGCGGACGCGGCCCTGCTGGCCATGCTGCGCCAGGCCGAGGTGGAGGTGCAGCTGGAGACGCCGTTGATCGGGCTGGTGAGGCTGGTGGGCGCGCCGGGGACGGCGCGGCCGGAGTCGGTGGCAATGGCGTGCCAGCACGTAGCCGCCTGGGCCGACGCCAACGGGCACTCCGCCACCTCCATCGCCTTCGCGCAGGCGGCCTCGGCGGCGGTGCCCCACGACGCGGCGGCGGCGTACGCGGTGGGGAGGATCGCGCGGCGGCGCGCCGAGTACGCGCGGGCGGAGACGTGGTTCAGGCGCGCCATCGCCCTGGCGCGGCAGAGCGGGGACTGGACGTCGTACGCGCTGGCCTTCTCCGGGCTGGGGAACCTGTACGTGCACCGCGGCAACTACCCGGCGGCGCGGCGCTTCCACATCCGCGCGCTGCGGGCCGCGCGGCGCCACTCGCTCCGGCAGATCCAGGGCGGGGCACTCCACGACCTGTTCGTGATCGCCGCCGCCGGCGGCCAGGCCGCCGAGGCCGAGCGGCTGGCCCGCGCCGCCTTCGAGGCGTATGGCGCCGATCACCCGCGCCTTTCGGTGCTCGCCCACGACATCGCGTACCTGTGGGTGGAGCAGGGGCACTTCGGGCCCGCGCTCACCGTGTTCGAGGCGCTCCTGCCGCACCTGAAGCGGCACGAGGACCGCATGGTGGGGCTCGCCAACATCGTGCGCGCCGCCGCCGGCGTGGGCGACCGGGTCCGCTTCGACCAGGCGTGGGACGAGGTGTGGGACGGGCTGGCCCGCAACGACCAGACGGAGAACGCGGCCCAGGTGCTCCTTGAGCTCGCGCACGGCGCGGAGCAGGTGGGCGAGTTCGAGCGCGCCGAGCGCGCCGCGGACCGCTCGGCGCGGGTGGCGCGCGAGCGGGGCGAGGCCAGGGTGCTCCTGGCCGCCGAGGCGGTGGTGGAGTCGGCGCGGCGCTCGCGCACGGCCCGCTCGCGCACCGCGCCGGCCGTACGCGCCGCCGCCCCCGACGAGTCGGACGCCTTCGCCGCGGACCTCGCGCGCTCGCTGCACGCATCGCTGGTGTCCCGCTGATCCCGAGTCCCTTCGCCCTTCACCCGGTCGCCCCATGAAGATCGCCGCACGTCCCCTGCTGGTCCTCCACAGCGACGAGAGTTTCCGCGAGCGCGTCCGCAAGGTCGCGGGGAAGGAGTACACCTTCCAGTCGGTCCCCGACTGGCCCTCGCTGGAAGACGCGGTGCGCGACTCCCCGCCCTCGGCGCTGGTGGTGGTGAACCCGTACGAGGAGGCGCAGGGGCAGCGCGCCCTCTCCCCCGCGCTCAAGAACCTCCTCGTCGAGTTCCCCTCGATGCCGGTGTTCGCCGCGCTGGAGGTGCGGGCCGACCGGGTGGAGGACCTCCGCACGCTGGGGAAGTGGGGCGTGGTGCAGGTGATCTCCATCGCGCACGACGACACGCCGGACGCGCTGGTTCACCGCTTCCGCGCGTCGCAGGGGCGCCCGCTGAAGGCGCTGCTGGAGCAGGTGCTGCCGCCGGACACGCCGGGGCGCGCCCGCGCCATCGTGGACGCCGCGGCCGAGGTGGTGGCGGTGGGCGGGCACGGGCGCGACCTGGCCAAGCAGCTCCACCTCTCGCGCCGCACCCTGCTGCGCTGGTGCGAGCGCGCCGAGCTTCCGCCCCCGCGCAAGCTGCTGGCGTGGATGCGCATCCTGCTCGCCGCCGAGCTGCTGGACGACCCGGGGCGCACCGTGCTCTCGGTGGCCCACGCCTGCGGCTACTCGTCCGACAGCGGCCTGCGCCGCGTGACCCAGAAGTTCGTGGGCGCCAGCCCCACGGAGCTCCGGCGCCGGGGCGCGTTCGCTCGCTCGTCCAAGGTTTTCGTGGAGGTGCTCACCCGGTACCGCTCGGGCTCGGTCACCACCTGAACCGGTTGGCTCACACGGAGACACGGAGGCACGGAGATGACTTCATCTCCGTGCCTCCGTGCTTATCACGTCCCACGCGACGCCGGCGAACCGGGTGCCGGTGAAGCGCTCGCGGAGGCCGCGCAGGGCGGCCGTCTTCGCTTCCTGCTCCGTGGAGGCCTTCTCGGTGACGGTGCCGCGCACGCGGTAGCGGACGGCGAACTCTTCCACGATGCGCGGGCGGTCGTCGGTGCGCGCCACGTCCAGCACCTTGGCGCGGGAACCCGGCCAGGCTTCCTCCAGCTCCTTCTCCACCTGGTGCTCCGCGTCGGCCAGGCCGTAGGCGGGGAGCACCACCCGGCCGGTGCCGTGCACCGTCACGCGCCGCTCCTCCATCAGGGCATGCGGATGGTGTCGCGCGGCGCGTTGCTGGTGTCCGGCGCGGGGGGCGCCGGTGCGGGGGCCGCCGCCGAGTCGTACGTCTGGGGGGGCGGGGGAGCGGGCTGCGTGGCCTGCGTGAGCGCCTGCATCCGCTGCTGCGCCGTCACCTGCGCCGCGCGGTCGGGCGTCAGCTGCACGAAGCGGCTGAGCGACTGGATGGCGCCCGCCGTGTCGCCGCGGATCAGGAGCGCGTCGGCCAGGTGGCTGTGCAGCAGGTCGTAGTTGGGGTTGATGCGGATGGCCTCCACCAGCACCCGCTCCGCCTCGTCGTTGCGGCCGAGCTGAAGCAGGGCATACGCGTAGTTGTCGCGGTAGCTGACGTTCTCCGGCGCGGCCTCGGATGCGCGGCGGTAGAAGTCCGCCGCCGTCTCGAAGTCGCGCGCCTGCATCGCGCGCCGCCCCTCCAGCTGCAGCGCCAGCGCGTCCGTGGGGTCGATGGAGTCGCCCCCCGCGCTGTCCGACTGCGCCGAGTCCGCGAGCTCCGAGAGGGGGCGCGCGGACGGGTCGCCGCCCTGGTTCATCTGCTGGTACGCGAACACCCCGCCGCCGCCCAGCACCACCAGCAGCGCGCCCACGGCTACCGCGCGCCCCGCTCCGCCGCCCTGCGGCTCCGGCGCGCGCCGCGGCGGGATCACCGGCTGCGCCGGGCGGGAGGTGGCCGGCGGGTACGAAGGTGCCGCGGCGGGCGGGTAGCCGGGCGCCGCGGCTGCCCCGTGTACCGGCGGCGGCGCCAGGATGGTGCGGTCCTCGTCGTCCGCGGCGCCGGCCAGCATGGTGCGGTCGTCGCCGTACACGCGGTCCACGGGGGGGATGGGCGCGCCGGCCGGCACGCGCGCGCCCGCCGCGGCCTCGGGGAGGCGGCGGATGGCGGCGTCGAGGGCGTCGGCCATGGCGCCCGCGTTCTCGAAGCGGTCAGCCGGGTTCGGCGCCATCGCCCTGGCCACCAGGGCGTCCACCTCCTGGGGCACGGCCGGGTTGCGCGCGCGCAGCGAAGGGAGCGGCACCTCCATCCCCGCCGCGAAGCGGTTGCGGTCCTGCTCGGTGAAGGGGCGCTGCCCCGTAAGGAGCTGGAAGGCGAGCGCTCCCAGGCTGAACACGTCGGAGGCGGGCGTCAGGCGCGGCTCCCCGCGGAGCTGCTCGGGCGACGCGTACCCCGGCGACAGCGGAGCGCGCCCGTCCTGCGTGAGGCCGGAGGCGGTCTCCTCTTCCGCCACCGCCTTGGCGATGCCGAAGTCCAGCACGCGCACCTGGATCTCGCGCGCGTCATCGCCCTGCGCCAGGAAGACGTTGCCCGGCTTCACGTCGCGGTGGATGAGCCCCGCGCGGTGCCCCACGGCCACGCCGCGCGCCGCCTCGCGCAGGATGCGCAGCGAAGTCCCCAGCGCGGGCGGGCCGGTGCGGGCCAGCCGCGATGCGAGGTCCTCGCCGCGCAGCAGCTCCATGACGATGAAGTCCAGCCCCAGCGTGGGATCGGTGCCGTAGTCGTACACCGGCACCACGTTGGGGTGATGCGGCAGCCGCCCCGCCGACGCTGCCTCGTGCCTGAAGCGAGCCCGCATCCGCTCGCGCGCCCCCGGCTCGCCCCCGGCCGAGGCCGTGACCACCTTGAGCGCCACGGGCCGCCCCAGCCGCTCGTCCGTGGCCCGGTACACCGCGCCCATCCCCCCGCGGCCGATGACCTCCTCGATCCGGTAGCGGTCCGCCAGCGTCCTGCCCGCGAGGAGTGCTTCGATTCCTGACATCTATACCTGAGTGCGATCGTGGGCGGCGCCTCGTGCGCGCCGCGCAGACTCATAAGAACTGGTGTGCGCCGGGGCGTGATTCATCGTGCGCGCTGGGCCCCCACCCCCCGGCCCCCTCCCCCGCGTGCGGGGAGCGTGGGGGGAGGGGGAGAACTTCGCGCGCGTCCCACCTGCAGCGCGCGTTTTCAGGAACCGCGGTCCGCTAATCCTCACCGCGTCGCCCCACCCCGTGGAAATCGCCCCCCTCCCCCAAACGTGGGGGAGCGGGGGTCGGGGGGGTGGGGGCCTCCCTCGGCGCGCTCGCCCCTAGCTCGCCGCCGTCGAAGTAGTCCCCTCTCCCATCGTGTTTATGGGAGAGGGTGGCAGCTGTAAGCTGCCGGGTGAGGGCCTACCCGAACCGCGTCGCGTCCGGATCCTCTGGCTCGGCGGGCGCCGCGGCAGCTGCAGGCGCCGCCCTGGGGCGGATGCGGAGCGCCGGGCCGTTCTCGCCGATGCGCATGCGCGCGTCCGCGGCCACCCAGCGCACGTGGCGCTCGGGGACGGCGTCCAGGCTGAACGGGCCCTTGAGGTTGGCGCCGGGTATCTCGTCGTCCTCGATCCAGAGCGCGTTGAGGCCCAGGTTGGCCACGCGGAAGCCCGGCTTGTCGTCGCGCGGGTCCCAGCGCAGGGCGAGGTGGCGGCGGCTCACCTGCGGGGCGCCCGTCAGCATCAGGTCACTGCGCAGCGCCGGGTTGTCCGTGTGCCGGCCCACCGTGGCCTCGGCGTTAGGGAGCGGAAAGGTCTCCGCGTCGGCGCCCTCGGAGTCTTCCACCACCAGCTCCCACCGGCCGGACTCCCACCCCGGGGCGGGCGAGGTGCGCGCGGGGGCCAGGCCCTCCATCCGCGTGGCGTCCGGGTCGTCCTGCACGGGCGCGCGGGTGGCGCGGGGGGGCGGCACCGCGATCGTTTCGCCGTGCGCCGTGGGCGGCGGCGGGGCGAAGCGGTCGCCTCGCACCTCGATGGGAGGCACGGGCGGCGTCAGCGGTGGCGCGGACACCGTGCCCAGTGCGGGCGCCGGCTCCGATGCGCCCGCCACCAGCCCCGGCTGGTCCGACGGGCCGCCCGCGGCTTCCTTGGTGATCCGGAAGAGGGGCGCGCCCGGGTCCCCCGCCTCGTGGAGACGCACGCGGTAGGGACGGTCGTAGAGCGAGCCGTGCCTCATGCACGAGTCGCCGAGCTCCGCCTCCAGCTGCGCGGCCACGGGCGCCAGCGAGCGCGCGGCGTCGGGCCTCAGCGTCACCACCAGCACCGTCTCGGGGAGGAGGCGGGCGTAGCGGTCCGGCAGGGAGCGCGCGTTGTCGCGGTCGATCAGGTCGCCCAGCGCCAGCTTGATCTCGGGGACGGCCTCGCGCAGGAGCTGGTCCAGGAGCGGCTCTTCGGGCGCGGCGGGGCGCGGCGTGACGTCGCTCATCGCGGGCTCGTGCGGTTGGCGGCGGGCGCCGGGGCGGTCTGGGCCGGCGGCGTGGGCGCCCCGGCGGCCGGGCGCGCGCTGTCGGCGGCGGCCGTGTCGGGGGTCACCAGGCTCGCCTCCACGGCGGCTACGCGGGAGCGCAGGTCGGCCACGCCGGCGGTGCCGGAGCGGGCCGAGTCGCGGGCGGCGAGGGCCGTCATCAGCGAGTAGCCGGCGAGCGCCACGGCCGCCAGCGCCAGCAGCAGGGCGATGGGCGCCAGCGGCGACGTGCGGGATCGGGTCACGGGTTCGGGCGGGTTGAGGGGTCCGCTCGCGGCGGGGCGCGCCGCGAGGGGCGCCGCAGCCGGCCGGCGCGGGCTTTCCTGGGTGAGCGAGTCGTCGGTGTCGTCGGCGGCGGCGCCGTCGGCCAGCACGCGCACCGCGACCGCGGTGTAGTTGTCGTCGGGGCCGCGCTCCTCCACCTTGCGCGCGATGGCCTCGCACGCGGTGGCGGCGTCGCCCACCATCATGGCCTGGCCCAGCTCGTCCAGCCTCATCGCCTTGGTGATCCCGTCCGACACCAGGAGGTACGTCCACCCCGGCCGCACGGGCACCCACGACGCGTCGGCCTCGGCGCCGCGGCCCACGGCGCGCTGAAGCTTGTTGGCGCCCGGCGAGTCGGGGATCTCGTCCAGCGCGATCTCCCCGGCCTCCCAGCGGGCAAAGGCGGGGGTGTGGTCGCGCGTCTCCAGCCTCACCGTGCCGTCGGGCGAGCGCGAGAGCACGCGCACGTCGCCCGCGTTGGCGCACACCCACCCCAGCCCGTGGCTGCGGTCGCGGGTGAGCGAGGCGATGGCGAGGGCGCACCCCATCCCGTGCCGGTCGTCGGGGGCTTCGAGGGCGGCGCGGGCCACGGCCTCATCGGCCGCGCGCACGGCGTAGCGGGCGGCGTCCAGCGACTGGATGGGCGCCTGCTCGGCCACGGCGCGCAGCGCCGTGTCGGCCGCCATCCGCCCCGCGCGCTCGCCCCCCATCCCGTCGGCCACGGCCACCAGCCCGGTGCCGGCGAAGGCGTCCACCGAAAAGGCGTCCTGGTTCTCCGGGCGGGGGCCCTGCGCGCTGATCCCGGCCACGTCGAAGAGCAGGCCGTGCATCTTCACGAGCCCAGTGGAGTTTGCGGTCATACGATGCGGACCCCCGTCGCCGCGGTTTCACCGCCCTCCACGGGCGAGGCGAGTGCGTGCTCCAGACGTTCCTCCTCGGTTCTGCGGTGGCTGATCCCCGCGATGATCCCCACGCCGATGGCCGCGGCCAGCAGCTTGGAGCCGCCGTGCGCCGCGAACGCCGCCACCACGCCCGTGAGCGGGATCACCCGGATCCCCCCCAGCGTGGCCAGCCAGAAGGGGATGGCGATCAGCAGCGCCAGCCCCGTGGCCAGCGTGCGCTCGAACGCTCCCGGCTCGCGCACGGCCACGCCCAGCATCTGCATGATGAAATACGTGTACACGAGCACCAGCGCCATCGAGCCCGCCAGCCCCCAGTGGGCCGCGATGGTGGTGATGTAGCCGTCGTCCGCCGCGTTGGGAGCCGTCTCCGGGTGCCCGCGGCCGGCGCCCTCGCCCAGCAGGCCGCCCTCCAGGATGTTGGCGTCGAAAAGCTTGATCTGGAAGTTGGCCCGCTCGCCCCAGCGCTGCGCCTGCTGCTGGGGGAGCGACTCGAGGTCCTGGTACGGCTGGTACGCCAGGTTGAGGCGCTGGATGGAGCGCGGGTCCGTGCTGAACGCCGCGAACACCAGAAGCGCCCACACGCCCAGCATCAGCCCCGCCCACCACCCGCGCCGCGTACCCACCAGCAGCATCGCCGCCATGCTCCCCGCCATCACCACCGACAGGCCCAGCTCGTGTATGATGAGGAAGGGGATCAGGGGGATGGCGCCGTACAGCACCAGCCGCAGCACCCGCTGGGGCCTGAACGCCTGCCCGATCTGCCCCAGGTTGTACGCGTCGTCGGCCAGCGTGGCCGCCCACACCCCGATGAACAGGGGAAGGAGCAGCTCCCACGGCGTGGTGCCGAACACCTTGCCCGTGGTGCGCGCGCCGGGCGCGAACGCCAGCCCGAAGAAGAGGATCATGGCCGGCGCGAAGAACCACAATCGCCGGTCGCGCACCCAGCGCAGCAGCCACCCCCGGCGCGCCATCAGGAAGCCCACCAGCAGCGCCAGCGGGGCCGTGAACACGGGGAGGTAGGTCAGGATGCGCGGGATCAGCGCGCCGCGTACCTGCCCCTCCATCGCCTTGGCGAAGGGATCGGGAAGCGGGGGCGGCGGACCCTGGAAGACGGCCTGCTTGCGCTCCGGCGAGTACGCGCGCTCGATGGTGGAGAGGCGCGACCGCGTGGCCTTGAGGTCGTTGGCCGCCGCCTTCCTCCCCGCCGGCGCCTGGTACGCCGGATCGGTGAAGGTCTGGAAGATGGAGGGGCGCGCCATGCAGAAGATGATGATGGGGAGCACCACCACCGGCCAGCTTCCCCGGTAGCCGATCTTCCTCAGCACCACCAGCAGCAGGAGCCAGGCGCCCAGCGCCGCCATGTCGCGCACGAAGGTGGCGCCCGCGCCCATCGAGGTGCCGTGCACCGGCCACACGTCCATGGCGATGGAAAGGTGGGCCAGCACGTAGAACACCACGCCCAGCAGCAGCCCCCACCAGAGCAGGCCGGGGATCACGCGCCCGCTGCGCTCGGCCGAAGGGCGGTTGTGGGCCTTGAGGTCGATGGCCACGCCCTTGGGCCCCTTGGGCAGAGGGCTCACCATGGCGCGGCGGAACAGGTCGCGGAGCGCCATCACTCCACCCCCCGCGCGGCCATGCGCGGCGGGCGGATGGCGCCCTGCCCATCCTCGCGCAGCGCCATCCAGCGCGTCATGGCGGCGGCCACGGCGGCCGGGGCGCGCCCGCCCTGCCCCGCCTGCTGCAGGTACACCACCATGGTGTAGCGCGGCTGCCCGTCCGGCCCGTGGATGAGCCCGGCGAACCACCCGTCGGGCCGCTGGCCGCGGCGGATGTCCACCGTACCCGTCTTGCCGCCCAGGTCCCAGGTGAGGCGGTCGAGCACGGGCTTCACGCTCACCGCCGTGCCGCTATCCACCACCTGAAGCATCGCCTCCTGCAGCTTGCGCGTCGTAGCCGGCTTCATGATCTCGCGCCCCTCCGGCCGCTCGTTCACGCGCTCCTGCTCAAACGTCGGAGGAAGCATCACCCCGTTGTTGCCGATGGCCTGGATGAAGCGCGACACGGCGATGGGGGTCACGTCCACCGGCCCCTGCCCGATCGCCATCTGGGCCCAGTCGAAGGGGTTGAACTTGGCGCGGAAGAGCACGCGGTTGGGCGGCGGCGTCATCCGCTTCGCCCACCGGTCCGACGACGTGTTCCAGAACTCGGCCGCCTTCTCCGCCGGCGCGTCGCCCGTGTAGGGGATGAAGCCGTAGCGGCGGTAGGCGTCCGCGAAGGCTTCCTCGCCCAGCTGCTGGCGCATCTGGAAGGCCATGGCGATCGCCTGCGTGTTGCACGAGACCACCAGCATCTTGCGCGGGATCTCGATGCTGGGATACGCGTGGCTTTCGAAGTTGCGGATCTTGCGGTTCCCCACCTGGATGGAGGCGGGGCAGGGCATCCAGCGGTCGCCCATCCCGCTGTCCCACCAGAGGGCGGAGAGGGCGAGCTTGAAGACGGAGCCGGGGAGCGTATAGCGCTTGATCCCCAGCGGCGCCTGCTCGGCCGTGCCGGTGGAGGTGTAGGCCACGATGGCGCCCGTCTTCACGTCCTGCATCACCACCACGCCGGGGAAGCCGGAGGTCTTGAGCAGCGAGTACGCCTGGCGCGTGGCGTCGGCGCACAGGGTGAGCTGCATGTCCTCGCCGGCCGCGTGAAGCTCGGTGCGCTCGCGGAAGTTCTTGGGCGCGCGCAGCCGCTCGGCGAAGATGCGCTCGATGGTGTAGTCGCGCTTGTCCGCGTCCTCGCCGCCGCCCAGCAGGTTGGCGCCGGCCTCGCCCAGCGGGTACACGCGCTGCACCTCGCCGTCGCGCATCCCGTAGCGGGCCAGCGCGTTGGCGTCCTTGCCCGTGCAGTCCAGGAGCCACCCGCGCAGGTCGCCGCGGTTGATCTCCGACGCGCGCGGGTCGCCGAAGCGGGCGTAGCGCTCGCGCCCCTCCTCGATGTACTCGCGGTTGGCGAGGATCAGCGCGTGCCCGGCCGCGTACACGCCGGCCAGCAGCAGCATCCCGAACGCCAGGAACACGGCCCACCGCTCGCGCTTCTCGCGGATGGCCGTGACGCTCCAGCGCAGGATCGCCAGGAAGGCGCCCACGCCGAAGAGGATGTACAGGGCGCGCAGCCCCAGGTTGAGCAGAGTGTCCAGCACGGTTTCAGCCTGAGCGGGCGAGGCGGAGGACGGTGTTCCCCATGCGGATGGTGTCGCCCGGGGAGAGCGGCTGCTCCTGGTGCGGCACCAGCGGGGTGTCGTTGACGAAGGTGCGGTTCTTGGAGTCCAGGTCGGTCACCGTCACCTGCCCGCCCCGCTGGGCGAAGCGGGCGTGGCGGCCGCTCATGTACCGGTCGCCCAGGGCGAACACCCCCGGCTCCGGCTTGCGGCCCACCACCAGCTCCCCCTGCACCTGGATGGGGTCCCTCACCGTCTCCGAGACGACCACCTCCAGCACGGCGCCCGCGCCGTGGGCGGCGGGTGCCGGGGGCGCGGCCACCATGGCGCGATCAGGCCCGCGGGGGGCGGCGGGGCGGGGTGCGGGCGCCGGCTCCGCGGCCGGCTGCTCCAGCCCCAGCGGCTTCACGAAGGCGAACTCGCGCTTCGTATCCAGCAGCACCACCTCCACGCGCAGCCCGGCGCGGGCGATCCCGTTGTCCTGCGCCCACTGGGCCGAGAAGCGGCGGAGGTGGTCGGCCTCGTCGCGCGCCCACATCGCCTCGCTGACGCCGCCGGGCACCAGGTCGGTGGATACGTACACGCGCAGGTCGGGCGCCGTGCGGCGGTCCGCGTAGCGCCGGAGGGCTTCGCGCACTCCATCCTCCAGCTGCTGCCGGAGGGTGGGGCGGAGGATCTTTCTGAATGCGTTGAGCATGCCGGGTCCGAGGTCGGGTTTCAGACCGCCGGTGCTCGCAATGTCCGGGCCGGGAACAACAGGGCTCACACAGAGACACAGAGGCACAGAGAAGAACTGATCTCTGTGCCTCTGTGTCTCTGTGTGAGATTTGCTTTTTAGCGGAACGAGTCGCGCACGTTCGGGTCGCGCATCACGGTGCGGAAGGCTTCGACGGAGGCGCGGCTGGAGTCGATGCGCCAGTCGGCTTCCTTGCGGGTGTGGAACCAGATGGCGCCGATCACGTTGCGGTGCTGCTGCAGGGTGGCGAACGCTTCCCGGATCCAGGCGCCCTTGTCGAAGCCACGCGCCTCCTGCGACGCGAACTCGCCGATGATGATCTGCTTGCGCGGGTAGCGGGCCTCGAGGTCGGAGAGGATGTTGTCCGAGTCGCGGCCGTTGAACACCGTGGCGAAGGTCTGGTACGCGCCGCCCCACACCGACGGGCCGTTGTAGCCGTGCGGCCCCAGGTAGTCCACGTACGCGTCGCCCGGGTAGTAGTGCCCGTACCAGTTCCAGTGCGACGGGCCGGCGGAGCGGCGGGCCAGCGGGTTCCCCACGTTGGGGCTGAACACCCACTTCACGTTGCGCGCGCCCTCGCGCCGGAAGATGGTGACGATGCGGCGGTAGGCGGCCACGTATTTGGCCGGCGCCGCCGCGTCGCCGTTGTAGGCGCCTTGCCAGGCGTAGTTCCAGCGCCCGTTCATCTCCCACCCCGGCGCGATCATCACGGTGCCCCGCACGCTGCCCAGCCCGCGCGCCATCCGCACGAGCTGCGCGTCCGCGCGGCCGCTGTTGATGGCGTCCAGCAGCCCGCGCGAGGGGGAGCCGTTGAAGCGGAGGTCGAGCGCCAGGTACGGCGTGGAGCCCGCGGCCACGGTGCGGCGCACGAGCTGCCCGCCCCACCCGCGGTCCGTGAAGTCCACGTCCAGGTTGTGGAAGGTCTTCACGAACGCGGGACGCTTCCCCACCATGCGGGCGAAGCGTCCGATCCCGGACTCCACGGCCTCGCCGCGGTTGTCGGTGTCGCCCAGGTAGGCGCCGATGTAGAAGGGGCGGTTGAAGAAGCTTACGTCCGGCAGCGGGTCCGCGTGGGCGGAGCGCGGGAACGAAGCCAGGACGAGCACGGCCATGACGGCCGCACGGACGCGTACGGAGAGCGAAAACATTGGAGATGCTTCCTCTTCGGCGGCTCGACTGGCGTGGCGGGGGGGACCCGCTTTAGCCTCGAAACTTTGCGTCCCCGTCTTTCGGCGGGTTTGCCCTTGTCGGAGGGGCACGGCCGGGAGGCTCGTGCGCGCGTGGCTATAGGGAGCCACACGTAGCAACAACGGTATGCGAGCCGCCCCCGTCCGTCAACCCGCCGGAGCGTCACAAGTTACGCTTTCTCTCCACGCCTCCATGTCTTCGCGCGAGACCGCCGTTACTGGTGAGCGAGCCGCGCCAGGATCTGGCGGACCTGGAGGGGGGACGCGCCCGGATTCCGCTCCAGGATTAGGGCGATGATGCCGGTGATGTGGGGCGCCGCGAACGAGGTGCCGGACTTCACCTCTTCGCGCCCGCCGAGCCAGCGCAGGCGCTGCTCGTGGCCCGCCGCCGTGCACTCGATGGCCTCGCCCGCGCGGTAGCGGAAGTCCCAGGGCGAGGGGAAGCGGTCCGCGTCCACGCCGATGACGCCGGGGAAGCTGGCGGGGTAGGCGGGCGCGGGGCCGTTGGGGGCGGCGGCCACCAGGGTGACACCGGCCCGCGAGGCGCGCTCGCACGCGGCCAGGAGCGGGGCGCGCGCGTGCTCCAGCGTCGTCCCCAGGCTCACGTTCACCAGGGGGATTCCCTCGTCCGCCGCCCACTCGATCGCCGCCGCCAGCACCTCCGGCGAGGTCTCCAGCCGCCCGCCGAAGACGCGGATCGGCACGATCTCCGCCGCCGGCGCCATGCGCAGGACGAGGTCGGCGCAGGCGGTGCCATGGCCCAGCCGGTCGCCGTCGTCGCCCGACCGCGCCAGGGCGAAGTCGCTGCCGGGGCCCACGAAGCCCGCGCCGGGAAGGACGCGCGGTTCCGCGAGGGAGCGATCCCACCCCGAATCGATCACTCCCACGCGCACTCCGCGCCCCCTCGCGCCGCCCAGCGCTTCGCGGATGCGGGAGGGTGGTCGGAGGGGGTCGCTCGTCATCGGCCGGGGAGATGCGGGTGAAAATGGGGTGTGGCGGCAAGGTACGGGGAAGCCGTGGCTCGCGCACCGGTGCACAACTTGCCGGGCGCCCCGGGTCCGAAGCTTCGACTTCAAACCGCACGGACGGAGGCGACCATGGCTCGGTACGGAAGGGACTTCAACGGCGGCGACAACTCCGGTGGACGCCCGCGCCCGCCGGTCTACGGGCAGGGCGGACCCGCGGACCGCGGCCTCGGCTTCGGGCGCGGCGGCGAGTACGGCACCGACTCCGGGTGGGTGACGGGCGCGGCGGCCCGCGGCGGGCAGGGAGGCGGCAACCAGCCCGGCGGCACGCAGGGCCGGCAGTGGGGCGCCCCCGCCCCCGGCAACCGCACCCCCGCCGCCGAGCGCGCCCGCGACATCATGACCGAGAACCCCGAGGTCGTGACCCCCGGCACCACCCTCGGCGAGGTGGCCACCCGCATGGCCGAGCTCGACGTGGGCATCATCCCCGTGGTGGACGACCCGGACGTGCGGCGCCTGCGCGGCGTGGTGACCGACCGAGACCTCGTGGTGCGCGGCATGGCCAAGGGCCTGGGCGCGTCCTCCACCGTGGCGGAGTGCATGACGCCCAACGTGGCCACCGTCAACCGCAACGCCTCCATCCGCCAGGTGATGGACGTGATGCGCCGCGAGCGCGTCCGCCGCGTCCCCGTGGTGGACGGCGAGGGGCGCCTGGTGGGGATCATCGCCCAGGCCGACCTGGCCATCCACTACGCCGGCCTCGACCGCGACCGCGAGGTGGAGGTGGAGGAGGTGCTCGAGCGCATCTCCGAGCCCGGCGGCCCGCGCTGGCACTCCCTTCACCAGCACGAGGGCGGCGGCTTCACCGACCGCGTCCGCGGCGGCTTCTCCGGCGTCCAGCGCGGCGCCCGCGATCTCATCGACCGCGCCCGCGACATCGTCCGGTAAGGACCTCACACAGAGGCACGGAGGCACGGAGAAGAACCTGTCTCTGTGCCTCTGTGCCTCTGTGTGAGCTCAGCAGTCGAATCCCCCGGAACGGCGCTTGCGCTGACGAGAACGGCTCGTCCCCGGCTGGGGACCGCTGGCGCATTCCCGTTCCATCCAGAGCAATGATCTCCGCCCACGAACCGCTTGCGCAGGCGATGGCCCACAGTGTCCGCGGCGCGCGCGAGGAGCTGGTGGGACGCTGGCTGGAGCGCATCTCGGACCGGGTGGCGCTCCATCCCACCCACGTCTTTCCCTCCAACGAGCTGCTCAACCACGTCCCCCTGCTGGTGGACGGGATCGCGGACTACCTGGAGAACAGCGCCGCGGAGATCACCGCCGACGTACCCGTGGTGGCCAAGGCGATGGAGCTGGGGGCGCTCCGCCACGCGCAGGGCTTCGAGGCCCACCAGATCCTCAAGGAGTACGAGATACTGGGCGGGATCCTCTTCGACCACCTGAGCGAGGCGGCGGACCGGATGGGGCCCGGCTGCACCCCCGGCGAGCTGCTGGCGTGCTCGCACCGGGTGTTCCGCGCCGTGGCGGTGATCCAGCAGTACACCACCAACCACTTCCTCGCCCTGGCCGAGGCCCGCGTGCGCGAGCGCGAAGACCGCCTGCGCGCCTTCAACCGCTCCCTCACGCACGAGATGAAGAACCGCATCAACACCGTGCGCGGGGCCAACGAGATGCTGCGCGAGGACTGGGTGGGCGGCGACGCGGCGCAGCGGGTGAAGTTCACCGACATCATCGCCCGCAACGCGGACGGGATGCAGAGCGTGCTGGAGGACCTGCTGGAGCTCTCGCGCGTGGAGACGGACGGGTCCGGCCAGTCCGCCCGCAACGTGCTGCTCTACGACGCGGCGGCCGAGGTGGCGCGCCAGCTTCGCGACTTCGCCGAGGCGCGCCGCGTACGCATCGAGCTCTCGGAAGCGCTTCCGCGCGTGGAGGTGCCGGCGGCGGCGGTGGAGCTCTGCCTCACCAACTACGTGTCCAACGCCGTGAAGTACCGCGACCCCGGCAAGCCGGACCACTGGGTGCGCGTGGAGGGCACGGTCAGGGAAGACGACCCCTGCGAGGTGGTGGTGAAGGTGCGCGACAACGGGCTGGGAGTCCCCGAAGAAGCGCGCGCCGATCTCTTCCGCCGCTTCTTCCGCGCGCACGAGGGCACGGTGACCGGAGAGGAGGGCACCGGCCTGGGCCTGGCCATCGTGCGCGAGACCATCGAATCGGTGGGAGGCCGCGCCTGGGCCGAGTTCGACCCGGTGGACGGCACCGCGTTCGCCATCTCCTTCCCCTGCGTTTCGCCCCACGAGACGCCGGCGGAGACCGGCGGGCTGTCGGTATAACGAACGGGCCTCACACGGAGGCACAGAGACACAGAGAGTGATCGCTACCACACTGCTCGACGAGATCATCCCCGGGGGCTACGTGCCCGCCGGGCGCCCGTTCACGTCCCCCGCGCCCGTGCCGGGGGACGCGGCGGGGGCGGTGGAGCACGTGCTGGCGTCTGCGGGGGGGGCGCGCGCGCGGATGGCGTGGGCGCGCGCCGACACGTTCGCTCGCGAGGGGGCCGAGCTGGCGCGGCGGCTGCGGCTGCCGGCGCTGCTGGGCGCGGCGCTCAACGAGTCCGCGGCGGCGCGCATCCACGCGGGGCTGCTGGACGACGCGGAGATCGGCGCGCGGCAGGCGCTGGAGTCCGGCGGCGCCGAGGGTACGCGCGCCGAGATCAACCTGGGCGTGGTGGCGGCGCTGCGCGGCGACCCGGACGAGGCGCTGGTCCGCTTCGCCGCGGCGGAGGCGGCGCTCCACGCCGGGGAGCCGGACGAATGGACGCTGTTCCTGGTGCAGGCGAACCGGGCCGTGGCGCTGGTGGCGCGCAACGAGCTGGAGGCGGCGCAGAGCTCGGCCGAGGCGGCGCTGAAGACGGGGCGGCGGGCGCGCGACGACCACCGCGCGGCGCTGGGCGGGATGGCGCTGGCGGTGGCGCACCACGCGCGCGGCGTACGCAACGAGGCGCGCACCCGCCTGGCAGACGCGGTGCGCGCCTTCACGCGCGCCGGCGACCGCCTGCGCACCGTGCAGTGCCACTTCATGCTGGGGGAGATCGCGTACGAGGCGGAGGACCCCATCCGCGCCGGGTCGCATTACAGGGACGGGCTGGCGGTGGCGCGCGAGGCGGGGGCCGCGGGGCTGGTGGAGCTGCTCAGCCTGCGCTTCGAGCACCGCTGAGGCGGGGGGCGCGGCGCCGGGCCAGCAGCCGGCTGTACACGTAGCCGTTGATGGCCAGCACCACGATCCCCAGCACGACCTGCGTGCCGCGCGTGAGGCCCTGCGGATAGAGGATGTGGAGGATGTAGCGGTCCACGAACCCGCCCCGGTACGCCGCGCCCCCGCCCAGCAGGCGCAGGTGGTTCTCCAGGTAGGTGAGCGGGCAGATCCACCCGGCGAACTCGATGGCCGCGCCCCACGCCGCCGCCGGCAGGTGCGCCCACGCCAGCCTGGGCCAGCGCAGCGCGGCGAGTCCCCCCAGCACCACCCACAGCACGAATGCGAGGTGCACCAGGACGACGGTGTCCGCGAGTGCGCGGTATGCGGCGGGAGAGATCATCGGCGGATGCGCGGGTGAGAAGTTCGTCCCTCCGTACCCCCTCTCCGTGCCTCTGTGCCTCCGTGTGAGCCTGCCGTTCAGTGCGCCGCCGCCACGTCCCGCTCGGCGACGGCGATGGTGTCGCGGCCCGCGGCCTTGGCCCGGTAGAGAGCCCGGTCCGCCTCGCGCACCAGCTCGGCGGGGGTGGAGCCGTCGCCCGGCGCGGTCGCCAGGCCGATGCTGACGGTGATGTGGGTGCCGCCCGCGCCGAAGGCGTGCTCCGTCACCGACTGGCGGATGCGCTCCGCCGTGCGCCACGCCGCCTCCCCGCACGCCCCCACCATCAGCACCGCGAACTCCTCGCCGCCCAGGCGCGCGACCGTATCGTGCCCGCGCACCCGCGCCCGCAGCAGCGCGCCCACCGCGCTCAGCGCCGCGTCGCCCGCGGGGTGGCCGTAGCGGTCGTTGAACGCCTTGAAGTGATCGAGGTCGATGATGGCCAGGCTCAATACGCCCTGGTGCCGGTCCGCGCGCGACAGCTCCGCGGCCAGCACGTCGTCGAAGTGCCTGCGGTTGGCGAGGCCGGTGAGGGCGTCCGTGAGCGCCAGGCGCGTGAGCTCCGCGCGGGCGGCGCCCAGCTCGTTGCGCTGCCGGCGCAGCCGCGAGAGCACCACCCCGGAGTAGAGGCACGTGAGCAGGAACACGCCGCCCACCAGCACCTCCACCTCCACGCGCAGGCCGCGCATCCCCGAGGCCCAGGTGGCGGCCAGGTAGCCGGCCGTCATCAGCAGGCTGAGGAAGCCGGCGGAGACGAAGCCCAGGTACCCGGCCGCGAAGATCAGCACCACCGGCCACACGCCCAGCACCAGCGTGCGCGTTTCCGGCGCCACGCTGATCATCAAGCTGAGGAGGACCACCACCGCCACCGAGGGCACCAGCACGAAGTGCGGGTCCCACGCGCGCCAGAAGGTGGCGTGCTCCAGGATCGCCCAGGTCGCGCCCAGCAGCCCCACGGCCACGGTGGCCAGGGCGGTCCACTCCCGCGCCGTCACCTCCGTGAAGTGGATGCCGTGCAGGACGGCGATCACCGCCAGCGCCAGCAGGAGGCCGCTGGTGGCGAGCGCAAGGCCCTGGCGCTTGGCGAGCTGGGTGCGGGGCATCGGTCCGGGTGTGGCCGCCGGGGCGGCGTTCTCGGGGCTCGGCGAAAATCGTCCGCCGAGTGGGAAATTGCGTGCCACGGGGCCCGCGTCCCTTGTGCCGCCGCGCCATCTGGCGCAGATTCAGCGGCTCACCTCCCCATCGTGACACGCGCCCCGCCGCGCCAACCTCCAGCTGGCGCGGGGCTCCCGCCGTCCCGCCGCTCCACTCCCGACACCCGTAGAACACCAATGAGTGCTTCCGTACTTATCTGCGACGACGCCATCTTCATGCGGACCATGCTGGCCGACATCCTCACCGGTGCGGGATTCGAGGTGGTCGGCGAGGCCGAGAACGGCATGGAGGCCGTCGAGCACTACCGCCGCCTGAAGCCGGACCTGGTGACCATGGACATCGTGATGCCCCAGATGGGCGGCATCGACGCCGTGCGTGAGATCCTGAAGGAGCACGAGGGCGCCCGCATCCTGATGTGCAGCGCCATGGGGCAGCAGGCGCTGGTGACGGAGGCCATCCAGGCCGGGGCCCGCGACTTCGTGGTGAAGCCGTTCCAGCCCTCGCGCGTGCTGGAAGCCGTGAAGCGGGTGGTGGGATGATGTCCGCGCCCTCGTCGCTCTCGGCCATGCAGCTGGACGCGCTGCGCGAAGTGGCCAACATCGGTGCGGGGCACGCCGCCACGGCGCTCTCGCAGATGACCGGCCACTCCATCATGATCAACGTCCCCGCCCTGGCCGTGAAGGGCCGCGACGGCATCGCCGAGCTGCTGGAGAACCCGCACGGCGAAGTCGCGGCCGTGGACGTCCACATGGTGGGCGACCTCACCGGCCAGACGCTGCTCGTCTTCACGCACGAGGCCGCCAAGCGCCTCGCCGGCCTCCTCACGGGCCGCCCCACGGCGGACGGCGAGCTGAGCGTGCTGGAGCGCTCCGCGGTGCAGGAGGTGGGGAACATCCTTGCGTCCGCCTACCTCAACGCGCTCTCGCAGATCGTGGGCGGCGTGCTGCTTCCCACGCCGCCGCGCGTGTACACCGGCCCCGGCGCGCGCGTAGTGGGCGAGGCCGCCGCGCGCGGCCCCGGCAGCGACCCGGTGCTCTCCATCAACACCCGCTTCACGCTGGAAGACGGACCCGAGATCCGCGGCACCTTCCTCGTCCTCCCGGACGACGAGAGCCTCGCGAGGATGCTGACGGCCCTGCGCGTTTGAATCTCACACAGAGGCACGGAGACACGGAGATGACTTCATCTCCGTGTCTCCGTGTCTCTGCGCGACATCAGGTGGTCCAGGCTGTACCGGCCGCCGCCGCGGGCGGAGAAGTAGAAGAAGATGAAGCAGAAGAGGACGGCCAGCTCGCCGCCGTTCAGGATGGGGACGGGGCCCTGCGGCGCATGGGCCGTGAAGTAGGCGAAGGCCATCTGGCCCGCCAGGACGAACGCCACCGGCCGTGTGAAGAGGCCGAGCACGATCATCAGCCCGCCAAAGAACTCCAGCACCCCCGCCAGCCCCATCTGCGACATCAGCTCCACCGTGCCCGGCGGCGCGTCGGGGGCCTTGAGCCAGCCGAAGAGCTTCTGGGCGCCGTGCTGCATGAACATCAGCCCCGCCACCACGCGCAGCAGCGCGAGCGTCGGCTCTTCGAAGCGATGCATGAAGAAGGGTCGCATCCCCGCCTCCGTGTCGTGAGTCGTCCCCCCACCCGAAGGCGGCGACCCGCCGCAACCTGCGCGCCAGCTACGCCTCGAAGGCGAACATCCTCCTCATCATCAGGTCCGAGACGGCGTCGGGGGTGAGGCGGAAGAGCGCGTCGCGCAGGCGCACGGCGGCCGGCTGCTCCCACTGCGCCACCTGTCCGTAACGGAGCGACTGGCGCACGATCCCCGCCACGCGGCGGTAGCGGCGCCGCTCGAAGTCCCGCAGCGCAGCGGGGATCTCCGGGTGGCGGGCGAGGCAGGCGGCCAGCACCGCGCCGTCCTCGATGGCCAGGCACCCGCCCTGCCCCATGTTGGGCGTGGTTGGATGCGCCGCGTCTCCCAGCAGCGTCACGCGCCCGCGCCCCCAGCCGCGCACCGGCGGCCGGTCGTAGCTGTCGTTCTTGAGGATGAAATCGTCCGGCGTCGCCTCCAGCAGCCGCGGGATGGGCGCGTGCCAGCCGCGGAAGAGGCGGAGGAGCTTCGCGCGCGGGCCTTCCGCGCCATCGTCCGAACCCTCCGCCTCGTTCGCCGTGGCCCACCACGCCACGCGCCCCCCGCCGATGGGCACGATGCCGAAGCGCAGCCCCGCCCCCAGCGACTCGGTGAGCTCGTCCGTGCCGGGGAACCCGCCGGCGTCTTCCACCACGCCGCGCCACACCGGGTAGCCGCGGTACACCGGCTCGCCGTCGTCCAGCAGCCGGCGCCGCACGGCGGAGCGCAGCCCGTCCGCGCCCACCAGCGCCGCGCCCTGCACCTCGCCCGGCCCCGCGAAGCTCACCCGCACGCGGTCGCCCTCGTCCACGAAATCCTGGGCGGTGGCGCCGGTGGTGACCGCCCCGGCCGGCAGCGCCTGCGCCAGCGCCGAGTGGAGCGCCGCGCGGTGGATGAGCACGCTCGGCGCATCGTGCCCCCCGAACCCCATCCTCACCAGCACCCGCCCCGTGCGCGAGCGGATGG
>DASVSA010000122.1:0-4295 GCA_036388335.1 Longimicrobium sp. | reverse complement strand
GTCCGTGGCCCGGTGCGACACGGCTCGCTTGCCCGCCACGTCCCAGCCGGCCACGGTGAAGCCGGTGGCCTGGTGGGCCAGGTCCGCCGTCACCGACAGCTCAATCAGCGCCTGCCCGAAGGTCAGGGTGGCGCTGCCGGCGTCGCGGGCGGTGCGCGGCTTGGCCATGAGCGTGTCGCCCTCCACCCACAGCTCGGCGCCGGCGGCGCGGGCGCGGTCGCGGGCCAGCGCCAGGTCGCTCTGGTTCACCTGGGCCACCACCCGGTGGGTGGGGCCGCTGAAGTCCACGTCGGCGCGCAGCGAGTGGGCGCTGGCGATGCGGCGCACCACGTCCGCGTCGCTCACGTCTTCAAAGGTCCGCGTGCGCCGCGTCATGCGCAGGTCCTGCAGGCGGTCTTCGGCCAGCACCAGCAGCTCCGGCGGACGCGCGCCGGAAAAGCGCCCCTCCAGCGCCGTGATCCGCCCCTCGAACACCGTCCCCGCCCCGTCGCCGGCCCCCATCTCGATCTTGAGCGTCTTCCCGAACTCCAGCACGTCGCGGCCGAAGTAGAGGAAGCCCACGGCGCCGTTCTTCGGGCCCCAGTTGATGAAGGTGGCCTCGCAGCGGTAGAGCCCCGCCACCGTCTCCTCCACGAACAGGTCCTGCACCTGGGCGCCGAGCGCGGCCTCCTCGCGCCCGTCGATGGAGATGCGGGGGCGGGAAGGGTAGATGCCGGGGGCGCCGGTGTCGGGCATGTTCCTCGAAAGCGGGAGGGGAGGATGAAGGCCGGCGTCAGTGAGCCAGCAGGCGCAGGTCGGTGCGGACGCGGCGCTCCTGCAGCTCGGCGTAGACCCGGGGATCGACCGGGGCGGGCGGCTGCATCTCCGCCCCGCCGCCGGACGGGGGATCGGGGGCCAGCACCACCTCCATCTCGTTCACGATCACGGGCATGGCGTCACCTCAGGCGTAAGGATGCGAAGGCTCCGGCGGACGCCGGCCCGCCGGCCGACGAGGATCCCTGGATGGACGCCGATCCTCCGATCGAACCAGAGGCGCCTGCGGAGCCCCTGAACGAGGGGGCGGTGGCGCCGCTCAGCCCCAGCGAGGCGGCGGCGGAGACGGAGACGGTTCCCGACACGTCCAGGAGCTTGCCGGGAGGCACCAGGCGCGGGTTCTCGATCCCGTTGGCGAGCGCCACCTTCTTCCAGTCGCCCACCCCCGCCCGCGACGAGGCCCCCTGCACGGTGTCGCCCTCGCGCGCCGGCTGCATGGGGCGGGTGCCCGGCGCGGCCGACCCCTTGCCCCCCGACGCCGCCCGGGCCCCCTCCGCCGCGGGCGAGGTGACGCCCTTGGAGGGGTCGCCGAACTCGATCGCCAGGTCCTGCTTGCTCAGGTTGACGGACATGCTGGCGCGCAGCGGCTTGCCCTCTTCGGAGAAGTACTCGAGCGACTCTTCCAGCGAGTCGACCGTGCCCTTGAACATGAACGTCCCCCACTGGAACTGGACGCCGGGGGGAAGCAGCCCCGTTTCCCCGTTCTTCGTGGTCTCCTGCGGGGTCATGAAGTAGGTGACCTCGCTGGTGAGCTTGCGCACGTCGCCCCCGGGGTCCGCGGCGCCGGCGGGGAGGGGGAGCTGCACGTCGAACCACAGCTGCAGCGCCAGCTTGGTGGCGCCCTTGCCCACGAACTGCGTGGACGAGCCGCCGGGCTGGCTTCCCCCCGCGTTCTGGTTGCTGAAGGAAACCTTCAGCGTCTCGGGGTTGAACTGCACCACCACCTTGCGCGGCGCGCCGCCGTCCTTGTTCTGCTCCTTGAGCGCCCCGTCGCTCCCCGGCCACAGCTCGGTAAGCACCGCCTTGGCCAGGGCACGTTCCTTTGCGTTCGGCATGGTCTCCTGGACCCTCAGTCAGATTGGACGGGCCCGTCCAGCGGCCCCAGCCTCGGCGGCACTCACCGTCAGCCCCTCCCCCCGTTCCCCATTCTCCATTCCCTAGAGCAGCCGCAGCGACTCATACGCTACCTGCATCTCCTCGATCGCCAGCTGCCCATCCTTGGCCGAGAACGCGGGTGCCTTGAGCTTCACGGGAAGGCACCCCTCCAGCCGGAACTGCATCTGCACCGCGCGGTCGGCGGCCAGCACCACCACGCTGGCGGTGCCGCGCAGGCCCCCGCCGCCGGGGGCGCTCACCGCCTCGAACCAGCGCCACAGGTCCACGTTGGCCGTCATCCCGCGCTTGAGGGTGAGCTGCCCGAAGTCCACCGGCCCCGCCATGTGCACCGGCCCCGCGTTGCGCCCGCCCTCGCGGATGGTCTTGGGCTCCATGCTCATCTCCAGCCCGTCCACCTCGCTGAAGGCGGCATGGCACAGCTTGTCGGCCACGCCGGGCACCTGGATCTCCACCTCGAAGTTGAAGGCGGTGAACGGGTGCGCCGCGGCATCGGCGGCGTCGAAGGCGCTCACGTCAGCGCTCCTGCACGGTCATGCCGGCGCCGCTCTGCACCAGGCGCACGGTCAGGAAGGCCAGCGGGCGCGAGGGGGCCACCCGCAGCTCCAGCACCAGGCGTCCCAGCTCCACGTTCCCGGCCGGGTTCACCGTGTCGTCGGCTACCACCTGGAACCCCTCCGCGGCCACCGCCCCGGCAAAGGCGCCGCGGGTGAACATGTCGGCCAGCAGCGAGTCGAACTGGCGCTGCACCAGCCGGCGGAACGAGGCGTCGTTGGGCTGGAAGACGTAGAGGTTCCCCTCGCGCAGGGCCAGGCGGCGCAGCACGATCAGCAGCCGGCGCACGCCCACCCCCGAGAGGTCGGCATCGTCGGAGAGCGTCTCCTCGCTCCACGCCATGAAGCCGCGGGGGAAGGGCGCCACCGCGTTCACCCGCCGCCCCAGGAAGGCGGCGCGCGCCGTGGCGCCCAGCCGGGGCTCCAGCGCCACCACCCCCGCCAGCGGCTGGTTGGCGGGCGCCGCCCACGCGCCCAGCGCCAGGGCGCGCGCCGCCAGCACGCCGCTCACGGCGCCGTCGGGCGGGATGGCGCGCGTGGGCTGCCCGGACGTAGGAGCCGCCACCACCGTCCACGGGTGGTAGAGCGCGCCGAACGAAAGGGTGCGCGCCGCCTGGTCGCCCGGCTCGGCGGAGCCGGCGCCCAGGCTGTCGGCCAGCGCGGACGCGTGCGCCAGCGCCTCTTCCTCGCGCATGCGCACGGGAAGGGAGAGGACGGTGAAGATGTCCGAGCGCGCCGCGCAGAAGCGCAGCATGGCCTGGTGAAGGCGCGGCAGCAGCGACGGGTCGGCGGCGGGGTTGCTTTCCCAGCGGGCGGCGGGCGGAGGCGCGTACGCCACCGTGGCCGACCAGGGGCTCTCCTCGCTCCCGCGCCGCGCGGCGACCCGGAAGTACGCGGCCCCGTCCGGCGCCCACACGTCGTACTGCCGTGCGGGCCCGGCGTACACCCGCACCGGCGCGCCGAACGTCGGCTCCACCGACGTCTCCAGCACGAACGCGTCGCCCGGGCCGCTCCAGGTGAGCGCCAGCCGCCCCTCCTCCACCGCCAACGGGTCCAGCGCCGGCGCGGGGAGGGGCACCACGCCGCAGGCGCGGAAGCGGTCGCCCGGCACTCCCTGCAGCCAGCTCTCGGACCAGGCGCTGCGCCCGGACTCGGCCTCGGCGCGCACGCGCAGCCAGCTGGCCGCGGGGCAGGGCGCGGGGCGCAGCAGGCGCGCGGCGGGGGTGCGCGCGGACGTGCGCCGCACGTCGCGCGCAAAGCGCGGGTCGGTGGAGTCTTCCAGCAGGTACCCCGTAGCGCCCGCGATCGGGGTCCAGGCCACCTCCATCACCCCTTCCTCGCCATCGGGGCCGGTGACGGAGGTGATCACGGGCGCCGCGGGAGCGGCGGGCGGGGCGTTTTCGCTCCCCTCGCGCCAGCTCCACCCGGTGTGAACCGCGTCGGGCATGGCCAGGATGGAGGCCTCCTCCACCGGGAGCAGCGCGTGCATGCGCGTGGGGCGCACCCCCGGCCGCTGCTGGTACTGGCGCTGGAAAGCGGTGTCGAGCAGCGTCTCGGCCCCCTCGTCGCGCAGTACGCGGTCCAGGAACAGGTTCACGTCGAAGCGGTGGAGGCCGTCGCGCTCCAGCGGCGTGGCGTCCGCCACCTGCGCCGGCTGAAAGACGTCGTCGCGGGGTAGGGCCAGCAGTCCCAGGGGGAGAAAGACGTCGCCCGCGGTGCGCCGCGGCGCGGCGAGGGGAAAGCGGGGGCGCCCCAGCTCGGTCCAGAGCGGCGCCGCCACCCCCCGCTCCACGTCGCCCCACAGCACGGGGCCCG
>DASVSA010000121.1:0-5178 GCA_036388335.1 Longimicrobium sp. | reverse complement strand
GCTCCCTCGCAACAGCGCCAGGGGGTCGGCCCGGGCGGCGATGAGGGCGGGGCGCGCGGCGGCGGCGATGCTTACGGTGGCGAGCAGGAGGAACGCGGCGCCGATCACCCAGGGGTCGAAGACGCGGGTCTGGAAGAGGAGCGGCTGCAGGTGCGACTGCCCGAGCCGCAGGAGGACGAGGCCGCCGATCAGCCCGGCCGCGGCCACCCGCACGCCGAAGCTCACGAACGAGAGAGCGATGCGGTGCGGCCGGGCCCCGAAGGCGATTCGCACCCCGAGCTCGTAATAGCGGGTGGAGGCGAGGTAGGAGAGCGAGCCGTACAGGCCCACCGACGCGAGCAGCACCATCACCGCTCCGAGCGCGGTGAACAGCATCGCCCCGCTTCGCCAGAGCGCGGACTGCGCCGCCGTGGCCTGCTCGATCGACCTCACGCGCGGCGTCATGGCCGCGGGAAACGCCTCGGCGAAGAGCGGGCGCACGAGCGCTGCGACTTCATCGGCATCTTCGCCCGAGCGGAAGACCAGGAGGTGCCCGCGGCCGGGGTGGGTGGAGCGGGGGATGTAGACCTGGAACGCGGGAGGGTCGCCGATCGCGGTGCGGACCACGTCTTCCACGACGCCCGCCACCGGGGTGCACGGGGCGCTCCGCGAGTCGAGGCGCAGGCAGCGGCCGAGCGGATCGCGGCCGGGCCAGAGGCGCGCCGCGGCGCTCCGGTTGATGAGGGCGCCGCCCGTCCGCTCCGCCTCCTCGATGCCGCGGCCCCGCAGCAGAGAGGTCCCCAGCAGGGCCAGGTAATCGCGGCCGACCACGTTGACGAAGGGCCCCTCCAGCGCGCTCCCGATGTCTTCGGGAGCGCCATCCGCATACACCAGCGACTGTTCCGACGAGATCATCGGCGCGGTGGAGGCCACCGTGGCGCCGGCGACTCCGTGCGACGCCGCCAGGCGCGCCCGCATGCGGGTGAACGCATCGTCCATGGCGGCGGGCTCCAGGCCGCCCTCCGGGAAATCGGTGGTGACGGCGTAGAGCGACGCCGGCTCGAATCCCAGGTCCAGCCGCTGCGCCAGGAACGAGCTGCGTACGAACAGGCCCGTCGCCACGAGCAGGGACACGGAAAGGGCCGCCTGCACGGTGTGAAGCGCGAACCGCCAGCCACGCCCCGCGCCCCCGGCCGCGGCGGGCGCGTCGCGCACGCACGCCGCCGGCGACACCGCGGACGACCGGAGCGCCGGGACCACGGCGGTGCACAGCGCGACGGCGAGCGTGAGGAGGGCCGTGAACCCGGCGACGCGCAGGTCCACCAGCGGCCCGCCGTCCGCCGCCTGCGGCACCACCAGCGCCCGGAGCAGGGCCGAGCTCCAGTGCGCCGCCAGCAGGCCCAGGACGCCTCCGCAGGCGGTGAGAGCCAGCGCCTCCACCATCAGCGCGCGCACGATGTGTCCGCGCGTCGCGCCGAGGGCCCTGCGCACCGCGTGGTCGCGCAGCCGGCGGCGGCCCCGCGCCAGGAACAGCGTTCCCACATTGATGCTGGCGGCCAGGAGCATCGCGAGGGCGGTCGCCGAGAGCCAGAGCGTGAGCATCGCCTGGCGGGACGGGTTCGGCCCGCGCGCCTCCAGCAGTGGATCGAAGCCGGCGGAGAGAAGGCGGAAGGGCGGTCCGCCCTGCAGCGGCTCGGCGCTCAGCCCGGCGAGCACCAGCTGCGCCGCCACCGCGCGATCCACCCCCGGGGCACGCCGGCCAAGGACGGTGAGCGGATACTCGTCCGCCTTCGCCGTCCACCCCTCGCCGAACGCGTGCGCGCCCGCCGCGACGAGCGGCACCCACACGTCGGTCGGTTTGACGTCGGTGCCCGCGAACCGCCCGCCGGCGATCCCCGCGACCGTGTAGAACTGCCGGTCCAGCCGGATGGAGCGCCCGATCAGCGCGCGCGGGTCCGCGGAGAGGCGCCGCGCGAAGGCCTCCGAGAGCACGGCCAGCGGAGGGGCGGATGGCCGGTCATCGGCCTCCCCGAAAAGAGAGCCCGCCCGCGCCCGCGCCCCGAGGAGACGGAAGTAGTTGCCGGAGGCGAGCGACAGCCTGGCTTCACCGATGTCGTCGGCAAAAACGAACTCGGCTCGCCCTGGGGCCGTGAAGGCGCCCAGCTCCACCCGCCCGCTGGCGCGCTCTCGAGCTTCCCGGTACGCGGGGTAGGAGAACGACGCCAGGTTGAAGGCGGGGCCTGACTCGGCGCCGACCGCGCGCGCCGAGACGCGGCCCAGGAGCCCGGCGTCCGCGATGCCGGGGGGCGGCCGGAGGAGCAGCCGGTCCGCGATGGCGAACGTCGACGCGACCGCTCCCAGGCCCAGGCCGAACGAGAGAATCACCCACGCGGCGAACCAGCGGTCGCGCCGCAGGGGCCGGATCGCGCGCCATGCCGCGGCGCCAGCCGAGCGAATGGAGGGGTACACGGGGCCGTGTCGAAAAGAGGGGGCGATTGGATATTGATCGGCGGAGCGCGGACGGGGGCGCGGCGGTCATCCGCCCCACAGGGTTATCTAGTATTGGAGAGGAGCCCGAACAAGTGTCCTGATGCGTTCGGGAGCGGGCTCGTGACGGCCGGGGGCGGGCGCTCGGTGGTCCGGTGATTGCGGCGGGGTGGGCGCCGGCCCGGAGGTTCCCCCGCATCGAAGGATCGCCCGTTGTATCGTCCGCTGCATCCCGTTGTACAGGCGCGCCGCGTGTGCGTCCCATGAAGGACCCGCTGATCCACGCGCTCGCCGGAGTGACCGACGTGCCCGACCCCGCCGACGCGGTGGGGCCGCTCCTCGCCGCGGCCATGGTCCGCACGGGCGCCACCTCCGGCGCCGTGGTGGGGGCGGACGACGTGCTCCACGCGTGCGCGGGGTGCCAGCCAGAGCGGGTGAGGGCGCTGGTGGCCGGGCCCGTGGCCGAGGCCCTCGCGCGCCCGGGCTTCCGGCGCGGCGCCCAGGTGCTGGAGGCGGAACGGCTCGTGTGGGTGCCGCTGGAGCTGCGCGGAGTGCGCGCGGGGTCGATGCTCCTCTTCCTGGGCGGCGAGGCGCCCGGGGCGGAGGCGCTGCGCGAGGCGGAGGCGGCGGGGACGGCCGTGGCGCTGGTGCTGGAGAACGGCCAGCTCTACGAGGAGGCCCGGCTCGCCCGCCAGT
The DNA here is from genome assembly GCA_036388335.1 of Longimicrobium sp. Classification (GTDB taxonomy): domain Bacteria; phylum Gemmatimonadota; class Gemmatimonadetes; order Longimicrobiales; family Longimicrobiaceae; genus Longimicrobium. Next base: position 2,016 of record DASVSA010000121.1, on the reverse strand, counting down.
CGCGCGACCACTTCCTCGTCGCGCTCAACCACGAGCTGAGGACGCCGGCCACCGCCCTCCTGCTGGAGTCGGACATCCTCCGCTCCGGGCTGCTGGGCGACCTCCCCCCGCGCACCCTGCAGATGCTGGAGCGCGCGGAGGAGCACGTGTCCGAGATCGTGCGCGTGCTGGAAGGGGTGCGCGAGCTGGGGGAGGCGCAGTCGCCCGCGCAGGAGCCGGAGCTGGTGGAGCCGCGCAAGTTCGTGGGCGACCTCCTCCGCCGCGTGGAGCCCACGGCCCGGCGCAAGGGCCTCACCCTCTCGCTCCACTACCCGCCCAACCTCCCGCTGCTGCAGACGGACCCGGCGCGCCTGGCCCGCGTGCTCCTCCTCCTGCTGGACAACGCCATCCGCTTCACCGGCGAGGGCAAGGTGGAGGTGAGGCTCATCCGCGCCATGAGGCCCTCGCGCACGCGCCGCGCCCCCGTGCTCGTCATCTCCGTGCGCGACACGGGCCCCGGCATCCCCGCGGACGAGCTGGAGCGCGTGTTCGAGCCGTTCGCGCAGGTGCAGGAGGGCGCCCGCTCCGGCTCGTCCGAGCGCGGCGTGGGGCTGGGGCTGGCGCTGGCCCGCCGCCTCTCCCGCACGCTCGCGGCCGAGGTGACGCTGGAGAGCGAGCTGGGCAAGGGGACGACCGCGTCGCTCATCCTGCCCTACCAGTAGGGCTCACACAGAGACACGGAGATCACTTCATCTCTGTGCCTCCGTGTCTCTGTGTGATATGATGTACCCGCCTTCGGAAACTCCCTCCCGTACGACATCCCCTTGGAAACGATCATCCAGACCGCCGTGGAGCGCGGCGCCAGCGACATCCACGTCAAGGGCGGAGACCACGTCCGCGCCCGCATCAACGGGGCGCTGGTGCCGCTCACCAAGCAGAAGCTCACGCCTGAGCACTCGCGCGCCTTCGCCCTCAAGGTGCTCCCCAACGAGCGCGCGCGGCAGACCATCGACGACATGCAGGACTACGACTGCTCGTGGGGCCTCAGCGGCGTGGGCAGGTTCCGGGTCAACGTGATGAGGCAGCGCGGGAGCTTCAACGTGATCCTGCGCGTGATCCCCTACGAGGTGCCCACGCTCGACAAGCTGGGGCTGCCGCAGGTGGTGGAGCGCATCGCGCTGGCCGAGCGCGGGCTGATCCTGGTGACCGGCGTCACCGGGTCGGGAAAGAGCTCCACGCTGGCGGCGATGATCCAGCACATGAACATCCACACCCGCCGCCACATCGTGACGCTGGAGGACCCCATCGAGTTCCTGCACCGCGACCAGAACTGCTCCATCAGCCAGCGCGAGGTGGGCTCGGACACGGAATCGTTCCGGCGCGGGCTGCGGGCGGCGCTGCGGCAGGACCCGGACGTCATCCAGATCGGCGAGATGCGCGACTCGGAGACGATCGACATCGCCCTCAAGGCCGCCGAGACGGGGCACCTGGTGGTCTCCACCCTCCACACCAAGGACGCCACCAACACGGTGGCGCGCCTCATCTCCGCCTTCGCGCCGGAGGAGCAGCACACGGTTCGCCTGCGGCTGGCGGACGCGCTTCACGCGGTGATCTCGCAGCGCCTCCTCCCGCGCAGGGGCGGCAAGGGGCGCGCGGTGGCCGCCGAGATCATGCTGCGCACCGGCACCATCGAGGACTGCATCCGCGACGCGGAGAAGAACGGCGAGATCCGCGACCACATCGCCGCCGGGGGCGACACCTACGGGATGCAGACCTTCGACCAGCACCTGGCCGAGCTGGTGCGCGCGGGCGACGTGGACTTCTCGGTGGCCCGCGAGGCCGCCACCAACCCCAGCGACTTCGAGCTCAAGGCCCGCCTCTCCGGCGGCATGGTGAGCGACCAGGAGATGATGGCCGGGTAGGGGAAGCGGGGCTCACGCAGAGGCACGGAGACACGGAGGAGAGGGATTCCTTCGTGTCTCCGTCGCGTTCTAGAAGGGGAGCGCGGCGCGGATGGCGGGCCAGCCCACGGCGGCC
>DASVSA010000120.1:0-16548 GCA_036388335.1 Longimicrobium sp. | reverse complement strand
AGAGAATAACTTATCTCTGTGCCTCTGTGCCTCTGTGTGAGATGGCTGTTCAGGCCTCCCGCAGCGCCTCCATGGGCTGGATGCGCAGGCCGCGCCGCGCCGGCCCCAGCGCCGCCAGCAGCCCCACGGCCAGCATGATGGCGCACACGGCGGCCATCAGCGGCGCGGCTCCCCCCACGCTTACCCCGGCCCCCACGGTGATCGCGCCCGCCAACATCGAGCCGATCGCCACGCCGACCACAAGCCTGCGCCCCACCGGCGCAAAGATGCTCGCCATGATGCGCCGCGGCTGCGCCCCCAGCGCGGTGCGGATGCCGATCTCGCGGGTGCGCTGCACCACGGTGAACGACATCAGCGCGTAGATCCCCGCCGCGGAAAGCAGGAGCACGCTCCCCGTCACCAGCGCGAGCGCCCAGGCCATGAAGCGCGAGAAGCGGCGGAGCCCGTCGTACACCTCCGCCAGCAGCTGTGTCTCCAGCTGAAGCTCGGGGTCCACCTCCACACCCAGCCTCTGCACGCGCCTCACGAATCCCGCGGGTACCCCGCCGCGCACGCGCACGGAGAGGGTGGCGTCCGGGATCGCGCCCGGCAGGGCGGCGTGGTACACGTTGGCCACCCCGTTCGCCGACATGATCACGAGCGGCACGGCGGGGAAGTCCTCCACCACGCCCACGATCTCGTACCAGCGGCCCGGCCCGTCCGCCCGCGGGTAGCGCAGCCGCTGGCCCACCGCGCTCCGGTTCCCCAGGTGGCGCCGCACGAAGGTGCGGTTGACGACCACGGCGCTCGACGCGGCGCCCGCGTCGCGCTCCGCGAGCGCACGCCCCTCGCCGATGCGCGCGCCGTACGCGCCGAACAGCTCGGGCGTCGTGCGGATGACGCTCGCGCCCCCCGCCGGCGCGGTGCCGCCGTCGATCTCCACGCCCTGCGTGGGCTCATCCAGGCCGGGGATGTGGGACGACAGGGCGACGGCGGTGACCCCGGGCTCCGCCATCAGCCGGGCCATCAGCGCCGTCTGCCGCGAAGCGGCGCGCTCCGCCAGCCCGGCCGAGTCCAGCCCGGCGGCCGGCTCGCCCAGCTCCACCGATCCCACGACGAACTCGTCCGGCGCGAAACCGACCTGGGCCGTCTCCATCCGCAGGAGCTGCCACACGGTGTAGACGGCGGGCGGCAGCACGGCCATCGCGAACGCCACCTGCGCCACGATCAGTCCGCTCCACACGGGGCCCAGGCGAGGCCCGGAGCGCAGCTCGCGCAGGCTGGCCTGCATCCCGGCGCCGGTCGCCCTGATGCCGGGGAGCACCCCCATGATGGCGGCGGCCACCACCGCGAGCGCCAGCGCGTACGCCACCGTGGCGGGGGACAGCCGCAGGTGTATCCAGAACGGAAAGCCGTTGCCCCCCTCGGTGACAAACCGCTGCACCATCCCGAGCACCGCGTTCGCCACCACCAGCCCCAACAGCGCGCCCAGCACCGAATGGGCGAGCGCTTCCATGAAGAGCTGCGCCAGGATGCGCCGCCGGCTGGCGCCCAGCGCGCTGCGCACGGCGATCTCGCTCAGCCGCGACACGGTGCGTGCGTACAGGAGCACGGCCAGGTTCACCGCCACCACCACCAGCAGCCCGCTCACCAGCAGCTGCACCACGCGCAGCGCCAGCCGCAGCGTGGGGCTCTGCAGGTCCATGTGGTCGTAGGTGAAGGGGACCGCCGTAAGCCGGAGCCGGTCGTACATCCTGGGGTGGGCCGCCGCCGTGCGCCGCCCTACCGTTTCCAGCTCGGCCCGCGCTTCGCGCAGCGACGCGCCGGGCGCCAGCCGCCCGAACACGTAGAGCCCCGGCCCCTCCAGCCGCGCGTGCGCCAGCGGGCTCTCGCGCAGCGGCACCCAGTACTGGTGGTTCAGGGGGAAGCGGAACCCCTCCGGCATCACCCCCGCCACCACGTGGAGGGTGGAGCCGAGCCGCACCGTGCGCCCCACGATGCGCGGGTCGGCGGCGAAGCGGGTGCGCCACGCCTCGTGGCCGATCACCACCACCGCGGGCGCGCCGGGGCGCTCGTCTTCCGGCACCAGGTACCGTCCCAGCAGCGGCGGCGTGCGGGCCACGCGGAACCCCGACGCGGTCATCTCCGCCACCTGCACGGGCACCGGGTCGCCCGCCCCCGACACCAGGTTGTGCGCCACGGGGCGGAACGCGGACAGCTCGTCCACCGTGCGCAGCCGGCCGCGCCACTCCGCGAAGTCGTGAAGCACCTGCCGCTCGGGGCTCCCCGCGTCGTCCGTGGCGTAATGCACGGCCACCACGCGATCGCCCTCGTCCAGCGGAAGCGTGCCGCGCAGGAGCTGCGAAAGGGCCTCGAAGGCCACGGCCCCCACCGCGATCGCCATCGCCATCGCGAAGCCGCCGATCAGCGCCAGCCCGCGGTGCCGCGCCAGCAGCCGCAGCCCCAGCCGCGCATCGAGCGACAGGGTGCCGATCCACGCAAAGGTGCGCCCATCGCGCATCGCCTCTTTGTGCCCCTCCACCCCCCCGAACGACACCCGCGCCCGGCGCCGCGCCTCGGCGGGACTCAGCCCCGCGCGGATGTGCTTCTCCGTCTCCATCTCCAGGTGGAAGCGCATCTCGTCGTCCATGCGCTCCTCGGCCTCGCGGCGGAAGAGCAGGCGCAGCCGCGCCCGCAGGGCGTGCATCGATTTCATCGCGAGGGCCGGTTGGGGAAGAAGTGCTGAGCAACCACGAGTCGGGCGGCGGGCGTTCCGGGCGGGAGTTTCCTATAGCTGTCGATAGGAAGAGTGCGCACCTCTTCTGTCGTTGTCAAGAGGAAGGCCGGACCTCTTCTTCACTTCCTCTGTGCCTCCGTGTCTCTGTGTGAGACATCCGTTGAGTAGTGGGTCAGTTTCGATTTGCGCGCGGGAGCGTCGCCAGTGGCGCGGTTGGTGCGGCGCCGGTGCAGTCGGTGTGCACACAGCCAATCGCGCGGAGGTGGAGAGTGGGGAACATCACGGCATACATGGTCGTCAGCGCCAAGCCCACGCGGCTCAACCATACGGGCGCACTCCACACGTATGTCATGGAGATGCTCAGCCAGGGTTGGGAACCGCTGGGCGGGGTTGCGTGGGACGGTGCCCTGTACTTGCAAGCGATGGTCAAGCGAGAGGGGTCGTAACCCACGAAGGGGCCGCTTCGTGCGCCGCGAGTTGACCCCCCGAGCCGGTCCCGCACCTAGTTTCCGAAGATCCCCCGGTCGCGGAATGGATACCGGCTGAGCAGCACGTCGTACTCGGCCTTCTTCCGCTCACCCCACGCCGGGTCGAGACGCGTGAGGAGCTGGACATCCCGGGCGAACCACTTGCGTCTGGGATCCCGCCCCCAGAACCCACCGCCCGCCCGGTGACTCGCGATTCCGCTCGTCACATCGCTCATCAGCCAGTAGAGAAGCTCGTCTTCGTCCGCCGCCCTCCGGCGCTGGAGCTCGCTGCCGCGCTCAGTGACGACGTACTCATAGTGCCCGTCGACCCATTCGACGTGCGGGCTGCCTTCGTCGAGGCGACGTGTGTGAATCTCGTGCTGGAACATGTATCTCGGTTTGTGGCCGAGTCGCTGGAGAAGGCGCTTGTACCGCTCCCGCAGGGGGCTGAAGTCGTGGGACGATGTGGAGCTCATCACGCCTCCGGGCGGACTGTCTGCTTCGATGGGTGCCACGCCTGGTGGCTCATATGAAATCTTGGAACCTTCGGCGGGTGCATGAAAGGTCGCATGGGATTTCTATCCCCTGTGTAGAGACCATCCAATCGTGCACCCTGCTCCACGCATCCGCCAAGATTCTTGATCGGCGAACCGCCCATCGTACACCGATCCGAACGTCTCATGGGTGGTTCGCCGTGCGGTCAGGATCAGCGATTTCGTTCGCGGATCAGATCCTCTGCATCGGGTTGTATGTGTCTTGAAGACGAGGAGGCGGGAGCCTGCTGCGACCCCGGAAACTTGATTCACCCGGACTCCCGTTCACGCACGACTTGTGAGGCAGGCCACGGTCAAATACCGCTAGCCCGAGACAAGATGAGTCTCGTCAGTACGAGGAGATCTCTTCGCGACCGACACCGAGACACGCCGCAATCATTTCAAGCGTTCCTTCACGTGGCTTAGCGACCTCTCCACGTTCGATTCTCGCTATCGTTTTGGGGGATATGCCAGGGAAGTCATTCCTCGTAAGCCCCCTCAACAGCCGCAGGCGATGCAACGATGCGCCGAAACTCTCATCCCTGCGTAGCTCCATCTGCTTCGCGCGACGCCGGAAGTCAGGATCGAACTCGTACAGAATCGCGTCTGTGGCGGCCTCGTACGAACCCAGTCGTACCGTTTGGCCGTAGTCGATGATCTCAAGAGAATCGAAAGCTGGCTGTACCGTGGCCGGCTTTTCCGTGAACCAGTTGAATGGGACAACCACGCGGTCCAAGTCACCCCGATAGAGGATGAGAACCCGATCGATCGAATCCACAACTCCCCCAACGAAGAGATCCTTTCGCCGCGGTGAATCCAGGATCGCGATAAGTTCATCGAATGGAGAGAACTTCGCCACTTCTGGTGTGAGAACATATCGAAAGAGCGTGGACAAAAACTCTCGCTGCTGAGGCCGAACCTCTTCATCCAGGAGGAGCAACCGGAGGTCGCCCCGACTCTCGTGTACGGACTCGGCGAGAGGAGCGAACTCCGACGCCGAATGCGAGATGAACACATGAGGCCTCCGCGTGCCACTGAGGCGCAGGTACGCACCAAGGAGGTCTTCCTGCCTGTTCAAATCGCATCCCCCACGTTCTGGAATGCCCCGAGGCGCGCACTTGGCGTAAGCACGACCGTGTCGTTGTTCTCATTGTTCATGGCCGTCCTCCTGGAATCCAACGGGGTTTTCCGGGGACATCTGGCCCCACACTCGCCTGCACTCATACAGCCGGGCGTGAATCTCCCCGATCACCTCGTCCGGCACCTCGCGCGACGGCGGCTCCCGGTCGAGGAACTCCAGTTCGCGCAGGCCGTACCGCCACACGCGCGTACGATGGAGGATCGTAACGTGGGGCGGCTCGTTGCGCTCGCGATCGCGGATCTTGATCTTCCAGCCCTGCTGCGCGATCAATTCGGGGAGCGGGAGAGAGTACGCCATCCTGGAACAGGATCGTCCCTTTGTTAGATATGTCAATCCGGGACATTTGGAAGCCCCACCTCCGCCGACTGGAGGGGGTGGCCCGCTTCGCGGCTCGTGTGAAACCTTGAGCGAGTTATGAAAAGTTGAATGGGTCCCCGCACATTTCGTGTAGGGACCCATTCAATCGTGCACCGCGCCTGACGCGTTTGCTGGCCCTGCGCGACTTCATCGAAAGGTCGAAAAGAGGTCGTGTGTCGGGAACGATGCAGCCTGCCCGAGCGCATTCCATAGCGCGGCATCGAGCTCGTTGCCGAGGCTCCCGGGCGTGGGCCAGGCGTTGAACAGCGCGACCCACGAGACGTTCTGAGACGAGCGCACGAGCACGCTCGTGTTGCCGACCAGCATTCCCGTGTGCCACCAGGTCTCGTCGCCCTGGGCTGGGCGGACATACCATCCGCCCGCGTAATGGCACGAGCCATCGGCACATACGGTGGCGCCATTGCTGGTCATCTCCGTGACGAGTGCGGCGCTGAGGATGTCCGGGCGATTGGCGCGGCCATCGACGCCGGTCAGGAATCGCAGGAGATCGACGGTCGACGAGACCCAGCCGCCGTGCGAATCCATCGCTTCGAGGTAGAAGCCCCCGTAGGCGGTGGGCACCGCGCCTTCGCCCGGGAACACGGATGGCCCCATCGACGCGTTCGCCCCGGGCAGATAATACTTCACCTCGTCCGGGAGCGCGTCGCCCATGCGCGTCCTGCCCTGCCGTGTGCGAGTGGCGCCCACGGGCTGCAGCACGCGGGCGCGCACGTACTCCTCGTACGGCATGCCGCTCACACGCTCGATCACGCGCCCGAGAATGGCATACCCGAAATTCGAGTAGGCGTGCTTCTCCCCGGGATTGAAGTCGAGCGGCATCCCCTTCATGTAGCGGATCACCGTCTCGGCGGAGGCCGGCGCGGGCGCACCGACGGCGGCCGCGGCGATCGCCGGCCGGAACATCGGGTCGAATCCTCCATCCGGCCTGGCACGATCCCACCCCGCGGTGTGGTTGAGCAGGTGCCGGATCGTGATCTGCTCCCACCGCGGATCGACGGCCGCTCCCGGCGCGGGGGTGAGGTGCGCGATGAAGGGCGCGACGCGATCGTCCAGCTTGAGCTTGCCTTCTTCGACGAGCTTCATGATGGCGACGCCGGTGATGGGCTTGGACACGCTGGCGATCCGGAACAGCGCGTCAGGCTGCACCGGCGTCTTCTTCTCGACGTCCGCGTACCCAAAGCCGCGCGCATAGATCAGCTTGCCGTCGCGCACCACGGCAATCGCGCCACCGGGAATGGTGTACTTCCGCACCAGTTCCGTGACGGCCTTGTCGTACGACCCCATCCCCGGCACCGCAATGCCGCTGATCGGAATCTCCGATTGCGCGGGCGGCGGCGGAGGGTCAGGTGGCGTAGTCGTCTCTCCGCTGCAGGAAAGCAGAAACGCGAGACAGGCGGCCGGCACCGTCGCGATCCTGGCAAATCTGCCGGCAAATCCGTGGGCGCGTCTCCAGCGGCGACGCAAGCAAAAGGATGCACGTTCACGCATAGAAGAACCGTGTGGCTGGTGAGCGGGGTGCAATGACGGGCGATAGGGGATCGCGGCGGCTCAGCGCAGGCGGTTGAGCCGGATGCTGCGCGCGCGACTCCGCGCCGCGCGGCTGGTGCATGATGATCGTGCCGATGAGCCCGCCGCCGGCCAATGCGGTGCCGGTTCACGTCCGGGCGGTGCCGAACCCCTTACGAGCCCGCGCGGGGGTCGATCCCAATCTGCTGGTGCAGCCAATCATGCCTCTCCATCAACGCCTGTTGAGGGAGGAGGTGTCCCGTTTCATACCAGCGAAGCTCCTTGTTTGGAGACCCCGCGGCATCGTACAACGCCTGCGCATCGGCCGGAGGTACGAGGTCGTCCAGGCGTCCGGCTTGAAACAACAGCGCGGTAGTCGAGGCATGGGGAATGAAGCGAATCGCCTCGATGGGCGTCATGGCCTGGAACCAGAGGGCGCGTGTTGCACAGGACTGGCTCGCCAGCTTCGGCAGGTCCCCGGGAATGGTCACCCGCGTCACCAACCCTCCATTCGCCGCGGCGAACACCGCGGCCTTGAGGCGCCGTTCGATGCCGACGAAGCCCGCCCCCAGGCTGCCGCCGTAGCTATAGCCTTCGAAGGCGATCCTGGCCGGGTCGACCGTTCCCGTGGCGATGAGCACGTCGACGGCACGCTGCAGATCCTTCATCAGCTGGATCTGCTCGCGCCGATCCTGGCTCATGTACAGGAGCATGGAAGCTCCCCCACGGCGAAAGTACGGAGCGTCGATCACGATCACGACGGCGCCGTGCTGCGCGAGCTGCTGCGCCTGCGGCGCCAGCCCCTTGGCGGGGGTGCCCGAGGGGTGCAGGATCACCATGCCGGGGCGCAGGCCGGAGCGTCCCACCGGCTCCGCCATGATCCCGGTAACCGATCCGCCGTCCGGGCTGTTGTACGTGATGTTGCTGAGCGCAAAGGACGTGGTCGTGGTCTGCGCGGTCTTTTGCAGGTTCAGGGGCGCATTGGCGTCGTATGCGAAGAGGGCGCGGTCTGCTTCGGTAGCCACGCCGAAATGCGGGCGTGAGGCCGGACACGGGTCACCGCTGATGGCCAGCGGGTGCACACGAACGAGAACGGAGTCACGTGCGTCCGGGCGGTCCGAGAGCGTACCGACCACGTAAGCCGAGCCGACCCCCACGGCTCGGATCGCGCCGTTGGCGTTGACCGTCGCCACGCTCTGGTCGCGCGAGACGTACTGCGCCGGCCCGGTCGCGTTGCGTATCGAGGAGGTGAGCAGCGACCCATCTCCCATGTCCACCACCACGCTGTCCGCGGAAAGCGTGAGCTGCGGAGCGTCCTCCTGGTCGACGGGGCCGGCCTGTTCAACGGGGGTTTCGCCGCACGCGAGGAATGCGGCTGCCGCCAGCGTCACGGCGACGATCGCCTTTGCCGATTTCATCTGTTCTCTCCTAAAAATGTTCGGGGTTGATCGAGCGCATGGCACCCGTGGCTGAAACCGCTCAGCGCAGCCGGGCCAGCCGGACGATGCGCGCCATCGGCACGAGCTCCAGCGGAATCCCGCGTGGCCCGTCTCCCATCAGGTACAGCGCCGCGTGAGCCCAGGGTCGGCCAGCGATGCCGGCGGAAGCCGCCGTCTCAACGACGCTGCGGCTTCTCTCCCGCATGAACGTCCTTCTCAGCTGCCAGACCCCTTACGAGCCCGTGCGCGGGTCGATGCCAATTTGCTGGTGCAGCCAGTCATGCGTAGCGAGCAACGCCTGTGGAGGGAGAAGGTGTCCCGAGTCATACCAGCGAAGCTCCTTGGGCGCCGTCGCGGCGTCGTACAGCGTTTGGGTATCGGCCGGGAGTACCGCGGTATCAGAGCGTCCGGCGAGAAACAGCAACGCGGTCGTCGAGTTATGCGAGATGAATCGAATCGGCTCGATGGGTATCATGGCCTGGAACCATGCGGCGCGCGTTGCACAGGACCGGGCGGCCAGCGACGCCAGCTTGCCGGGCATGGTCGCGCCGGTCACGATACCTCCCATCGCCGCGGCCAGCACCGCGGCTTTGAGGCGTGGCTCGATGCCGACGAAGCCCACGCCCAGGATGCCGCCGTAGCTGTATCCCTCGAAGCCGATCCTGGCCGGGTCCACCTGTCCCGTCGCGATGAGCACGTCGACGGCACGTTGCAGATCCCTGGTCAGCTGGATCTGCTCGTGCCGATCCTGGCTCGTCCACAGGCTGCCGGAAGCTCCGCCGCGGCGAACGTGCGGAGCGTCAATCGCGATCACGACGGCGCCGTGCGCCGCGAGGCGCTGCGCATACGGTGCCATGCCCTGCGCAGTGGCGCCCGAGGCATGCAGGAGCACCATGCCGGGGCGCGGGCCGGAGCGTCCCACCGGCTCGGCCATGATTCCGGTGACCGATCCGCCGGCCGGACTGTTGTACGTGATGGTGCTGAGCGCGAAGGCCGCGGTGGTGCTTTGCGCGGTCTTCTGCAGGTTCAGAGGCGCATTGGCATCGTAGGCGAACAGCGCGCGCTCTGCCGCCGTGGCCACCCCGAATTCGGGACGTGAGGCGGGACAGGGGTCACCGCTGATGACCAGCGGGTGCACACGAACGAGAACCGAGTCACGTGCGCTGGGGCGGTCCGAGAGCGTACCGACGACATACGTCGAGCCGACGCCCACGGCTCGGATCGCGCCATTGGCATCAACCGTCGCCACACCCTGGTCACGCGAGGCGTACTGCACCGGCCCGCTGGCGTCGCGTATGGCGGCGGTGAGCAGCGAGCCATCACCCATGTCCACCACGATGCTGTCCGCGGAAAGCGTGAGCTGCGCGGCGTCCTCCTGTTCAACCGGATCGACGTCCTGTTCGACGGGCGTTTCGCCGCACGCGAGGAGTGCGGCTGCCGCCAGCGTCACGGCGGCGATCGCCTTTGCAAACGTCACGGGTACCTTCCAGGCAAGGGTCGGCATGTGGGCTGAGCGGGCCGCGTGGCCCGAGTTGCTGAAGCCGGTCAGCGCAGCCGGGTCAGCCGGACGATGCGCGCGGCGGGCGCCATCGACACGAGCTCCAGCGAGACGCCGCGTGGCCCGTCCCCCATCAGGTACAGCGCCGCGTGGCTGCCGTCCGCGGCCGTGAGGACATGCTCGCCGCCGGCGCGGCGGCTGGCGCGGCCGGGGAACCCCCCAGAACGCGGGCCGGACAGGCGCGCACGCTCGGAGTGGTCCCACGAGGTGTAGCGCGGCAGGTCGTGCACGACGCTGGGGTCGATGAGCCCGGCGGTGACGCTCGCCAGCGTTTGCCGGTCGATCAGGGCGTCGTGGCCGACGCCGAGCACGGAGGTGATGTGGGCGATGACCGCTGGCCGGTTGTTCCAGTCGATCGGTGCACTGATGAGGCGCTGGTACAGCGTGGGCCGGCGCCCGTGATCGACCGACGCTTCGCCCGCCAGCTCGCGCAGAAAGAGGAGCATGCGCGCATTGGTGCCATAGCGGCCGTTGCTCTGCCAGGGCCCGCGCTCCGGCTGTGTGCCCCACAGGCCGAGCGACCCGCCGTGGACCCCCGCGGGTGCGTCGGCGCCGACCCCCGAGTGACGCGCGTGGAGCGGCTGCCCCGAGGCGATGCGGCTGGCCGTCTCCTCCGCGAGCGTGGCCAGGCCCTCGCCCAGGATGCCGGCGATGCGGCCACGGCCGCTGGTCAGCAGGTCGGCGTTGTGGGCGTACTCGTGGAGGAACAGCCCCGCCGCCCACCTCGCGTCCTGGTACTGCGGCTGGGCGAACCACTCGGCGCTGATCATGCTGACCACCATCTCGGAGGCACGCGGGCAGGTCGCCTGGCTCGCGACGTTCACGGTGGGCAGCGGGCCGTCGTAGGCGAAGCCGGCAAAGGACTGGAACGCGGGGGGCATGAAGCCGAGCAGCAGATAGTAGCGGCCGCCGCCCCCGGCGGGAGGCTGGTAGCCGGCATCGAAGACCGAGCGCATCGTCGGCAGCAGAAACCGGTCTGTCAGCGCCGCCGCATCGCGCAGCCAGCCGAGCTTCGCCGGGTCCAGGTACCCCGCGGCCAACGGGTGCCGCAGATCGGCGACGACCGCGACCTTGCCGGAGACGGCGACGACCTGCGCCTGGAAGGTGGGCACCGATTCCGCCGGCTCATGGCAGATCTCCGCCTTCCCGGAGAGCCAGTCGACGAAGCGCAGCGTGTCTCCGGGGACCGCCGTCGCGTAGCGCGGGTCGAAGGGTGCCGGCGCCTGCGAGTAGCTGCCCGCCAGCGCCAGCTGGGGCATCGGGGGCTCCAACGGCGTGCCGGCAACGCCGGCGGAGAATGGTGCGAGTGGTCCGCGTGCGGCGGACGACGCGGGCGTCGAGGCGGCGGAGTCACCCGTGCCGAGCAGGCGGACGGAAACCAGCATCCGCTCGGACTCCACCTGCGCCGCCGGGATCTGCAGGTTGGCGGCGCTCAGCACGTAGTCCTCGTCGGCCGCCGGAAGGCGCAGGCACTTCAGGTCGCCCTCCGTGAGGACGCGTGACTCGGCCGGGAGCAGAGAGACGCTCGGCGGCACGCGCACGATCGCGCCGATCGGCGCCGCCCCCTCCGCCGACACCTTGACCGCGCGCATGTCGGTTTCGCAGGCGCGCATGGCCGGCACCCGGAACTCGGCGACGCTGTCCGAGCGGGCGACGAGCTCCGTCGCCGCCACGCCGTCCAGCACGAGCGAGCGCAGGCCGGTGAGGCCAGAGCCGCGGACGAGGGCGATCTGCCCGGGACGGAGCGTGTCGAGGGAGGTCACATGGACCGGCGTCGGTGCTACGGGTGCACCGCCATCGCAGGCGACGGTCAGCGCGACGACGAGCGCGGGGAGCAGCGGAGCACGGCGCATCGCGACCTCTGAGTGTTGGCGCATGGTGATGGATGGGGGTGCCCGTGCGGTGGATCGCACGCGCCGGGTGGATGCTTACATCCCGCCGCGATGCGGGCGTGGTGCCGGGGCCGTACGCCGGAGTGCCCACCGTCCAGCCGCCCGCTCCGGCCGGCCGTAGCAGCTGGCGATGCGGGCGCGCTGGACCGCGTTCATTTTCCGGTGTTGTGGAACGTGATCAACCGGTCCTGCAACGCACCGAGTGCCTGCCCCGACCGCCCATTCGGATCGTACCCGTTCGTCGTGACGAGAAGCGCCACGTTGCGCAGTGGGGCTACGATGGCGAGGGAGTGGTTGCCCGTGTTGCTGCCATCGTGGATGAGCACCTTGCCGCCGGCCCACGAGCGGGTCGTGATCCCCCAGCCGAGGCCGTAGCTCGCCCCCGGGCCCATGGCGATCACCTCCGACGTGATCTCCCGTGCGACGGCCGCGGAGGCGAGGGTGGGCGTGCCCGCTTCCACGCGCAGCACCTCGCGCACCAGGCGCCCCCAGCTCGCGAGCGACATGTGCATGGTGCCCGAGGAAGCGAACACCGGCGGGATGTCGAAGCCCTCCAGCACGAGCCAGGGCCCGTTCGTCCCCCAGCGGTGGGCGACAGGCTGGGTGGTGCTGCCAGCCGCGGCCTGCGGCCCCCATCCGGCGTCGGTCATGCCGAGCGGCGCAAAGACCTGCGCCGTCATGGCCGCCTCGAACGACGTGGCGAAAACCCGCTCCAGCATGGCGCCGGCGACGACGTATCCCAGGTTGCTGTAGGAATACGTGCCCCGCGTGCCGGACGGGGGCTGCTGTACCACCGCGGCCATGAACGCCGCCCGCTGGTCCACCGCCGTCGTACCGCTCCCGAGCCCCCCTTGGCCCAGGTCGGTGGTGAGGCCCGACTGGTGCGAGAGAAGCTCGCGGAGGGTCACGTCGCGATACTCCGCGCGGATGTTCGCCAGCTCCGGAAAGACCTGTGGGATGGTCGTGGTCCACTGGATCCGGTTCTGCGACACGGCCACGGCCGCCAGCAGCGACGTCAGCGCCTTGGTGTTCGACCCCAGGTGCCAGAGGTCGCCCGTGGTCACCGGGGCGCCCCCGGTCGCCCGGCGCGTGCCCGCCGCACCGATCGCGACGATACCGCCCTCCAGCGTCACGATCGCCGCTCCCATGGCCGGCATGTCCAGGGCGAGGCGCACGGAGTCGACGATGGACGACAGGGAGGCCACACCCCCCACGGGCGCCTCCTGGACGGTGATCGTGACCGTGCCGCGCACGGTGCCCGCCGTCGCGGCCACGACGGCGGTGCCCGCGCTCACGGCGGTGACGCGGCCGGCGGCGTCCACCGCCGCGACGTCCGGAGCCTCGCTGAGCCAGGTGAGCGCCGCGCCGCTCACCGCCTCCCCGCCAGCCGCCGCCGCACTGGCCACGAGCTGAGTGGACTGTCCGGGTACGAACGTGGTGGTGACGGCGGTGACCTTCACCGCCGCGATGGACGGCGCGGGTGCGGTAGGCGCCTTCCCGTCGCACGCGTTCAGCGACGCGGCGACGATGGCGGCGAGCAGCAGCGCGGACGGGCGGAAGTGGGACATGGGAGAGTCTCGGGGACAGTGGCGGATCGAGTGGAGTACCGCTCGCGGCGGGCGGCGGGAGGCGCCGCGGCAGGCTGCCGCGTTGCCAGCGGCGTCAGCAGCGCGGAATGTTGACCAGCTGGAAGCCGTCCGACGTGTTCGGGACGATCGCGACCGTGTTGACCGTGCCCGCGATCAGGTTGAGCGTGGCCGCGCTACCCGAGATGGCCGTCTCGTGGCCCTTCAAGATCGTGTATACGGTGGAGCCACTCGTCACGGCGTTGAACGTCGTCGGTGAGCCGACCTCGATGTTGCCTTCCAGGAACGTGTGGCCCTGTCCGAGCACGCCTTTGAGTACGGTGAAGTTGTTCGCGGTGGTGCCCGTTCCCGGGGCGAGGTTCACGAAGCGAACCGCCGCTTCGTTGGCGGCCAGCGCACCCGAGAAGTTGTTGTCGAGCAGGAACAGCGTCGGGCTCGTCGCGGATCCAGTCGCCGCCATGGTGAGATTGCCACCGGCCGTGACGCTCTGGCCGCTCAACGTGGCGAGCGCGCTGCCACTCAGGCCCGTGCCGCTGGTATTGGCTGCGCCGAAGCCAAAGGACGCAGCGCCTTGCTCCACCTTTGCGCACGTTTGCGCCGCCTGGCCGAAGGGGAGTGCGGAACCGGTCGCGAACTGTCCATTGGCCGTGAAGCCACCGCTGCCCGCCATCTCCGTCGCCGCATTGAAGAACCGGACACTTGCCGTCGGGACTACTTCCACCGGATCGCCGCCCTCGCCGCATGCGGCGGCAAACAGCACAGCCGCGAGAACCGGAATCACGAGAATCTTCTTCATACCATCCTCTCCAAGTCTTTACTGGTGAACGGTTCGAGCCGGTGAGTGCACGGGCAGACGGCCCCGACACCAGATACAGATGTCTGGGCAGACCCGTTTATTACATCTCCCGAACGTCGGGCTCACACAGAGACACAGAGGCACAGAGATGAAGTCATCTCTGTGCCTCTGTGTCTCTGTGTGAGCCTGCCGTTATCGTTCGCGGCCGAGCCTGATCCGCGCCTCGCCGCGCTCGCGAACCTCGCGGGCGGTCAGGGTGGTGGGCGGCTCGCCGCCGTCGGTGCGCAGCACGATTGTGCGGACGCTGGGCGGAACGGTGATGCCGTACCTCACCCCGCCGGCACCGGCCGCGCCGATCCTCACCCCGTTCGGCATCACGAAGACAGGGGGGTGCGCCGAGTCCGCGGCCGCCATCCGGAGGACCGCTTCCCGCCCGTCCGACACGCGCAGCGTAAGGGAGCTCTCGTCCTGCGCGCCGTTGAAGTGCACGACGAACGTGTCGCCCTCGGGAATGAAGCGGTACTCCTCGGGAACGGCCGCGGGAGCCGCGCGTGATGTGGACGGGGGAGGCCGTTGCACCGAGACCGAGGCCGCCCCGCCTTCCCCGGAAAGCCAGCCGAGCACCCGCGAGCGGAGCGGAGATGCCGCGGCCGCGCCGATCACCGCCAGGGCCAGCACCGCCGCGGCTCGCGTCAGCATCCAGGGCGCGCGCGCGCGCCCTGGGGCGGCACGCAGGCGCTGGACCGCCTGGAACGACGAGGGCAGAGATGCCGCCGCCGCGGCATCGTCCAGGTCGGCGAAGCGGAGCTCCAGCTCGCGCGTGGTGCCGCGGAGATCGCGCGTGAGCTCCAGGCAGGGCCGGCAGCGGCGCAGGTGTCGCCGAACCCGGGTCCGTTCGTTGGGCAACCCCTCGCCGTCCAGGAAGCGGATCAGCTCTTCAGCGCTCATGTGGGCCTCCCCTGGTGTTCGCGTCATGGCTCGGCGTGGCCCTCCACACCCAGGGACCCTGCCAGCTTCTTCATCGCGCGCACGACGATGGAGCCCACCGACTGGGTGGAGACGCCAATGGTGGCAGCGATCTCCCGGTGCGCGAATCCCTCGGCTCGCATCAGCAGAACGGTGCGGTCACGCGCGCTCAGCGCCGCCAGCGCCGTCTGCACCTGGCGCCGCCGCTCCTCGCGATCCAGGGCCGCGTCGGGGTTGAGGGGCGGGTCCGCCAGCGTCGCGCACTCTGGCGAAGCCGCCAGTATCCGCAGCCTCCGCCGGCGTGTGCGGCCGGAGTCGAGCACGACATTCGTCCCCACCCGGTACAGCCACGCCCGCAGAGCCCTGTCCTCGGGAGGACGCTCGGCCAGGCGCAAAAACGTTTCCTGCACCGCGTCGGCCGCGAGCTCGGGGTCGCCGCTCAGGCGCTGCAGGTAGCGGAACAAGTGCACGGAGTGCTCTCGGTAGAGGCGTTCCAGATCCACGCGTCAGAACGCGATTCGCAGGCCCACCATCGGGACTCTCGGAAGCCCCGGCAGGTACAGGTTGTTCTCTGCGTCGAAGGACTCGGGCAGGGGCTCCAGGATGGGGTCGCCGCAGCGGTGGCCCGAAGCCGTGCGGCACACCGTGCGGCTGTACTGGTACGCGGCGTGGTTGCGGTCGCCGAGCACGTTGTGGAGCTGCGCGAAGGCGCCCACCCGCCATCCGCCCACCGTCCCGTTCCAGTCCAGCAGCAGGTCCGCGCTGCGGTACGCGGGCGCGCGCTCCGCCCCCGGGTCCCGCGCGTACGTGAGGTAGCGGCAGCTCGCCGGGTCCGCCGTGGCGCACTCCCGCAGGGCAGACTCGTAGCGTGTGAATGCCGCGCCGCTGGCCACCTTGTACGCGCCGCCCACCCGCAGCGCTCGTGAAACGCGCACCGCGGATGTCAGGTCCAGCGCATGGCGCCGGCTGGTGGGTGCCGGGTACCGGTAGCCGCCTGCTTCCATCTCCGCATCGTTGTACGCGTACGACACTCCACCCGTCCATCTCCCCAGAAGCCGGCGCACCGAAAGGTCCACCCCGCGCGCCTCGCCGTGCGCCACCACGAAAAGCGGGCGGTCGGTCATCCAGCCGGGGGTCGGATCGGGGGTGGCGCCACCGCTCGTGCGGCGGAGGTATGTCGCCGCGGAGAGGAGGGTGGCGCCCCCGATCCATTGCTCGATCCCCAGGCTCGCCACGTCCGCGCGCAGGGGCGGGGTATCTTCGTCCGCGAGGGTCCAGAACAGGTGCGAGGTCGCCACCGGGTGATAGCCGGGGCCCGCCGGCACGATTGCCTGGGCATACTGGAAGCTGCGCGCGACGCCCGCCGACAGGCTCGTTCCCGCGCCCGCCCGGTAGCGGAGTGCAAGGTGAGGCGCCAGGCGCACCGGCCCGGAGCCGGCGATCCGTCCCCCCACCTCGGCGCGCAGCCCGCTCTCCAGCGCGACCGCCGGCAACGGGTGCCAGGCGCGCTCCCCCCACAGCACCAGGTAGGCGAGGTGGCGGTCCGCGCGCGTCCCCTCCTGCCCCGTGG
>DASVSA010000119.1:0-5967 GCA_036388335.1 Longimicrobium sp. | reverse complement strand
GCCGGTCCCACAGCCGGCGGTCCTGGTCCAGCAGGAGCACCGACGCGCCGGAGGCATCGGTACGGGCGCGGATGCGTGACGCCTGGATCTCCATCAGCGCCACCAGCCCGTGCACCTCGGGCTCGTGCGGGGCGAGACCGGCGAGCACCCGGCCCAGCCGCAGCGCCTCGTGGGTCAGTTCCGGGCGCATCCACTCCCCGCCCGCGGTGGCGGTGTAGCCCTCGTTGAAGATCAGGTACACCACGCCGAGCACGGACGACAGCCGCTCGGCCAGCTCGGCGCCGCGGGGCACCTCGAAGGGGACGCGCGCCTCGGTGAGGGTGCGCTTCGCCCTCACGATGCGCTGGGCCAGCGTCGCCGTGGGCACCAGGAAGGCGCGGGCGATCTCCTCGGTGGTGAGGCCGCCCAGGAGGCGCAGCGTAAGCGCCACCCGCGCCTCGGTGGGGAGCACGGGGTGGCAGCAGGTGAACACGAGGCGCAGCAGGTCGTCGCCCACCTGGTCGTCGATGGCGGCGTCCAGGTCGGGCACCGCCATCTCCAGCTGCGTCTCGATCTCGTGAGCGATCTGGCCTTCCTTGCGCTCGTGCAGGGTGCGCTTGCGCAGCAGGTCGATGGCGCGGCGCTTGGCCGTGGTCATCAGCCAGGCCCCCGGGTTGTCGGGGACGCCCGTCTCCGGCCACCGCTCCAGCGCGGCCACCAGCGCGTCCTGCGCCAGGTCCTCGGCCAGCCCCACGTCGCGCACCATGCGCGCGAGCCCGGCGATCAGCTTCGCGGACTCGATCCTCCAGACCGCGTCGATGGTGCGATGGATGTCGGTAGCGGTCACGAAGGGTCGTCAGGGCTAGGTGGGTTGTTCGCGAAAAAGTGCCTAGTGCCTAGTGCCGAGTGCCTAGTAACAGAAGTCCTGAGTCCTGAGTGCTGGGTCCTCAACTGCAGTTACTAGGCACTAGGCACTAGGCACTAGGCACTTGGCACTAGGGACTCGGCACTTACTGCTTCTTCTTCGGCGAGCCGATGGACCAGCTGTGCCCGAAAGGGTCACTGAGCTGGCCGTAGCGGTCACCCCAGAACTGGTCGGCGATGGGCATCACGACGGTGGCGCCGGCTTCGACGGCGCGGGTGAACCAGACGTCGGCGTCGTCTACGGCGAGGTGGAGGGTCACGCCGGAGGGGCCGCCCTCGGCCAGCGCGAAGCCGTGCTCGGGGAACTCGTCCGACATCATCACGTCCGCGCCGTTGATGCGCAGGTGGCAGTGGATGAGCCGCTTGCCGTCCTCGCCGGCGTTGCGGGCGAGCTCCTCGGCGCCGAAGGCGCGCTTGTAGAACTCGGCGGCCTCGCTGGCGCCGCGCACCATCAGGTAGGGGACCACGCCGTGCACGTGCGGGTTCGTCTCCGCCATTTTCTTGTCTCCATCGGATTCGAGGTTGCGGGACTCGGAGGGGTTCCGAGGCCCGTGGGATTACTGCTGTTCCGCGTCGCGGAGCTCCGGGGCGAAGTCGTCGGCGCCGAACACCTGGCGGATCTCGATCTCGCCCTCGCTCCCGGGGGTGGGATTGGGGCAGCGCTTCGCCCACTCGACGGCCTCTTCTCGGGACTTCACCTGGATCAGCCAGAACCCGGCCACCAGGTCGCGCGCCGCGGGGAAGGGCCCGTCCGCCACGATGCGCTTGTCGCCCGAGAACCTCACGCGCGCGCCGCGGGACGTGGGATGCAGCCCCTCGGCCGCCAGGAGGACGCCGGCCTTCACCAGCTCCTCGTTGTACTTCCCCATATCGCTGAGGAGCGCCTGGCCCGGCATCGCGCCCGCCTCGGAGTGGGGGCCGGCCTTCGCCAGCATCATGAATCGCATCGTCGGTCTCCCTGTTCGACGGGGTTGTGAAGCAGTTCTATTCCTGCGTCGAACGAGCGAGGGCGAAATCGACACGGGGCTCACACAGAGACACAGAGGCACAGAGGAGCTTCAAGATCAGCGAGCACGCGCCCCGTCCAGGGCGAGGGAGACGCCTCGAAGATCGACACGGGCCCTCAGCGAGAGGCGAGGTGCGCGGCGAGGCGGGCCCACGTCTGGTATCCCAGCTCCACGGCGCCGAACCTCACCGTCTGCTCGCGCTGCTCAGCCGTGGCGAACACGAACCGCGCGGTGAACTCCGTGCGGCCGCCCAGGT
This sequence comes from Longimicrobium sp., assembly GCA_036388335.1. Lineage (GTDB taxonomy): Bacteria > Gemmatimonadota > Gemmatimonadetes > Longimicrobiales > Longimicrobiaceae > Longimicrobium. Next base: position 3,801 of record DASVSA010000119.1, on the reverse strand, counting down.
CCGCGAAGGTGACGGTCACCTCGAAGCGCGCCGGGTCGTCGTCCAGGTCGCGGCCGTGCAGGTAGACGATCCGCTCGGGCCGCGAGACCTCCGTGTAGAGCATGCGGTTGTCGTAATCGGTGCCGTCGGGGCCGTGCATCATGTAGCGCCACACCCCGCCCGGCCGCACGTCGCGCTCGTACGTGGTGACGGTGAACCCGTCCGGCCCCCACCACTCGCCGATGTTCACGGGATCGGTCCACGCGTCGAACACGAGCTCGCGGGGCGCGTCGAACACGCGTGTCATCACGATCTCCCGCTCGCCCACCGGGCTATCCGTTTCCAGCGTCATCGCTCTGCTCCTTATTCTGAAGTTGGCGGAGGTATTCGTCCAGCCGGCCCAAGCGCGCCTCCCAGAACCGGCGGTACTGCTGCATCCAGTCGTCCACCTCGCGCAGGCGGTCCGCTCGCAGCCGGCAGGGACGCCACTGCGCCTCTCGGCTGCGCTCGATGAGCCCCGCGCGCTCCAGCACCTTGAGGTGCTTGGACACGGCCGGAAGGCTCATGTCGAACGGCTCCGCCAGCGCCGTCACCGTCGCCTCGCCCGCGCTCAGCCGTGCCAAAATCGCCCGCCGCGTGGGGTCCGCCAGCGCCGCGAAGGTGGCGCTGAGGTGGTCTTGCTCCATTCGTTTTACCTATCCGTTAATTAACCTCGTGGATAAATACGTTTCACATCTGCCCCTGTCAAGAAGATTCCACGGAGACACAGAGCAGCCCCTCTCTCTGTGTCTCTGTGCCTCTGTGTGAGCCCCCTCTTTTACTCCCGCGGCGGATCCCCGTGCTGGTACGGGAGCTGGTTGAGCAGGTGGCGCACGACCGTGTCCAGCTTGGAGGTGCGCAGCCGGTCGGTGCGGGCCACGACGATGGACGACGGGCCGTGGCGGTGCACGTCGAGCGTCACGGTGCCCTCGCCGCCGGCCCAGGTGACGGTGTGGCGCGTCTCGGCGGTGCGGGCCAGCTCCGCACGCTCGGTGAAGATCTCTTCCGCGCGCTGGAAGACCTCGCGCGTGGAGAGTACTGTGCTGCGCTCGTAATCGGACATCGATGATCGCGGGTTCGCGGTAATCTCGGTTCAGCCGGCCCCGGCCAGCAGGGCGCGGAGCTCGTCCACGGAAAGGGCGCCGGTGGCGAGGCGGAGCCCGGGCGCTTCCCCCAGCAGGAGCGCCGGCGTGCCGGCGATCCCCAGCCGCCGCGCCTCGGCGCCGTCGCGGGCCACGTCCGCGGCAAAGGTGTCCACGTCGAGCACCACCTTGGTCTCCGTGGCGTCCAGCCCCAGCGCGGCGCCGATCTCCACCAGCACGTCGATGCGGCCGATGTCGCGCCCCTCGCCGAAGTACGCGGCGAAGAGGGCGGCGCGCAACGGGCGCCCGATCCCCTTGCCGGCCCCGAAGCGCGCCAGCTCGTGCGCCTTGCGCGTGCGCGCGGCCACCGGCGGCGGGCGCATCTCGATCCCCAGCGCGTCGGCCAGGGGGCGGGCCGCCTCCACCTCCGCCGCGGGGCCGCCCAGCGGCAGGCGCGCCGGCGCGGGGTAGAGCTCGAACGCCCGGTACTCCACCGCGACGCCTCCCTCGTCCTCCACCCGCGCCAGCGCCGCCTCGGTCACGTACGAGAAGGGGCAGGTGAAGTCCGAGAACAGCGTCGCCATGCGTCACCCGTTGGAAGAAGCGGGGGCAATCTGCCCCGGCGCCTCGGTTCTACGCAAGGGAACGGCATGGCTCACACGGAGGCACAGAGACACGGAGAGCCGTCAGCGGAAGCAGCCCAGCGGCACGTCCAGCGGGCTGAAGTTCTCGCCGGGCCGCCTGAAGTGCCACCACTCATTCGCGTAGTTCTCGAAGCCCTCCGCTTTCATGGCCGCCACCAGCCGGTCGCGGTTGGCGCGGACGGCGCCGGTGGCGTTCGCGGTGTGGGCGGCCTCGCTGAAGGTGTCGTAGGCGGTGCCCATGTCCAGCTCCTCGCCGGTGTCCAGGCGCACCAGGGTGAGGTCCACCGTGTGGCCGCGGTTGTGGCCGCTCTCCCGCGCCACGTACCCCTGGTCCAGCACCCAGCGCCGGTTGGTGCGCTCGGCCCAGTCCACCATGGCCAGGGTGGCGCGCACGGGGCGGTACCCATCGAACACCTTGAGGCCCAGACCTTCCGCGCGCAGGCGCGCCTGCACACGGCCCAGCGCCCGGGCCACCTCCGGCCGCAGGAGCGCGAGGGGACGGTCGTACCCGGGGAGGCGCTCGCCCGTGAAGTTGTTGCGCGTAGCGTAGCGGACGTCCACGCGGATGGTGGAGTCCACCCGCTGCACGTTCTCCATCCGGTCGGCGCCGGAGACGGAGCACCGCTGCGCGTCCGGCGCCAGGGCGGGCGAGGCCGCGCCCGCCGAGCAGGCGGCCAGGAGGGCCGCGCATGCGGCCACGAGTGCGGCCCTGCGCTCAGAACTCATATCGGCCTCCGTCTTCACCAAACTCGGTGTGTGGAAAGATGTTGGATCACGTCGCCCCCGCAGTCGATCAGCACCACCCGGACGGGCATCCTCTCCTCCGTGCCTCTGTGCCTCTGTGTGAGCCCCGCGGTTACCGCTCTTCGTCCCGCGGCCGGTTGCAGGGATGGTCCGGGTTGGTCATGGCCGCGGTGAAGTCGCGCTCGTAGGTGGCGGCGGCGTTGGCCTGCGTGCTGCCGGGGGCCGGGGCCGGGGGAGTGCTGCGCGCGATCTCGCCCGCGTAGCGCGCGGAGTCCGCCTCCGAGGTGGTGGCGGCGGCGGAGTCCGACCAGGCGGTCTGGCGCTCGCGCAGCTTGGCGTAGTCGAAGTACGCCTTCTGGTAGGGATAGAGCGTCTCCACCAGGCCGGGCGCGGGGCCCGCGCGCAGCGTGTCGAGCGCGGAAAGGTTGGTGTTGGCGCGCACGGCCAGCTCCACGGCCACGCACGAGGCGCGGCGGGCGGTGGTGCGGCGGGCCGCTAGCTCGGGGTCGTCGCCGCCGCCGCAGGCGGCAAGCGCCAGCGCGGCCAGGGACAGGAGCGCGGCGCCGCGCGGCGACGCGGGGGAGAGGAGAGTCATGCGTCCGCCTCGGGAAAGAACAGGGTGCGCTCCACCAGGTCGCAGAGGAGGTGGATGAGGGTGATGTGGCCTTCCTGGATGCGCCCGGTGTCCTGCGCGGGGACGACGAACGCGTACGTGCAGAGCCCGGCCAGCGCCCCGCCGTCGCGCCCGGTGAGCCCCACGACGATGGCGTCCCGGGCGCGCGCGGCGTGCACCGCGCGCAGCACGTTGGCCGAGTTGCCGCTCGTGCTGATCGCCACCAGCACGTCGCCCGGCCGCACCATCGCCTCGACCTGGCGGCGGAAGACGGAGGCGAAGTCGTAGTCGTTCGCCCAGCAGGTGAGCGTGGGGCCGTCCACCAGGTGGTGGGCGGGGAGGCCCGGGCGGTCGCGCTTGTAGCGCGCCACCAGCTCCTCCACCAGGTGCATCGCGTCGCACGCGGAGCCGCCGTTGCCGCAGGCGTACAGCCGCCCGCCGCCGCGGAAGCACTCGGCCAGCCGCCCCGCCGCCCGCACCACCTGCGGCGCCAGCTCGCGCAGCGCCAGCTTCACGCGCGCGGACTCTTCCAGCGCCTGGGTGACCACGTCGATCGGCTGGGCTGCGGGCATCCGGCTTCGGGGCATCGGGGGGTGCGACGGCGTTCGGCGCCCAATGTAGCGCGTCACGCGGGAGAGCGGGAGAACGGAGGGGCTGGCACCACCCTTGAACGGCAGGGGACAGGGGACAGGGGACAGGG
>DASVSA010000118.1:0-11400 GCA_036388335.1 Longimicrobium sp. | reverse complement strand
GGCCGTTCGAGAGCTGGGGCGGGCTGGCGTACTCGCTCGCCGCGGCGGCCGCCGCGCGCCCCGAGGGGTGGGAGATCGTGGCGGTGGCGCGGGTGGGGGCGGACATGGTGGACGAGGCGCGTGACTTCTGCGCCGGTCTGCCAGGCGTCGACGCGGAGGCGGCGCTCGTGGCGGCGCCGGAGGCGAACAACCGGGTGGAGCTGCGCTACACGGATGATGCGCGGCGCGGCGAGCGGCTGACCGGAGGGGTGGAGGCGTGGACGTGGGAGGAGCTGGCGCCGCGGGTGGCCGGCCTGGACGCGCTGTACGTCAACTACGTCACGGGATACGAGATCGGGCTGGAAGCCACGGAGCGGCTCCGCGCCTCCTTCGCCGGTCCGCTCTACACCGACCTCCACTCGCTCTTCCTGGGGTGCCCCGGCGCGGGGACGCGCCAGATGCGCCACCTGCCGGACTGGGAGCGCTGGGCCGCCTGCTTCGACGCGGTGCAGCTCAACGACGACGAGCTGCGCATGCTCGCGCCGGGCGCGGACGCGGCGCGCACGCTGATGGACGCGGGTCCCCGCGTGGTCGCCGTGACACACGGGGCGGAGGGCGCCTCCATCCTGCACCGCGCCGATACGCCCGCCGATCCGCGCGGGTGGCCGGAGGCGCGAGGGCGCGGGTCCGGGCCGGCGGACGGATTCCGTCATCCGTGCACCCCCGCCGCCGGAGACCCCACGGGGTGCGGCGACGTGTGGGGCGCCACCTTTTTCGCGTCCCTGCTGGGCGGGCACGGCTGGGAGAGCGCCGCCGCCCGCGCCCACGCCGCCGCCGCGCGCAAGATGAGCGTGCGCGGCGCCACCCACCTGTACGAGCATCTCCGGTGAACGCCTCTCTGTGCCTCTGTGTGATGAGATTGCCGTTCCCCCGCGGCGCGTGGTATCTTGCCGCATGCCAACCCCCCTGGAGCGCCGCCCGTGACGCGCGTGCTTGAAGTTCCGCCGACGCTGGATACCGACGCGTTCGACCGCCTGATCGAGGGCGCGGGCACCGCGGGCGAGGAGCGTCTGCTGGTGGACGCGCGCCACGTCCGCTTCGCCGACCCGTACGGGATGGTGGGGCTGCTGGCCGTCGGCGAGCACTTCGGGACGCCCGATTCGCGCCCCATCCTCCAGCTCCCCACGGCGCCCGAGGTGACGGGATACCTGGGGCGGATGGGGTTCCTGGCGGCGGCCGAAAAGGTCTTCGAGCTGCACAACGTCCCCAAGCGGCGCGGCGACGGGCCCTCGGTGCTCCTCCCCATCACCGTCATCGACACCCACGAAGACGTCCACGGCGTCATCGACGTGCTCAACGAGGGGCGCATCTCGTCGGTCCTCAGCGAGCAGCTGGGCTACTCGCGGGCGGACGCCATCGGCTTCAGCATGCTGCTGAGCGAGGTGTCGCAGAACATCATCGAGCACGCGGACGCACCGGGCTGGGTCGCCATCCAGACGTACGACTGGAGCCGGCGCAAGGCGGGGCGGCGCGTGGCGGTGATCGCCGTGATGGACCTGGGGATCGGCTTCCGCGGGTCGCTGCAGCGCGAGCATTCGGCGCGCTTCGGCGAGCGCTGGGGGGACGCGACGGCGCTGGAGGCGGCGTTCATCCACGGAGTCACCCGCTTCCGCGACCCGGGCCGCGGGCAGGGCCTCAAGCAGATCCGCAAGAAGGTGGGGCGCTGGGGAGGCAAGATCGCCATCCGCAGCGGCACCGCACGCATCGCCGACGTGCCCGAGTGGGCCGACGGCGTGCCGATGGAAAAGGACCTGGCGCCCTTCCCCGGCGCGCAGATCCTCATCGTACTCCCGGCCAAGGACCCCGCGCCCCCGGCCGCCGAGGCGCCGGCGCGGGCCCGCGGCCTTCGCGCACGCCCCTGAACGCGGCCCCGGCCGCGCACTTACGCACCCACGCACCCGAGCACATCCATGAAGACCGTTACCTTCGAGACCAACAAGGGAAGCTTCACCGCCGAGCTGTACCACGGCGAGGCGCCCCTGGCGGCGGGCAACTTCGAGAAGCTGGTCCGCGACGGCTTCTACGATGGGATCATCTTCCACCGCGTGATCCCCGACTTCGTGGTGCAGGGCGGCGACCCCATCACCAAGGGCCCCGCCGGCCTCAACGAGCGCGGCGTGGGCACCGGCGGGCCGGGGTACACCATCAAGTGCGAGCTGCAGGGCAACCCGCACCGCCACGAGGTGGGCGCGCTCTCCATGGCGCACGCGGGGCGCAACACGGGCGGCAGCCAGTTCTTCATCGTGCTGAGCGAGCAGAACACCCGCCACCTGAACGGCGAGCACACCGTGTTCGGCAAGGTTACGCAGGGGATGGACGTGGTGAAGCAGATCCGCGCGGGCGACAAGATGGAGCGTGTAACCGTCGCCGACGACGCGCAGGGTTGAGGTGGCCGCGCAGGCTCTCAGGATGCCCGACCGCTTCGTGCCGCGCCGCTCGGTGACCTCGCTCTTCAGCAACCTGGTGACCCGGCCCACCGGCCGGGCCATCCGCACGGGCGTGGAGAGCCAGCTCGCCGAGATGGAGACGGGGCCGTCGCTCTGCCTCTCCATCCTCGATTTCTCGCAGGTCCGCATCCTGGACTACTCCTGCGCGGACGAGATCGTGGCCAAGCTCCTCCTCCGCTTCCTGGGGGAGGAGCGCCCGGCCGAGGCGTACTTCGTGGTGCGCGGCGTACAGGAGCACCACGTGGAGGCCATCGAGGCCGTCCTGGAGCGCCACGAGCTGCTGCTGGTGGCCGAGGACGACGAGGGCTACGTGCACCTGCTGGGCGGCGCCAACCCCGTCCACCGCGTGACCTGGGACGCCCTCGCCCGCCGTGGCCGCGCCACCGCCGCCGACCTGGTGGCCGAGACGGGCCTCTCTGAAGAGGCCATCGCCGCGACGTTCACCGGGTTCATGATCCAGCGCGTGGTGGTTCCCCACGGCGACGGCACGGTGTCGCCGCTGTCGGCGCTGCTGGACGAATGATCTCACACAGAGACACAGAGGCACAGAGAAGAACTTCATCTCCGTGCCTCTGTGTCTCTGTGTGAGTCCCAATTACCGGAATCTATGACGAATCATCCGCTCGGCCCTTCTACGCGTGCCGTCCACTCCGGCGAGCCGCCGGCGGAGGTCGGGGCGCCGGTGGTGAGCCCCATCGTGCCGAGCACCACCTTCTACGGCGATCCGTCGGGGGAGGGGGAGGTGCTCTACACGCGGTACGGGAACGGGCCCAACCACCTCTCCCTCGCGGAGCGGCTGGTGGCGCTGGAGGGCGGCGACGATGCGATGGTGCTGGCGAGCGGGATGGCGGCGATGGCGTGCGCGCTCCTCTCGTGCCTGCGCACGGGCGACCACGTGGTGGCGACCAACGCCATCTACGGAGGCACGCGCGTGCTGCTGGACCGCGAGCTCTCGCGCCTGGGGATCAGCACCACCTACGTGGACATGACGGCGCCGGGGTGGGAGCGCGCCTTCCGGCCCGAGACGCGCGTGGTGCTGGGGGAGACGCCGTCGAATCCACTGCTGCGCGTTCTGGACCTGCGCGCGATCAGCGATGCGGCCCACGAGCGCGGCGCGGTGGCGATCGTGGACGCTACTTTCGCGTCGCCCATCAACCTGCGCCCGCTGGAGCACGGGGTGGACCTGGTGATGCACAGCGCCACCAAGTACCTGGGCGGGCACAGCGACGTGACGGCCGGGGCGCTGATCGGCTCGCACGAGCGCATGGCGGCGGTTCGGGACCGCGCGCGGGTGTGGGGGCCGGTGCTCGATCCGCACGCGTGCTGGCTGCTGGAGCGCGGGATCAAGACGCTGGCGCTGCGCATGGAGCGCCACAACGCCAACGGGATGGCCGTGGCGCGCTGGGCCGAGTCGGCGGAGGGCGTCGCGCGCGTTCACTACCCGGGCCTCGCGTCGCACCCGGACCACGAGCTCGCCGCGCGGATGCTGGACGGCTTCGGCGGGATGATCGGGATCGAGGTGGAGGGCGGGGGCGAGAGGGCCACGCGCTTCGTGGGCGCGCTGCGGCTGGCGAAGCTCGCGCCGTCGCTGGGCGGCGTGGAGACGCTGGTCACGGAGCCGCGCCACACCTCGCACGTCCACATGACGCCCGAGGAGCGCGCCGCCAACGGAATCCGCGACGGATTCGTCCGCGTATCGCTGGGGATCGAGGACGCCGCCGACCTGATTGCGGACTTCGAGCAGGCGCTCAGGGCCTGAGAAGACGGGGCCCACACAGAGGCACAGAGGCACAGAGGGAGGCGAGGTGATCGACATCGCGGTGATCGGGGCGGGGCCGTGCGGGCTGGCGGTGGGCGTGGCGGCGCGGCAGGCGGGGCTCAGCTGCGTGCTCATCGACCGCGGCGCCATCACGCAGGCGATGATCGACCACCCCGTGTACGTGACGTACTTCAGCGGGCCGGAGAAGCTGGAGGTGGGAGGGATTCCCTTCACCACCTCGGGGGACAAGCCCTCGCGGCGCGAGGCGCTCCGCTACTACCGCAAGGTGGCGGAGTTCTACTCGCTGGACGTGCGCCAGTACGAGGAGGTGCTGGAGGTGAGGCGCGAGGACGGCGGCTTCGCCCTCCACACGCGGGGGCGCGGGGGGGAGCGGGTGCACCGGGCGCGCAACGTGGTGGTGGCCACCGGCTACTACGACAACCCGCGCCGGCTGGAGATCCCCGGCGCCGAGCTCCCCAAGGTGAAGTACTACTTCGACGAGCCGTATCCCTACTGGAAGCAGGACGTGGTGGTGGTGGGCGGCGGCAACTCGTCGTCCGACGCGGCGCTCCTTTGCTGGCGCGAGGGGGCGCGGGTGACGCTGGTGCACATCTTCGACGGCATCGACAAGGGCGTGAAGCCGTGGGTGCGCCCCGACATCGTCAACCGCATCGAGGAGGGCTCCATCCCCGCCCTCTGGCGGCACCGGCTGGTGGAGATCCGCCCCGCCGAGGTGGTCGTGGAGAGCCTGGACACGGGCGAGCAGCGTACCCTGCCGAACGACTGGGTGCTCGCGATGACGGGATACGAGCCCGACCCGCGCATGCTGCGCGACCTGGGCGTGACCATCGACGCGCGGAGCGGCGTTCCCGTGCACGATCCGGCCACCATGGAGACGGACGTCCCCGGCGTGTTCGTGGCCGGCGTGGTGGTGAGCGGCCACGACGCCAACAAGATCTTCATCGAAAATGGCAAGCTCCACGGCCCCCTGATCGCCGCCGCCGTCGCCACGAAGTAGTCTCCGTGCCTCTGTGTCTCTGTGTGAGACTAAAAGCGCGAGGCCGCGTCCCCGGAACTGCGGGACGCGGCCTTTGTGCTGGTGCGCGGCTTCGGTCTCTCGAAGAGCCGCGGGTGGTCGTCGCGGAAGCCGAGGCGGGTGAGGATGGAGCGGGTGATCCCGATCTCCTCCAGCTCCTCGATGCTCCAGCCATGCTCCAGGATCTGGGAGATCCGCTCCCGGAGCCACCGGTCGTCGCGTGTGTCGTCTGGCACTCGGACCTCCTCGTCTGCACGTTTCCGCGCACTCCCTGTCTCCAAGGACGAGCAACCCACCGCGTGCGTCACCGGAAATTCCGGGCTCGCACGGGGCCACGGAGAGACAACGCGCCTCTCCGTGGCCCCGCGACGCGCTACTTCACGATCGCGTCCACCGAGCCGCTCGTCACCGGGTGGTAGCCGGGGCGGGCCCGGGCGTAGATGCGGCGCGCGAGCGCCTGGCCCCACTCGCCCTGCGCCATCAGGTCCGCGAAGAGCGGGCGGACGAACTTGCGGCGGCCCTGGCTGGTGAGGAACTGCTCCAGCGCGGGCACGGCGGGCTGGTAGCGGTTGCGAACCGCCGTCTGCAGCCAGGCGAAGAGGATCTCGCTGTTCCCCTGGCGCGAGAGGGCGAACGCGCGGTCCAGGTCCGCGAGCTGCGCCGGGGTGAGCTGCTTGGGGAGGGCACCCAGGAAGTGCTGCCACTCCTGCGTGGTCCACCCGCTGGTCTGCAGCTGCGCGGCGCCCGTGCCGCCCGCGAAGGCGCGCGCCTGCGCCTCCACCCGCCCGAAGGCGCCGGACTGCGGCACCACCGCGTTCTGCGGGATGCCCGGCTGGTATGCCCAGCGGTCGATCTCCAGGCGGCGCTCCAGCGCCGCGTCGCCGCGGACGAGGTTGGCGCGCAGGTCGGCCAGGAAGCCGGCGGTGGTCATCGGCTTGAAGGCGTTGCGCTCGAAGTACGAGCGCAGGTACGCGTCCCACCGCTCGCGCCCCACCGCGTTCTCGATGGTGCGCAGGAAGGCCGCGCCCTTTTCGTACGCGATGTTGGTCATCCCCGCGTCGGGGTCGCGCCCGGCGAGGTCGATGTGCAGGCGCGTGTCGGCCGCGTTGGGCCCGCCGACGGCGGTGACTTCGTCCTGCAGCTCCTGCCATCCCAGGCTGGCGAGCATGGCCGCGCGCTCGCGGCCGTACATCGCCTCCATGATGCGGTTCTCGAAGTAGGTGGTGAACCCCTCGTTCAGCCAGAAGTCCGCCCAGGTGGCGTTGGTCACCAGGTTGCCAGACCACGAGTGGGCCAGCTCGTGCGCCACCAGCGACACCAGCGAGCGGTCGCCCGCCAGGATGGTGGGCGTGGCGAACGTCAGCCGCGGGTTCTCCATCCCGCCGAACGGGAAGGAGGGAGGCAGCACCAGGATGTCGTAGCGCCCCCAGCGGTAGGGCCCGTACAGTCCCTCGGCCGCCGTCACCATCTTCTCCACGTCCGCCAGCTCGTGGGCGGAGCGCTCCAGCATCGAGGGCTCCGTGTACACGCCGGTGCGCGGGCCCAGCGGACGGAACGCGAGGTCGCCCACCGCCAGCGCGATCAGGTACGGCGCCACGGGCTGGGCCAGCCGGAAGCGGAAGGCGCGGCCCCCCGGCACCGTCACGCCCTGGGGGGTGAGCATCTCGGCGGACATCACGGCGCGCAGCTCGCGCGGCACGGTGATGCGCGCCGAGTACGTCTGGCGGATCCCCGGGCTGTCCTGCGTGGGGATCCAGCTGCGGGTGAGGATGGCCTGGCCCTGCGAGAAGAGGTACGGGTGGCGCTTGCCGGCCGTCTGCTGCGGGGTGAGCCACTGCAGCGCGCCCGCCGTGGGCGAGGTCTGGTAACGCACCACGATGCGCCGCGTCCCCCGCGGGATCTGCACTTCCAGCGGGCGCCCCAGGATGCTGTCCGCCGCGCCGAGCGACCAACGCAGCGGGCGGCCGGCGGCATTCGTGACCGCCTGCACCGTCAGGTCGCGGGTGTCCAGGATGATGCGCCCGGCGCCCGGGGCCGCCTGCACGTCGAGCGCGGCGGTGCCGGACAGGCGCTTGGCCGCGAAGTCCGCGCGCAGGTCCAGGTCGACGTTCGTCACCCGCGCCTCTTCGGGGCGGGCGAAGGAGTGGATGTCGCGCGCCGTCTGCCCGGCGGCGGGTGCGCAAGCCAGCAGTGCGCAGGCGAGCGCGGCTTTGTTCAGCAGGTGCATGCGAAGTCCTTCAGGTTGAGTGGCTCACAAAGAGACACGGAGACACAGAGGAAAGTTCCTCTCCGTGTCTCCGTGTCTCTGTGTGAGCCGATTTTTCTAGCGGCGCTTACGGGCTTCGCGGCGCGCTTCCATCTTGATGAGCTGCAGGCAGACGAGGTACACCACACCGGTGAGGGCGAGGAACACCCCCGCGCGCCAGAGGACTGCGAACATGGTCAGGTACGGTTCGGGTGGACGGTTGCGCGCCCAATCTACCACGCGCGCGCGGAGCATGCCAGCAGGACGTTTCCGTCCTCCGCATCCGGCGCGGAGTGGCCTGCGGGTGGGACAGGGCGCCAGGCGGGCGCCGGATGCCTGGATCGTCGTAACCCGTTCACGCCGTTCGCCTTACGATGGAAACGAATTGCGGTATGCCGCTGGTGCATCCGTTGCACTTGGGGAGGGACGTGGAGAGCCTTCCACTCCCTCCAGCCACAGCCGAGGTACTCATGATCAGGAAAGCAGCGCTGGCCCTATCGTCGCTCGCGATCGCGGGCCTTCTCGCCCTCAGCCCATCGCGGGCCGAGGCGCAGCAGACCTTCACCTGTGAGTCGCGCGGCTTCGATGCCACGCGCTGCAACGTGGACATCCGCGGCGGGGTGCGCCTCGTCCGCCAGCTCAGCAGCGCGCCGTGCGAGCGCGGGCGAAGCTGGAACGCCGACAGCCGGGGGATCTGGGTGTCGCGCGGGTGCCGCGCGCAGTTCCAGGTGGGCGGGCGTGGGAACGGCCGCTACGACGACCGGCGCGATGACCGCCGCGATCGCGACCGCGACCGCTGGGACGACCGCTCGTCGCGCGGCGACGTGAACCGGTCCGAGCGCGTGTGCCGCAGCGTGGTGCGCGACCGCTACCGCGTGGGCGGGGTGGACGTCCGCTACCGTGCCGACGACCGCGCAGGCAACCACGTGATCCGCTGGACCAGCGACCGGGCCGCCGGCAGCTGCCTGGTGAGCCGCAATGGCCGCGTACTGGACATCCGGGCCAACCGCCGCTGAACCGATAGGCTCACACAGAGACACCGAGGCACAGAGATGACTTCATCTCTGTGCCTTTCTGTTGACACGTACTCAAGAGTACTATATCATTCCAGCCGGATGAACGGATAAATGAGCAACGCCACCCCCGCGATCTTCGACCGCATGTCGGCCCTGGCCGACACCACGCGCAGCCGCATCCTGCTCCTGCTGGAGCGGCACGAGCTGACGGTGGGGGAGGCGTGCACGGTGCTCCAGCTTCCGCAGTCCACCGTGAGCCGCCACCTCAAGCTGCTCTCCGACGACGGCTGGGTGTCGTCGCGCGCCGAGGGGACGAGCCGGCGCTACCGGATGGAGACGGACCGGCTGGACCCCTCCGCGCGCGGGCTCTGGCGGATCGTGCGCGAGCAGGTGGCCACCCTCCCGGCCGCGGAGCAGGACGCCGGGCGGCTGCAGAGCGTGCTGGCGCAGCGCACCACCCAGTCGCGCGCCTTCTTCTCCTCGTCCGCCGGCCAGTGGGACCGCCTTCGCGCCGAGCTTTTCGGCGAGCGCACGGACCTGGTGGGGCTGCTGGCCCTGGTGGCCGACGAGTGGACGGTGGGTGACCTGGGGTGCGGCACCGGGCGGCTGGCGGCGGCGCTGGCTCCTTTCGTGGAGCGGGTGGTGGCGGTCGATGCGTCGGCGGCGATGCTGGAGGCCGCGCGCGCCCGCCTGGCTACCGCCGCCAACGTGGAGGTGCGCGCCGGCGAGCTGGAAGCGCTCCCCGTGGCCGATGGCGAGCTGGACGCGGCGGTGGCGTCGCTGGTGCTTCACTATCTGGCGGACCCCGCGGCGGCGCTGGCCGAAGCCTTTCGCGCGCTGCGCCCGGGCGGCCGGCTGGTGGTGGTGGACATGATGCCCCACGACCGCGACGAGTTCCGCCACACCATGGGCCACGTGTGGCAGGGCTTCGGCGCCGAGCAGATGGAGCGCTGGCTGTGCGCCGCCGGCTTCGCGCCGCCTCGCTACGTCCCGCTCCCGCCGGACCCGGCCGCCAAGGGCCCCACGCTCTTCGCCGCCTCCGCCCGCAAGCCGGGGTAAGGAACTGGGTTCGTGTTGTTTTCTCTGTGCCTCTGTGTCTCTGTGTGAGCCACGCAGTTGCAGCGAGTCCGCTCGCAGTCGCGAGGCGGGTCCATGAAGTACCATCCAACAGGAGAAGCAAAGTGAGCGGAGTCGCCGAGATGGTCCATGCCTTCAGCGCCGCGCAGGAAGCCGGGCGCCCCCCCTTCAAGGTCCGCGACCTGGGCGAGGCCGAGTTCGGCCGCAAGGAGATCCGCCTGGCCGAGTTCGAGATGCCGGGGCTGATGGCGCTGCGCCGCGAGTACGCCGGGCAGAACCCGCTGGCGGGCGCCAAGATCATGGGCTCGCTGCACATGACCGTGCAGACGGCCGTGCTCATCGAGACGCTGGTGGAGCTGGGCGCCGACGTGCGCTGGGTGTCGTGCAACATCTTCTCGACCCAGGACCACGCCGCCGCCGCGGTGGTCGTGGGCAAGGAAGGCACCGTCGAAAACCCGCAGGGTGTGCCGGTGTTCGCCTGGAAGGGCGAGACGCTGGAGGAGTACTGGTGGTGCACCGAGCAGGCGCTGATGTGGCCCGACGGCACCGGCCCCAACCTGATCCTGGACGACGGCGGCGACGCCACCCTCCTGGTGCACAAGGGCGTGGAGTACGAGAAGACCGGCATCGTGCCGGAGTTCGACGAGGAGAACGAGGCCGAGGAGTGGGGCGTCATCCTGGGCCTGCTGCGCCAGGAGATCGTCAAGGACCCGCAGCGCTGGACGCGCGTGGCCGCCGACCTGCGCGGCGTGTCCGAGGAGACCACGACCGGCGTGCACCGCCTGTACCAGATGATGGAAGCGGGCGAGCTGCTCTTCCCGGCCATCAACGTCAACGACTCGGTCACCAAGAGCAAGTTCGACAACCTGTACGGCTGCCGCCACTCGCTCACCGACGGCATCCTGCGCGCGTCGGACGTGATGCTGGCCGGCAAGGTGGCGGTGATCTTCGGCTACGGCGACGTGGGCAAGGGGTGCGCGCAGGCGCTGCGCGGCCAGGGCGCCCGCGTCATCATCACCGAGATCGACCCCATCTGCGCCCTGCAGGCCGCGATGGAAGGGTACCAGGTGACGACGCTGGAAGAGGTGGTGGAGACGGCGGACATCTTCATCACCGCCACCGGCAACAAGAACATCATCACCGTTGAAGACATGGCCCGCATGAAGGACAAGGCCATCGTCGGCAACATCGGCCACTTCGACAACGAGATCGACATGGCCGGGCTGAAGAAGAAGGGGATCGAGCGGATCAACATCAAGCCGCAGTACGACGAGTACGTCTTCCCCGACGGGCACAGCGTGATGATGCTGGCCGAGGGCCGCCTGCTGAACCTGGGCTGCGCCACGGGCCACCCGAGCTTCGTGATGAGCGCGTCGTTCACCAACCAGGTGATGGCGCAGATCGAGCTCCACCAGAACTCGGGCAAGTACGAGCGCAAGGTGTACACGCTCCCCAAGGTTCTGGACGAGAAGGTGGCGCGGCTGCACCTGGACAAGCTGGGCGTGAAGCTCACCCGCCTCACCGAGAGCCAGGCCGCCTACATCGGCGTGCCGCTGGACGGGCCGTACAAGCCGGAGCACTACCGGTACTAAGTAACGGCCGGGCTCACACAGAGGCACAGAGGCACAGAGATGAAGTCATCTCTGTGCCTCTTTCGTTTTCGCCAGCTCTACGAAGGCGAGGGCCGCGCGCTCCGTCTCGTCGGCGCGCCACCAGAGGGAGAGGGAGGTGACGATGGGCGGGTCGTCGATGTCGCGCGCGACGGCGCCGGCGGGTGGGAT
>DASVSA010000117.1:0-20083 GCA_036388335.1 Longimicrobium sp. | reverse complement strand
GTTGTCCACCCGCCGCGTCACGAAGCCGTAGGGGAAGCGGTTGGTCACCGCCGGGGCGCTGCTCATGTCGATGGCCGCCACCTCCTCCTCCGTGTACGCCTGCAGCACGTCGGGGTACTGCGACGCGAGCCCGCCGCTCCCGTTGTCCGCCACCGCGCCCGTGGGCTTCAGCTGCGCCGCCAGCGCCGGATCGGCGGGGGTGCCGTCCTGCTTCAGGAAGCGCAGCACCGGCGTGCCGGGGATGGTCTGCGAGGTGGAGACGGGGATGAAGGTCACGTTGCGCAGCACGCGCGCGTTGGGCGTGCCGTCCGCCGTGGCGTTCCTCACCCGGAAGACCGCCTGCAGGTAGCGCTGCCCCGCCACGTCCACGGTGGAGGTGGTGCGCAGGCCCAGCTGGACGCTGCCGCCGGGCACCGCCCCAGGCACCGCGGAGACGGAGCGGCTGGCGCCCCCCGCCAGGCCCACGGGCGTCACGGTGGCGCTCATCTCGCCCGTGCCCAGCCGGCTGAAGGTGATCTCCACCAGCCCCAGCGCGCGCGGTGCCTCGGGAGCGGGCGACACCTTGGGCCCGGTGGGATCATCGGCGCAGGCCGCTAGCGTAGCCAGCAGGAGGAGCGGGAAACGGAATCGCATCGGACACCTGCGTGGGAGAAGGGGGAGCTTTACCAGGATCGGTTCCGATCTCTCATCCTGAGAGATGCACCGCACGCGGTCTGCGGCGTGGCCGGGCACTCCGCCGCGCGGCCGCTGAGTTTCGCCTTCGCGCGGACTGGCCTGTGGGCCGAGCAGCAACTCCATAGTCCACGCAGGGGGACTTCGTGTAGTCGTTGCAGCGAATTCATTCGCCCGCAACGGCACGCGGGGAGAGCCCCCGCGTGCCGTTGCGTTCGCAGCCGTTACGGAGCCTGGCCGAACAGGATGGTGAACCTGCTCACGATGTCCAGGCGCTCGTCGCCGTTGAGGTCTCCCAGCGCGATGGAAGTCGCGCCGGAGCGGTAATGCCTCGCCGGAGCGAAGCCGCCGCCGCCGTCGCCCAGCAGCACGCTCACGGTGGACGAGCCGGAATTGGCCGTCGTCACATCCAGGCGCCCGTCGCCGTTCAGGTCGCCCACCTCCACGTCGACCGGGGCGTCGAGCACGGGCCTGCCCACGGACGACGAGAAGCCGCCGCCGCCGTTGCCCAGCCTCACGAACACGAAGTTCGCGTCGACGGTCACCCTCACCAGGTCCTGGCGGCCATCGCCGTTCACGTCGGCCAGTTCCACGGAGCCGTTGCCCCTGGCGGCTTCCGAGCCCTCGATGGCCAGGGTGAACCTGCCCGTCCCGTCACCCAGCAGCACGCGGCCCGTGGAGGTGGCGGCGTCCAGCTTGCCGTCGTTGTTCACGTCGCCCAGCGCCACGCCCTGCTGCGCCACCGGGCCGCGGAACGCCGTCGGCGGGCCGAAGCCGCCGCTGCCGTCGCCCAGCAGCACGACGACGTTGTCCTGGCTCCAGTTGCCGGTCACGATGTCCAGCTTTCCGTCGCCGTTCACGTCGCCCAGCGCAACCGACCACGGCGTGGAGCCGGCCGGGAAGAGCGTGGGATCGGAGAAGTTGCCGCCGCCGTCGTTGAGGTTCACGCCCACGTGGTTCCGCTCACCGTTGGCGGTCACCACGTCCAGCAGGCCGTCGTCGTTCACGTCACCCAGCGCCATCGCGCGCGCGGAGCCGGCCGGGTTCCACTCGGTGGAGCCGATGTAGCCGCCGCTCCCGTTGCCCAGCCTCACGAACCCAAAGGAAACGGCGTCCAGCCTCCCGTCGCCGTTCACGTCGGCCAGCTCGACGCCGCCGTCGGGGGCCGCACCCGGCGCGAAATCGCCGGCGCCGTTGCCCAGCAGCACGCCCACGTAGCTGCCGTACGAGCCGAAGGCGTCCAGCTTCCCGTCCTTGTTCAGGTCGCCCAGCAGGGGGTTGAAGCCGATGACGGGGCCGGACGGCTCGGCGAAGCCGCCCGTGCCGTCGCCCAGCCGCACGCGCGAGCCCACCAGGTCCAGCCGCCCGTCGCCGTTCAGGTCGCCCAGCTCCACGCCGCTGGGGCCGCCCAGGAAGGTGCCCGCCGTGAAGCCGCCGCCGGCCGTGGCCAGCAGCACGCGGCCACCGGCCGACAGGATGTCCGTGCGCCCGTCGCCGTTCAGGTCTCCAAACCCGAGCCTGCTCGGATTGGATGCCGAATAATTGACCGCCGCGGCGAACCCGCCGCTGCCATTCCCCGCCAGGATGCCCACCGTGTTGGAGCCGACGTTCCCTACCGCGATGTCCACCTTGCCGTCGCCGGTCAGGTCCATAAGCGCGACGAAGCTCGGGGCGCTGCCCACGGGGTACTCCGACCGCGTCGGGTACCTGCCCGTGCCATTGCCCAGCAGCACGCTCACGGTGTTGGAGTTGACGTTGGCCGTGGCCAGGTCCAGGTTGCCGTCGCCGTTCACGTCGCCCAGCGCCACCCAGCGCGGCGAGGCGCCGATGGGGAAGTTGTCCAGGCCCGTGAAGGTGCCGTCTCCGTTGCCCAGGTACACGCCCACGCTGTTGGCGCCATCGTTGGCCGTAACCACGTCCAGCCTCCCGTCGCCGTTCACGTCGCCCGTGGCCAGCGCCACCAGCCCGGTGCGTACGGGCGTGGTGATGGGAGCCCCGAACCGGCCGGTGCCGTCGCCCAGCAGCACGCTGATGCCCCGGCCGACGACAACGTAGTCCAGGTTGCCGTCACCGTTGACGTCGCGCGCCACCGCCATCCCCGTGGGGCCCGGGACGGGGAACACCTCGCCGGGGTAGCGGCCGGACGCCGGCGCCGTCGCCACGCGGAACCGCGCCACGTGCGGCGTGCAGGCGAGCCCGGCGGTGAGCGAGACCTCCACCTCCTCGCCCGGGAAGAACGGCCCCACGTGCGTGTAGGTGAGCGTGTTGGGCTCGTCGTCGCGGTAGGCGCCGTTCAGGAAGCTCCCCGGGGCCTGGAACCCGTGCACCGCGAAGGTGCTGGGCGAGGCGCCGGAGACGGGGCGGTTGAAGGTGGCGGACAGCTCCGCGTCGCGCGCGATGAAGCTCCCCGCGTTCGTGTACGGGTTGGGCGAGAGCGACGCGAACGAGGCTCCCTCGCTGCCGATGAACGCCGTGGGGCTCGCCGGCGTCCCCGCCGTGCGCACCGAGCAGATCACCATCTGCGGGATGGGCCCGTTGTAGGCGCCGCCGGGGAAGATGCGCACCTGGCTCGCGTTCAGCGACGCGGCGCGTGCCTCGAACGCCGCCTGCCCCCCGCCCTGCTCCTCGATGGACTGCGTGATGCGCGTGACGTCATCCTCCACCGCCAGCGCCACGATGCTGATGGTGAACGGGTTGTTCGCCGCGCTGCTCTGCGTGGGGAAGCGATAGGCGAACGTCACCGCCCCGTCGAACTGGTCCGGCGCCGGCGAGGCAGGCAGGTCGCGCGTGGTGTTGTTGTCCACGCGCCGCGTCACGAATCCATAGGGGAAGCGGTTCGTCACCGCCGGCGCGCTGCTCATGTCGATGGCGGCCACCTCGCCCTCGGTGTACGCCTGCAGCACGTCCGGGTACTGCGACGCGATCCCGCCCGTGCCGTTGTCCGCCACGGCACCGGTGGGCTTGAGCTGCGCCGCCAGCGCCGGATCGGCCGGCGAGCCGTCCTGCTTGAGGAAGCGCAGCACCGGCGTGCCGGGGATGGTCTGCGAGGTGGAGACGGGGATGAAGGTCACGTTGCGCAGCACGCGCGCGTTGGGCGTGCCGTCCGCCGTGGCGTTCCTCACCCGGAAGACCGCCTGCAGGAAGCGCTGCCCCGCCACGTCCACGGTGGACGTGGTGCGCAGGCCCAGCTGGACGCTGCCGCCGGGCACCGCCCCGGGCACCGCGGAGACGGAGCGGCTGGCGCCCCCCGCGAGGCCCACGGGCGTCACGGTGGCGCTCATCTCGCCCGTGCCCAGCCGGCTGAAGGTGATTTCCACCAGCCCCAGCGCGCGCGGCGCCTCGGGAGCGGGCGACACCTTGGGCCCGGTGGGATCATCGGCGCAGGCGGCCAGCGTAGCCAGGAGGAGGAGCGGAAAACGAAATCGCATGTCAAACCCAGCGCGGAGGGGAAGAGGAATTGCTAGACGGTCCTGCTCGTCCCTTCCGCGTCGGCGGAGAAGACCCCCGTGATGACGATGCTCTGCTGGAGCGTCAGCGCGCTCCACTCGCCCAGCGGCTCGAGCGTGGGCGGAGTGTAGGGAGCCCGCGGCGGTGACTGCGTGCCTGCTTCGGTGGAGATCATGATGGCGACCCGGAAGAGGGTGAACCCGCTCAACAATGTACAAGGGTATACGGACCGGTACCCCGGCACAAGCACGGAATCGGGGGCCTCGGCGGCGTGCGGCGCCATCCACATCACTCTCACGCCAAAACAAAAAGCGGCCTCACGCAAAGACGAAGAGGCACAGAGACGGCTTCGTCTCTGTGCCTCTTTAGCTGCATGCACTTCAGGTATCAGGAGCGGCCGATCGAGAGCACCTCGGCGACCACTGCCCTGCGCCCCCAGGCAGACGCTTCCCGACAGGAATCCATGTAGATGTCGATCTTGTTGCCGCGCACCGCGCCGCCCGTGTCCATCACCACGAAGACGCCGATCGGCCGCCCGTCGGAGTGCGACACGCGCACCACGGAACCCAGGGGGAGCACGCGCGGGTCCGCCGCGGCCATTCCGTCGCGGGTGCGCACGCCCGTCCTCATCAGCCCCTTGAGGCAGTAGGCCGTGGAGCTCATCTCCATCCGGTCCCGCACCGCCACCCCGGACGCGGGACGGGGCGCGGCGGCGTGCTCGGCGCGGTGCTCCGCCTGCACCTCGGCGCGGATGCGCGCCTCGATGGAGCGGATCAGCTCCGGGCTGGGCTCGGCGGGGGCGGGCGGGGCGGCGGCGGCCGGGCGCACGAAGGCCGCCGGCGCGGGCGCGGGGGCGATGGCCTGCTGCGGCGCGCAGGCCCAGGCGCCGATGGTGCCGCCGAGCACCAGGACCGCGGCGGCGGCCGTCATGAGACGGGAGTACGGGAGCGGGCGAGCGTTCATGGCGGCGTCTCGCGGCGGGGGGAGGCCCCACCGCGGCGAGGCGCGGTCAGGGCGTGGGGAGGGGGCGCCCATCGCCCAGAAAGAGGCGCGAGCGGCGGTACCGTACGAGTGCGTGGGTGAGCACCAACTTTAGCAGCACCGCCAGCGGAACCGCAAGGAGAAGCCCCACGAAGCCGAAGAAGAAGCCGAAGATGGAGAGCGCCAGGATCACCCACACCGGGTGCAGGTTCACGCTCTCGCCCACGATCTTGGGCGAGAGCACGGCCCCATCCAGCAGCTGCACCACCATGAACACGCCGATCGCCTTCCCCAGCCCCAGCAACGGGTCGGGGGTGAAGAGCGCGATCACCAGCGCCGGGATCAGCGTAAGGATCAGCCCCACGTAGGGGATGATGTTGAAGATGGCGGCCATGATCCCCAGCAGCAGCGCGTAGGGAAAGCCCAGCACCAGCAGCCCCAGGAAGGTCAGCAACCCCACCACGGCCGACGAGGTCACGTTGCCGCGCAGGAAGCCGTACAGCAGCCGGTCGTACTCCCGCGCGAACGACAGCACCCCCGCGCGCCGCTGGATGGGGATGATGTCCGCCAGGCGCGCGGTGATGTTGGGCCAGTCGCGCAGCAGGTAGAAGGTGAGGATGGGGGTGAGGAAGATGTAGCTGAGGATGCTCAGGATGGTCCCCACCCCGCGCCCCAGCCCCAGCACCCCCGCCCACGCCGCCCCCGCGATGGCCGACTGGCGCTCCTGCAGGTACGCCACCAGCTGCTCCGGCTGGATGGCGCGGAGGCGCGCCACGAGCGCCTGCTCGTCCACCCCGGGGATGTCGCGCCTCAGCACCTGCGTCTGCAGCCCCTCCACCCACAGCGTGGCGCGCTGCAGGTAGGTGGGCGAGTTGCTGATGAACTCCGCCACCTGCCCGCCCAGCGCCGGGATCCCCACGAAGATGACGAGCCCCAGGATCACCACGGTGGGGATCGCCATGATCAGCGTCCCCCAGGTACGCCCGATCTTCCGCCGCTCCATTCGCGACACCAGCGGGTGCTGGATGTAGGCGAAGGCGAGCGCCAGCAGGAAGGGCGCGAGCAGGAACCCCGTGGCGTTGAGCGCCCAGATCATGGTGAGCGCCGCCGCCGCGCTCACGATCAGGATGTAGAGCCGCGTCCCCTGCAGCGGGGCGATGACGAACAGGAGGAGGAGGAACACCAGGAACGGGCTGAGGATGCCCCGCACCGTGTACAGGAAGATCCCCAGCACCACCACCACGATCACCGAGTGGACGATCTGCCAGTCGAAGTGCCTGTTCCTGCCGGGCTCGGGAGTCGGTTGCATGACGGCGCTTTTGCGGGTCAGAGATAGGGAGGAGTGTTTCTCTCTCCGTGTCTCTGTGCCTCTGTGTGAGACTGCTGTTGCGGCGCCCCTCGCAATTGCGTTGCCGCCAGGCGCAACACCTCGCGCGCGTTGTCGTACGAGATGGAGGCGATGGCCTCGTCCAGGGGGAGCCACAGGCACTCGGTGATCCCCTCCTCGGCCTGGGGGCAGGTGTCCCCGGCGGGGCACTCGATCAGGTAGAAGTGGCAGTACTTGTGGATCAGCCGCCCGCGGAAGCGAAAGAACCAGTCGATGGTGTGGAGGCGCGGCCCCAGGCGCAGCTCGGTGAGCCCCGTTTCCTCGGCCACCTCGCGCAGCGCGGCGTCGGCGGCGGTCTCCTCGCCCTCCAGGTGCCCCTTGGGGAAGCCCCAGTGGTGGTAGCGGTCGCGGATCAGGAGCACGTGGGGCACGGGCCCGCACCAGCGGTAGATGACGCCGCCGGCGCTCGTCTCCACCACCGCGCGCGAGCCTCCGCCGCAGTCGCCCCGGCCGCGCCGCCGCTTACCCACCGCGCAGCCCCTGCACGATCTGCACGGCGTTGGTGGCGGCCCCCTTCCGCAGGTTGTCCGCCACCACCCACAGGTGGAGCGTGTTGGGGAGCGCCGGGTCCTTGCGGATGCGCCCCACGAACACCGCGTCGCGCCCGGCCGCCTCCCATGGGGTTGGATACGCGTCGGCGCCGCCCTGCAGCAGGATGCCGGGGAAGAGGGCCATCGCCCGCCGCGCCGCCTCGGCCGAGAGGTCGCGCTCCGTCTCCACCATCACCTGCACCGAGTGCCCCACCTCCACCGGCACGCGCACGCAGGTGGCCGCCACGGCCAGGCCGGGAAGGCCGAGGATCTTGCGGGTCTCTTCCATCATCTTCCGCTCCTCGCCCGTCCACCCCTCGTCGTCGAAGTCGCCGATCTGCGGGATGACGTTGCCGGCGATGCGGCGCGCGAAGGGCGAGCCCTCCACCGGCTGCGCCACGCGCGGCAGGGTGAGCCCCTCGCCCCCGTTCTCGCGCTTCAGGGTGGCGCGCCCCGTCTCCCCCGCCCCGCTCACCGACTGGTAGGTGGTGGCCACCACGCGCTTCAGCCCCCCGGCCTTGTGGAGCGCCTGGAGGGCCACGACCATCTGGATGGTGGAGCAGTTGGGGTTGGCGATGATGCCGCGCGGGCGGTTGCGCGCCGCCGCCAGGTTCACCTCGGGCACCACCAGCGGCACGTCGGGGTCCATCCGCCACGCGGACGAGTTGTCCACCACCACGGCCCCCTCGTCCGCCGCCACCGGCCCCCACTCCCTGGACCTCCCCGCTCCGGCGGAGAAGAGCGCGTAGTCCACCCCGCGGAAGACGCCGGGGCGCGGGACCTCCACCGTCCACTCGCGCCCTCCCCACTGGATGCGCTCCCCGGCCGAGCGCTCGGACGCCAGCAGCGTGAGCCGCTCCACGGGGAGGCCGCGCTCGGCGAGCACGGCCAGCATCGTACGCCCCACCGCCCCGGTGGCGCCCAGTACCGCGAGGTGCATGGTCAGCGCTCCGCCACGGTGGTGTTCTCCCCCGCCATCTCCAGCGCGAACGCGTCGTGGAGGGCCCGCAGCGCGTCGTCCTCGCGCTCGGCGGGCACCAGCAGGGAGACCGAGATGGACGACGTGGAGGCGCCGTGCACCTCCACCCCCGCCGCGTGGAGGGTGCGGTAGGCGCGGGCGTACACGCCGGGGCGCCCCGTCATCCCGCTCCCCACCAGGGTGATGCGGGTGAGCCCTTCGCGCACCTCCACGGTGCCGCTCCCCAGCCGTTCCGCCACCTCGCCGGCCACCTGGCGGGCGCGCTCCAGCGCGTCGCCGGCCACGGTGAGCTGCACCTGCATGCGCCCGCCGCCCTCGTCCGCCTCGCTCACCATGTCCACGCTCACGCCGCCGTCAGCCAGCGCGCCCAGCAGCTCGGTGGACGACGCCATCCCGCCGGGGAGGCCGCGCAGAACCAGCTTCACCTGGCCGGCCGCGGAGGCGAGGCCCGTAACCAGGAGGTCTTCCATCGCGCGCGGCATGGCGGTGATCAGGGTGCCCGAAGGGGTGTCGTCGTCCGAAAACGAAGATAGGACGCGGATGTCCACGCCGAAGCGGGCCGCGATGTCCACGGCGCGCGCATGCATGACCTGCGCCCCGGCGGAAGCCATCTCCAGCATCTCCGCGTGCGAGATCTCGCGGATGACGCGCGCGCCGGGCACGCGCCGCGGGTCGGCGGTGAACACGCCGGGCACGTCGGTAAAGATCTCGCAGCGGTCGGCCTTCAGCGCCGCGGCCAGCGCCACGGCCGTGGTGTCCGACCCGCCGCGCCCCAGCGTGGTGATCTCGCGCGCGGTGCTCACGCCCTGGAAGCCGGCCACGATGGCCACCATCCCCTCGGCCAGCGCCTCGCGCACGCGGTCGCCGCGGATCTCGCGGATGCGGGCGGCGGTGTGCTGCTCGTCGGTGATGATGGCCGCCTGGCTCCCGGTGAAGGAGCACGCCTCGGCCCCCTCCTGCTGGATGGCCATGGTGAGAAGCGCCGCCGCGATGCGCTCCCCCGCCGTCAGCAGCATGTCCATCTCGCGGGGGTGGCGGCTCCCCGCCCTCTCCAGCCCCGTCACCCGCGACGCCAGCTCGGTGAGCTCGTCCGTCGTGTGCCCCATGGCCGAGACCACGACCACGAGGTCGTCCCCCCGCCGCCGGGCACGAGCCACCCTGCGCGCCACCGCCTGGATGCGCTCCGGCGACCCCACGGAAGTCCCGCCGAACTTCTGGACTACGAGAGCCATGAAAACAAGTGCGTGAGTGCGTGAGTGCGTCAGTGCGTGAGCAACATCAAGCGCACTCACGCACTGTCGCACTCACGCACTTCAGTTAGAAGACCTGGACCTGCCCGATGTACTTGGCCGGGTTCTGCTGGATGTCGGCCAGCAGGCGGCGCATGGTGACGATGGCGCGCTGGGTCTCTTCGTAGAGCGCGGGATCGGTCGCCAGGCGGCCCAGCGTGCCGTTGCCCTGCTGGATGGCGGTGATGGCGGCGCTCAGCGCCGTCGTCGCGCGGCGCGCCTCCACCAGCGTGGGGCCCACCTCGGCCAGCGCCGGCTGCAGCGCGCCGATGGTGGCGTTCAGCGACTGGGCCGTGGCCCGGAACGCCGCCACCGTGCTGTCCACCCCCGTCAGCACGGCCGGCACCCCACCCGCAGAGGCGCCCAGCTGCGAGCTGAGCGTCTCCAGGTTGGCGCTGGCCCGGCGCGCGTTGGCCAGGATCGCCTGCACGTCGCCGCGGTTGATGGTGGTGCGCACGTCGGTGGCCGTGGCCGAGAAGGTCTCGGTGGTGCGGCGCACGTTGGCGGTGGACTCCAGCACGTTGCGCGACACCTGGTCGTAGGTGCGCGTCTGCTGGCCGATGAAGCCCTCCAGCTGGTCGCTCACCTCGCTCACGTTCTCAAGGGTCTGGCGGATCTTGACCGCCGTCTCTTCCGTGAACGCCAGCTGGATGCGGTCGGAGAGCGTCTCGATGTCGCCCGAGATGCGCGCCGCCACGGCCGTGAGCTCCGAGATGTCCGGGAGCGCCGCGCCAGGGAGCACCCGCCCCCGCTGCGTGCTCACGAACTCCAGGTCCGGGTACTGGCCGCGCGAAACGATCTGCGCCATCCAGTCGCCAAACAGCGACTCGCTGGCGAGCAGCACCCCGGCGTCGCTGGGCATCACGATGTCCGGGCGCACGCTCATGGTCACGAACACGCCGTCGCCGCGCTCCGAGAGGCGGATGGCCGACACGCGCCCCACCGTCACCCCGCGCACCTTGACCGGGTTGCCCTCCTCCAGCGCACCCACGCCGCGGAAGGTGGCCGTGATCTCGCGCTCGTCGCCCGCGAACGACTGCCCGCTCAGCCACACCGCGCCGGCCAGAGCCGTCAGGATCCCCGAGATCACCACCAGGCCCACCAGCGCCTCGTTCTTCCACTTCATGGCTTCCTCCCTTGGTCGGCGCCGCTCCCGCCCATCGGGAGGAGCTCTTCCGCGTCGTTCCGCATCCCCGGCTCGCCCTCCACGAACGCGCGCACGATCGGGTTGCGCGTGTTCTGGAACTCCTGCGGCGTCCCCACCTCCACGATCCGCCCCTCGTAAAGCATCCCGATGCGGTCGCTGATGGTGTAGGCGCTCTTCATGTCGTGGGTGATCACCAGCGAGGTGACCCCCAGCTCCTTCTTCATCCTCAGCACCAGCCGGTCGATCACCGTGGTGGTGACGGGGTCCAGACCGCTGGTGGGCTCGTCGTAGAGCAGGTACTTGGGGCGGTAGGCGATGGCCCGCGCCAGCCCCGCGCGCTTCTGCTGCCCGCCCGAGAGCTGCGACGGCAGGCGGTTGGAGAACCCCGCCAGGTCCACCAGCGCCAGCGACTCCTCCACCCGCTCCTGGATCTGGCGCTCCGTCATCCCGCCCTTCTTCCTGAGCCCCATGGCGACGTTGGCGCCGATGGTCATCGAGTCGAAGAGGGCGGCGAACTGGAAGACGTACCCCATGTCCAGCCGCAGCTTGAAGAGCTTCTCGCGCGCCAGGGTGGGCACCTCCTGCCCATCTACGTGCACCGTGCCCTGGTCGGGCTTCATCAGGCCCACGATGTGCTTGAGCGTGAGCGACTTGCCGGCGCCGGAGAAGCCCACCAGCGACACCGTCTCCCCCTCCTCGACGTCCAGGTCGAGACCGCGAAGGATCTTCTTCGTCCCGAACCCCTTGTGGACCCCGCGCAGCTGGATGCTCACTGGAGGAGCACCAGCGCCCAGAAGGCGTCCAGGACCAGGATCAGCATGCTGGCCAGCACCACGGCGCGCGTGGTGGAGATCCCCACCCCTTCGGCGCCGCCGCGGGTGCTGAAGCCCTGGTAGCACCCCATCACCGTGATGGTGAGCCCGAAGGAGATGGACTTGATCACGCAGTACGCGATGTCGAACGAGTCGTAGAACAGGCGCGACCCCCGGATGAACTGGGCGCTGGTCATCTCCAGCACGTTCATGGAGGTCACCCACCCGGAGATGATCCCCAGCACGTTGGCGAAGATCACCAGCAGCGGCACCATCACCAGCCCCGCCAGCACCCGCGGCACCACCAGGTACGACATGGGGTTGTACGCCATCGTCTCCAGCGCGTCGATCTGCTCGGACACGCGCATGGTGCCGATCTCGGCGGCGATGTTGGCGCCCACGCGTCCGGAGAGGGCGAGCCCCGTGAGCACCGGGCCCAGCTCCAGGATCATCGTCTTGGTCACCAGTGCGCCCACGAAGTACAGCGGGATGGCGCCCGTGAAGGTGTACGATGCCTGCAGCGCCAGCACGATTCCCGTGAAGGCGCTCAGGAAGAGGGCGATGGGGAGCGAGTCCACCCCCAGGCGCCTCATCTGCATGATGGTGAGGGGCCCCCAGGTGCGCATGTCGCCCAGCGCCCGCAGCAGGTCCGCGCAGAAGCGCGAGAAGTGCGCGAACGACGCCAGGAACCCGATGATCGCGGAGCCGACGGCGGCGAAGGGGAGTGACCAGTTCATGGGCCCAAGATACGAGCGAACCCCGCGCCGGGCCAGCGTCGGACTGTCCCGGTCGGGGTGAGGGAGGGCGGCGGGGCCACGGCCGTCTTCAAACGGCGGCTCCCCCCAGCGCGCCTTCCCACTCGCCAGGAGCAAGACGGATGCCCGTGAAGAAGCGTCCGAACTCGCCGTACAGGGCGCTGGCCTCGTCGTACCTCATCTCGGTGACGATGCGCTTGAACTCAAGCGGGTCGCGCGCGAAAAGGCTGACTCCCCACTCCCACTCGTCCAGCCCTACCGACCCGGTGATGACCTGGAAGACGCGCCCAGCGTACTGCCGCCCCGTCATCCCGTGGTCCCTCATCAGCCGGCTGCGCTCCGCCACGTCCAGCGTGTACCAGTTCTCCGCCCCCGTGCGCCGCTTGGTCATGGGGTAGAAGGAGAGGTACTTCATCCCCTCCGGCACCTCGGGATAGAGCCGCGACCTGACGTGCGCCGAAGCGAGCTCCGCCTCCCGCGCCGCCTCCACCGCGGCCCTGAACCCGGGCGAGCGCGGCTCGTGCTCCTTTGCGGCCTCGGCGGTGGCGTGGTAGAGCCCCGCCTCGGTGATGGAGAGGTAGTCGTACACGGGCTTCAGCAGGGCGCCCAGCGCCGAGGCCCTCACCCGTGCCTGCACCGCGGCCAGCTCGTCCAGCGTGGGCCGGAAGTGGACGAACAGGAGGTCCGCCCCGTCCCCCGCCACCACGCGGAACGCGTCGCTCCACCCGGCGGAGGGCGTCGAGATCTCCTCCACGAGACGGCGGCCGGCGGCGGCCAGGGTGTTGCGCCCCGGAGCGTCCAGGGCGCGGATCTGCGGCCAGTCCAGGGCGAACACCTGGTGAAGCGCGTACCAGCCTTCGAGCGTGGCCGGCGGTATGGCGGGCATTGGGTTCTTTGTCAGAGTGATGGAAACCGAAGTCCTGAGTCCTGAGTGAAAGCGTACTCACGCACTCACGCACTCACGCACTCACGCACTCACGCACTGCTGTCCAGCACTTGGCACTAGGCACTAGGCACTTCCGACAGGACGCACGCGGGTTCTCCGCAACTTTCCCAAAGCTAGCCACCACGTGCGGGGCGCGTCCAGCGTTGGCGACGGGCACCCGCGCCCGCTATCCTTGTCCCGCGCCGGGCCCCGGCGCCGTACGTCCACCCTCGCACCGAGCCGATGAGCACGTCCCCACGCCGCTGCCGGATCTGCGGCAGCGAGCAGGGCGCACGGGAGTACCGCGCCCGCGAGATGATGTACGGAACGCGCGAAGAGTTCTGCTACTTCCAGTGCGCCGTCTGCGAGTGCCTGCAGATCTGCGAGTTCCCGCCGGACATCGCGCGCTTCTACGCCGGCTACGGGAGCTACGATCGGCCCAAGCTCCCCACCGGCCTCCGCGGCCGGGTGTGGGCGGTGCGCAACCGCTTCACCTTCACGGGGCGCGGCGCGGCGGGGCGCGTCCTGCAGCGCGTCCATCCCTACCCCACGCTCGGGGCCGACCGCTGGCTGGCGGGGCGCGGCGTTTCTCGCCAGGCGCGCATCCTGGACGTGGGATGCGGCTCGGGCGGCCTGCTGCTCAGCCTGCGCTCGGCGGGCTTCGAGCACCTGCTGGGGGTGGAGCCGTACCTGGAGGCGGACATCCGCTATCCCAACGGAGTCACCGTCCTCAAGCGCAGCCTGGCCGAGGTGGAGGGGCGCTTCGACGTGATCATGTTCCACCACGTCCTGGAGCACATCGCCGAGCAGCACGAGACGATGGCCGCCGTGGCCGAGCGCCTCACCGACACGGGCTTCTGCCTGATCCGCATCCCGCTCGTCTCGTCGGAGGCGTGGGACACGTACCGCGAGCACTGGGTGCAGATCGACCCCCCGCGCCACTTCTTCATCCACTCCCTGCGCAGCCTCGCCCTGCTCGCGGAGGGCGCCGGCCTCAAGGTCTCGTCCGTGGAGCACGACTCCACCGCTTTCCAGTTCGCGGCCAGCGAGCTCTACCGCCGCGGCATCCCCCTGGTGGACCAGGCGGGGAAAACCCCTCCGGACCAGCTCCGCGAGTACGAGCAGCGGGCGAAAGCTCTTAACGCGTCCGGGCGCGGAGACCAGGCGGCGTTCTACCTGGCCAAGAAGTAGGCGTACACGGAGGCACGGAGACGAACTTATCTCCGTGCCTCTGTGCCTCTGTGTGAGCCCAATCGGGCAAGCACCCGCGCCCGCTCGTGCGGCTGCACGACGCCGAACCAGGCCAGCGCCGCGAACGCGGGGCACGCCGCCGCCAGGAAGAGCACCTTCGCCCCGGTCCCATGCGGGAGGGTGCCGAGCGCGAGAGCCGCGCCGGCCATCGCCAGCGCGCCGAGGGCCCAGGGCGACACCCGCGCGCCGGGCGCCAGGAGCCGGTCGGACATGGAGAGGAGCACCACCGCGTCCACGCCCACCCGCAGCGTCCACGCGATGGCGGCACCGGTGACGCCGTACTCCCGCACCAGGAACCAGAGCGAGACCATGTAAAAGGGCAGCTCGGCGGCGTGGAGCTTGGCGGCGAGGTCGGGGCGGGCGGCGCCCTGCACGGCTGCACCGGCCACCTGCCCGATGCTGTTGATCAGCACCCCCGCCGCCAGCCAGCGCAGCACCGGCGTGCTCTCCCGCCCGAACTCGGCGCCCAGCCAGAGCTGGAGCCCTTCCGGTGCAAGCGTGAAGAGGATGAGCACCACGGGGAAGAGCGCCACCATCGTGGCCCTCACCCCGGCGAAGAAGAGCTCGCGCGCGTGAAGCCGGTTCTGCGCGTAGTTGCCGGCCAGCGCGGGGAAGACGGCGCCCGCCACCGCCCCCGGGATCACCCACAGCTTGGTGACCACCTCGTACGGGGTCACGTAGTACGCCACCGCCGCCACGGGCAGCAGCGCGCCGATGACGAAGCGGTCCACGTACGTCATCAGCGGGCTGATGACGTTGCTCGCCGTGATCCACCCGCCGAAGCGGAGGAGCGGGGTCACCAGGTGCGGGCGCATCACCACGCGCGCGCCCAGCTCCGGCACCACGCGCACGCAGAAGTACAGGTGAGCCACCCACCCCGCCACCCGCCCCACCAGCAGCACGGCCACCACGGCGGCCAGCGAGCGCGTGAAGGGGAGCACCAGCAGCGGCCCCAGGTACGAGAAGACGCCCGTGGGGATGCGGATGGCGTTCACCACGTCGAAGCGCTGGTACGCCTCCAGCACGCCGCGCAGCCCCCCCGCGCTGATCACGAAGGGGAGGCCGAGCGCCAGCAGGTACATGGTCTGGATGGTCTCCGCGCGCAGGGCGGGCGGCACGTTGAGCCCGCCCCGCACCACCCAGGGCGAGACCCCGGCCAGCAGCACCGCCCCCACCACGCCCAACGCCGACATCAGCGCCAGCGCGGTCCACACCACCTCCGGCAGGTCGCGCCCGTCGGAGGCGCCCAGCCGGTCGGCCACCACCTGGGTGAGCGCGCGGCTGAGCCCCAGGTCGAACAGGCTGAAGTAGCCGATGACGATCCACGCCAGCGACAGGATGGCGAAGCGCTCCGTGCCGATCGAGTGGATCAGGATGGGGATGCTGACCACCGCGGCCACCATGGGGGCGGCCTGCCCCAGGAGGTTGAAGAGGGTGTTGCGGGCGAGCAGGCGGCCGCTGGTCGGTGTCATGGGCTGGGTGCGGGGGTCGTGCGGCCGCGGGGGCCGGCCGCGTGCGCGGCGGCCAAGGATACGGGCACAAGCGGAGCTTTGGCAACCGCTTGCGCCCCACGGACCCGCGCCGCCGCGCCAGGCTGGCACCGGGCGTGCGCAGTGGAAGCACAAAGGTACCGATTTTGCTACCTCCAGCCGGGTGAGCCGGGCTCATTTTCACGGCGCAAAACGCGTAAGCCGTTGCACATCGCGCACTTTGGCGATAGATTCACTGTCCGGAACGTCCGGAAGACAGCACGCAACCCGTTACCCCGCAAGCGCATGGACACTGCCGCGCTCTCCCATCCGCTGATCATCCAGGGCGGAATGGGCGTCGGAGTCTCGAACTGGGTTCTCGCCAAGGCCGTCGCCATGCGCGGCCAGATGGGCGTGGTCTCCGGAACGTGCATCGACTCGCTCCTCGTGCGCCGCCTGCAGGACGGCGACATCGGTGGCCACATCCGGCGCGCCATGGAGCACTTTCCCATCCCGGAGGTGAGCACCCAGGTGCTCCGCAGCTACTTCCTCCCGGACGGGCGTGCCCCGGGCGAGCCGTACAAGGCGGTGCCCATGTACCGCCAGATGGTGAGCAAGGTGCGCGAGCAGCTCACCGTGCTCTCCTCCTTCGTGGAGGTGTGGCTGGCCAAGGAAGGGCACGACGGCATGGTGGGGATCAACCTCCTCACCAAGGTGCAGATGCCCAACCTGGCGACGCTCTACGGCGCCATGCTGGCGGGCGTGGACTACGTGCTGATGGGCGCCGGCATCCCCAAGGACATCCCGGGCGTGCTGGACCGCTTCGCGCGCCACGAGCCCGCCTCCATGAAGTTCGAGGTCGAGGGCCTGGAGCGCGGCGAGACGGAGCACCTCACCTTCGACCCGCGCGTGCACTCCGAGGCGCCGCCGGTGGAGATCGTGAGGCCCTTCTTCCTGCCGATCATCGCCTCCAACTCGCTCGCCACCATGCTGGCGCGCAAGGCGAGCGGCCGGGTGGACGGGTTCATCATCGAGGCGCCCACGGCCGGCGGGCACAATGCCCCGCCGCGCGGCGAGGTGGTGTACAACGACCGCGGCGAGCCGGTGTACGGCGAGCGCGACGTGGTGGACCTGGAGAAGATGAAGGAGCACGGCCTTCCCTTCTGGCTGGCCGGCGGCTCCGGGAGCCCGGAGAAGCTGGCCGAGGCGCTGGACGCCGGCGCGGCGGGAATCCAGGTGGGCACCCTCTTCGCCTACGCGGACGAGAGCGGCGTGACCCCGGAGCTGAAGCGCGACGTGATCCGCCAGGCGCAGGAGGACACCATAGACGTGGTGACCGACTCGCGCGCTTCCCCCACGGGCTTCCCGTTCAAGGTGGCGCAGGTGCCGGGGACGCTCTCGTCGCTCCCGGTGTACCAGCAGCGCGAGCGGGTGTGCGACCTCGGCTACCTGCGCGAGTCGTACAAGGACGATCGCGGCCGGGTCAACTACCGCTGCGCCGCCGAGCCGGTGGACACCTACCTCAAGAAGGGTGGGAAGCTGGAGGACACGGTGGGACGCAAGTGCCTGTGCAACGCCCTGTTCGCCACGGTGGGCCACGCCCAGGTGCGCGAGGAGGGCGTGGAAGAGGCGCCGCTCATCACCAGCGGCGACGAGCTCAAGAACATCCGCCGCTTCATCGGCTCGGACCGTACGGGCTACTCGGCCGCCGAGGTGGTGGAGTACCTGCTGAGCGGGGTGCAGCGCATGGTGCCGGGCTTCGCCCGCGACCACCAGACCGCCAACAGCTGAGCCACGGCGCGGGTGGAACGAGAGGGCCCCGGGATGTCCCCGGGGCCCTCTTTTGTCGGCTCGCCCGGCGAAACTGCGGACTCACACAGAGACACAGAGGCACAGAGAAAACACGGAGCGCGTGGCTTGGTGATTCTACCTGCCCTGCCGCGCAAGCTGCTCCTGCATCCAGCACTTCTCCTCCTCGAAAGTCATTCCGGAGATCTCTCGGCTGATCCGGTCGCGGATCTCGCGCATCGGCGGCTACGGTTGCTCGCGCTTCTCGTTGGGCGCCATTGGCTGTATGGATGGCGTCTTCGGCTGTGCAATCTGCTCCTGAATCCAGCGGTGCTGCTCCTCGAAGGTGAGCCCATCGAGCTCGCGGGTCACGCGGGCGCGGAGCTCGCGCATCAGGCGTACGGCATCGAAAGTCTTCTTATTCTGCATAGCCGAGCACCTCCGCCGGGGTTCTGATCTCAAGGAGCGACCAACCTTCAAGCACGTTCACGGAGTTGTACCCGTAAATGCGTTGTGCGTTGACGATATGCTTGAAATTCCAGCTCGCCAGGACATCTGCTCGGTGTACTGTTGCCGTGGCGATGTGAAAGGCATCGGTCAACAGCTTCCTGCTGATCACCTCGGCACTGATATAGCTCTCGGCGAGCCTTCTTGCTTCAGCCGTCAGCAACACGTCCTCTACGTGTGCGGCGGGAAGCCCCTCGAGCACGGCCTGCACCGCGGGCGGAGCTGGACGTATCTCGGCCCGCAGGAGGTCGGATACGAGCGCGACCAGGGTTCCCTCCCGGAACCGCTCAAAGAGCTGGACGGAGGGGTCGCGGAACTCGGCGTCGAGGCAGCCGCCCACTACGGAAGTGTCGATGTACACGCGCCGTGGTTTCATGGGCCAAGGGTAAAGCTCCACCCTTGCGCCACACCAGCCACTTTCCGGGGCGCGCCGATGCGGACTACGGCCGTACGGAGCGGAACAGCGGCCTCACACAGAGGCACAAAGAAAACACCGAGTCCGCGGCTAGCTTCGTTGCGCCGTGGCTGAGCGTTATCCGGCTTTCTCGCGGAGCGTGACCGGGGTGGGTGGCTCGTCCTCCTCGGCTAGCTGCTCGTCCATCCAGCGCTCCAGTTCTTCAAAGGTCATCCCCTCGATCTCGCGGTTGACCCGGTCGCGGATCTCACGCATCAGCCGCACGCCATCAACGATCGTTTCATCTTCCATAGCGAACTACCTCCGCCGGTGTCTGGATCTCGACCGGTGAACGACCCTCCCGCAGGTTCACGGCGTTGTACCCGTGAATGCGTCGGACGTTGACGATGTGCTTGAAATTCCAGCTTGCCAGAACGTCAACGCGATGGACTGTGGCCGCTGCGATGTGGTGAGCATCCGCCTGCATAGCCCTGCCCAATACCCCCGCGGCGATGTAGCGCTTCGCCAGCCCGACCGCTTCGCGTGTGACCCGCACATCCTCGCGGTGCGCGGACGGGATTTGCGCCAGCATCGCTCGAACCGCGGGCGGCGCTCGTCGCACCTCCGACCGGACGAGCCTGGACACGACCGCGATCAGATCGCCCGTCTGGAACAGCTCGAACAGCTGCAGCGAGGCCTCCCGGAACTCGGCGTCGAGGCAGCCGCCTACTACGGATGTGTCAATATAGATGCGGCGTGGTTTCATGGGGCAAGGGTAATGGGTCACCCTTGGGCCATACCAGCCACGTTTCGGAGCGCGCGGATAGGACCTGGCGCGACACGGGCGGGGACGAGGGGGGTGTGATGGGGGCGGGCGGGCACAATCGGGCGCTGGGGTGTATCTTGGTGCGCGGCGCGCGGACGGGTCCGTGCGCGGGCGACCGGAAACCACGACTCGCTTCATGGAACAGCAATCCCTCGGGCTGGTGGTGGCCTTCTCGGCCGGCCTGCTCAGCTTCCTCTCGCCGTGCGTGCTGCCGCTGGTGCCGAGCTACGCCACGTTCATCACCGGGATGAGCCTGGACGAGCTCCGCGACGCGGAGACGGGCCGCACCCGCCGCGCCGTGCTCGTGCACGGGGTGCTCTTCGTGCTCGGGTTCACCCTGGTGTTCATGATCCTGGGCGCGTCGGCCACCTTCCTGGGGTCGCTGCTGGCGTACGCCAGCCGTTGGGTGGAGCGCGCGGGCGGGGTGCTGCTGATCCTCTTCGGGCTTTACCTGCTGGGGGCGCTGAGGCTTCCCGGCGCCGGGCGCGAGTGGCGCATGCACCTGGCCGACAAGCCCGTGGGCTACCTGGGCACGCTGCTGGTGGGCGTCACCTTCGGCGCGGGGTGGACGCCGTGCATCGGCCCCGTGCTGGGCGGCATCCTGACGCTGGCGGCCACGCGCGGGAGCATGAGCGAGGGGATGGGGCTGCTGGCCGTGTACTCGGCCGGCCTCGCCATCCCCTTCCTGATCTCGACGGTGCTGATCGAGCGCTTCCTGACCGGGTTCAAACGCATTCGCCACTGGCTGCCATGGATCAACCGCGCCAGCGGGGCGATGCTGCTGGTGCTGGGGGTGCTGCTTTTCACCGGCTCGTTCTCCACGCTCTCGGCGCTGCTGTCGAGGTGGACGCCGGAGTGGCTGGCGTCGCGGCTGTAGGAAGAAGTGCGTGAGTGCGTCAGTGCGTGAGTGCGCTTACATCCAGT
>DASVSA010000116.1:0-15699 GCA_036388335.1 Longimicrobium sp. | reverse complement strand
CGGTGTACGTGCACTACGACCTGCTCCCCACCTTCGACTTCTACCGCCAGCGCTACGGCTTCGCCCCGGGCACGTACACGGTGGGGAGCTGCGAGCGCTTCACCCCCCTGCGCTACATCGAGCAGCTGCGCCGCTACGCGCCCGGCACCCGCGTGTGGCTGCTCTTCGCCGCCGGCGAGGGCGCGTACGCGTGGGACGAGAAGGGATTCATCCTGGAGTACATGAAGGCGACCGCGGCGCCGCTGGACAACCGCGTGGCCCTGGGCGCCTCCGCCTACCTGTTCGAGGTGCGCACCGTGCCCGCCGACCTCGAGGTCCGCGTCCCCGCCTTCCCGCAGCGCGCGGACGAGTCGTGCGAGGTCGTCAAGATGAGGTGAACGGCGGGGCTCACACAGAGGCACGGAGGGCCTACCCGCCGATCTCTACGTAGAAGTCATCGTTCTCGTGCAGCCGCATCCTCACGAGCCGCGCCCCTTCCAGGCGCGGCTCGATGCGTTTCCACAGGAGGACGAGGATGTTCTCCGTGGTGGGCACCAGGCCGCCGGGGGCGAACTCGGGGACCACGTGGTTGAGGTGCTGGTGGTCGAGCGGCTCCACCACCTCCTCGCGCAGCACGCGGTCCAGCGCGGGCAGGTCCACCGAGAAGCCGGTGAGGGGGTCCACCGGGCCCTCCACCGAGACTTCCAGCAGGTAGTTGTGCCCGTGCCCGTGCGGATTGCTGCACGGGCCGAAGCGCTCGCGGTTGAGCTCGTCGCTCCATTCGGGGCGATGATAGCGGTGAGCGGCGGAGAAGCGCACGCGGCGCGTGAGGACCATCGGGGGCATGGCGGGACCGGTGCGGGGGTGTAACAGAATGATACCGGAACACGGGGCGGCGTGCACCGAACCGGGCACACGCCTTGCATTTGCCGAGACATGCTGCATCCGTTTTCCACCCTGCAAACGTCCGCAATCTACGATGGCCCTCCTCTCCCCGGCCAGTGCCGAGCCGTTGTCGTTCCCGTCAGGTCCGCGCCACTCGTCCGTGACGCGAACGGGCGAAGCCGCGTCTACGGGAGCCGGCGCGTCGGTGCTCATCGCCGAGGACCACGAGGACAGCCGCGACGCGCTGTGCACGCTGCTGGAGGCGTTCGGGTACCAGGTGCACCTGGCGGCCAACGGCTACGAGGCCGTGGCGGAGGCCCGCGCGCGCCGGCCCGACCTCATCCTGATGGACATGATGATGCCGGGGATGGACGGGCTGGAGGCCACGCGCACCCTGCGCGCGGACCCCGACTTCCCCCGCGTGCCCATCGTGGCGGTCACGGCCATGGAGGGGGCGCGGGAGCGGGTGCTGGCCGCCGGGTGCGACGACTGGGTGAGCAAGCCCATCGACATCCGCGCGTTCCTGGCGCGCCTCCCCGGGTGGCTGGACCCCGCCCGCACCGGCGGCGCCTGAGCCGTACAGAAATCTTACGCCGCTCCATATACATGCATTGCGAGTGCAAGACCGACCAGCGCCGCCTGGCGCTGGTCATCCGCGGCTTCGGCGAGTACCCTGAGCTGCAGGCGTTCGGCGCGGAGCACGGCTGGGACTTCCACCCGGAGCTGGGCGCCATCGCGGTGGACGTGGGCGAGGGCCGGGTGATGTCCGGCATCGCCGAGCTCGCCTCGTTCCTGCGCGCCGTGCTCGACCCCGCGCGCTTCCAGGGTGTACGTGCCGCGTGGGTGCGCCGCGAGCTCCCCCTCTCCGACCAGCTTCCGGCCCTCATCCACGCCGAGCCGCTCGCCGCCATGGTGTCGGCCGACAGCTCGGAGCTGATGCCGCTGCTGAACGAGGAGCGGATCGAGAGCTGGTTCCAGCCCGTGTTCAGGGCCGGCACGCTGGAGCTGTGGGGGTACGAGTGCCTGATGCGGGGACGGGCGCTGGACGGCTCGCTGGTCTCCCCCGCCACGCTGCTGGAGTGGGCGCGCCAGGAGCACCTCACCTTCATGCTGGACCGCGTGGTGAGGGAGCTTCACCTGCGGGCCGCGGGGCGCCTGCAGGTGCCCGCCCACTGCCAGTTCCTGGTCAACTTTCTCCCCACCGCCATCTACCGCCCGGACTTCTGCCTGGCCACCACCGTGCGCGCCGCGCGCGAGAGCGGCATCGAGCCGCGGCGCATCACCTTCGAAGTGGTGGAGACGGAGCAGATGGCCGACCGCGACCACCTGCGCCGCATCCTCGCGCACTACCGCGAGAAAGGCTTCGGCGTGGCGCTGGACGACGTGGGGAGCGGCTACAGCGGCCTGTCGCTGATGGCCGACCTGGACCCCGACCTCATCAAGATCGATCGCGAGCTGGTGAGCAAGTCGGCCGGGAGCGCGGCGCACCGCGGGATCTGCGCGTCGCTGGTGGGGCTGGGCCGCGAGCAGGGCCGCATGGTGCTGGCCGAGGGCGTGGAGACCGAGGCGGAGTGGAAGGTGATGGAGGAGCTGGGCGTGGACCTGCTGCAGGGCTACTATTTCGGCCGCCCGTCCCCCATCCCCGCCCTGACAGTCGTGTAGGCTCACACAGAGACACAGAGGCACGGAGATGAAGTCATCTCCGTGCCTCTGTGTCTCTGTGTGAGCCCCGTCTTTTTACAGGCGGGCGTTCGCCTCGTTGTTCGGCAGCGGGAAGTACTCCGCCGAGTTCCCGAAGCTCGGGGTGGCAAGCGCCCGCGGCGTGCCCGTGGCGGGCAGCGAGGTGCGCAGGCCGAACCGGCGGAAGTCGATCCAGCGGTGCCCGCCCTCGAACAGCAGCGAGTAGCGGCGCTGGGCCAGCAGCTCCGTGATGAACGCCGCGTCCGTGGCCGGAGTGGCGGCCGGCTGCAGGCCGCCCGAGTTGACGCGGATGAAGTTGAGGTCCGCCATGGCTCCCACCTTGTCGCCCGTGAACCAGCGGGCCTCCGCGCGGAGGAGGATCAGCTCCTCGTTGCGAATGATGGGGATGGGCGAGGCCAGCCCGCCGCCGCCGTAGAACGGCCGCGTGGTGTAGTGGGCGAAGCGCAGGTTGCTGCTGAGGCCGCCCACCAGCGACGAGGCGCTGGTGGAGTCGATCTTCGCCACGTACCGCGCGTCGCGCTGGCCGTTGGCGCGCAGCTCCGCGTCGGTGCGCAGCTTGGGCTCGGCGACCGTCTTGCCGCTGACGTCGCTGAGCGTGTTGGGCGTGTCGCCCGAGTTGCCGCTGTACGTCTGGTACGCGCCCAGGTTGAGCAGGGTGCGGTCGGTCACCGGGTCCACGGCGCCCGTGGTGGTGATGAACGACTGGCCCAGCGCGGTGAGCGCCGCCTGGTAGCGGGCCGCGTCGCGCGTGGTGGTGAGCGTGGCGCGGTACACCTCCACGCGCGCCTTCAGCGCCCGGTTGAACTGGATGAACTTGGCCGGCTTGTTGAAGCCGAACTGCGAGAAGCCGCTCGGCATGGGGAACGGGAAGTTCTCCCCCGCCTTCTGCAGGTGCCCCTGCGCCTCGTCCAGCAGGTTGGAGATGTGGGTGAAGGCCACGTCGCGCTCCACCAGCGGAGCCGGGTAGAACAGCGAGTCGAGCGACGTGTTCACCTGCACCGGGATTTTGGCCCGGGTGTTGAGCAGCTGCAGGTAGTCCACGGCCTGGATCGTCTTGGCGAGCCCGCGGATCGCCTCCTCGTCGGCCGCCGGCATCTCCACCTTGTCAAGCCCGGCGATCAGGACGTTGGCCGTGCGGATGTTGCGGAACGGCGTCGTCCAGTACGAGCTCCCCGTGAAGTTGCCCGCGGACGGGGTGCCGTTGTAGATGGCCGTGACGTAGCGCGGCTCGTTGGGATCGAGGAAGTACCCCTCGCGCCCCGTGATGCCGGTGAAGCGGACGTAGGTGTCCGAGTCCTGCCGCGTCCCCTGCAGCACCCCGGTGGAGGTCTTGAGGATGTCCTCCACCGACGGGTTGTTGAGCAGGTTCTCGAGGGGCGGATCCCTGTAGTCGGGGACCGTGATGTCGCTGCATGCGCCCGCGGCAAGCAGGCCCAGCGCGACCGCGATCCCTCTTTGTTTCTTTATCATCCGTGTTCGACTCCGAAGTTCGTGATAGGGAGTGCCAAGTGCCAAGTGCCTGGTGCCAAGTACCTAGTGCCTAGTGCCTAGTGCCTAGTGCCTAGTGCCTAGTGCCTAGTGCCTAGTGCTGAACTGCGCGCGACATTCGATCAGCCGGTCCAGGACTCAGGACTTCTGTTACTAGGCACTCGGCACTAGGCACTTGGCACTTGGCACTAGGTACTGTGACCTAGAAGCCGAGATCGATTCCGACCCAGAAGCTGCGGCTCGGCGGGAACGGAGTCACGTCGATATTGCGGCCGACGGAGCGGGTGCCGAACTGGCTGACTTCGGGGTCGAGCCCGGAGTAGTTGGTCCAGGTCTTCAGGTTGCGCCCGCTCACGCTGAGGCGCGCGTTGTCGGCCCGGCCGCCCAGCAAGCGCGACGGGATCTCGTACGACAGCGACACCTCGCGCAGCTTCACGAAGCCCGCGTCCTCGGCGTAGATCGAGTTGCCGACCGAGTCCTTCTGGAACAGGCGGTCGTTGGTGAGCGCCGAGCAGAGCGGCGTGCCGCAGCCGGTGAAGTCCTTGGCGGTGCCGGTGTCGTCGAAGTACGACTGCGTCAGGTTGCCCGCCATCCCGCCCTTGGCCCAGTCGAACAGCGCCGACACGGTGAAGCCGCGGAACGAGACGTCGTTGGCGAAGCCCACCCGGAAGTCGGGGTTGGCGTCGCCCAGCACCTGCAGCGAGTCCGCGCGGTAGCCCCAGAGCGCGGTGGGCGACTCGCCCTCCACGATCAGGTAGCCGCCGTAGTCGAATCCGAAGTCGAAGCCCGGGCGGAAGGTGGGGCGCTCGCCCGGCAGCTCCAGGTTCAGCACCTTCGAGCGGTTGCGTGAGAAGGTGGTGCGGGTGATCCAGTTGAAGTCGTCGCCGCGCACCGGGGTCGCCTCAAGCATCATCTCGATGCCGCGGCTGCGGAATTCGCCGCCGTTGAAGGTGTAGCCGCCGAAGCCGGTGGAGGGCGCCAGCGGGGGCGCGATGATGAAGTCGCTCACGTGCTTGTTGTAAGCCGTGAACTCGAAGCGGGCGTTGCCGCCCAGCAGGGTGGCGTCGAAGCCGCCTTCCAGCTCCGTCACGCGCTCCGGCTTCAGGTCGGGAGCGCCCACCGGGCCGCCCACGCGCAGCCCCACCACGCCTTCCAGGTTGGTGCCGCCCAGCGCCGAGGTGAAGCGCTGCCCGTAGCGCGGCAGGTTGCCCGACTGGCCGTACGCGGCGCGCACCTTGAACTCGTTGAGCGCGCGGCTGATGTCCGGGATGCGGTACGAAGCCGCCGCCTTGGGGAAGTAGTAGAACGCCGTCTCGTCCGCGTTGGTGGTGCTGCGGTCCGCGCGGATGCTGCCGGTGAGGTTCATCCGCTCGTTGAAGAGGAGGAGCTCCTCCTGCACGTAAGCGCCGAAGTCACGCGCCCGCGAGCGCCCGCCGTCCGTCTTGACGTCCGCGCCGGCCGCCGGGATGCGCACCGTGAGGTTGCGCCCCACGATCTGGCTGTTCTGCAGGTCGCGGTCTTCCACCTGGGTGCCCACCGACGTCGTAGCCGTGATGGCGCCCGACGAGGGCGAGAAGGTGTGGACCAGGTTGACGTTGGCGTTCAGGTTGGTGTTGTTCGCCTCGCCCAGGATGGCCGTGCCCGGGAACTGGTCGTTGTCGAACCCCTTGGTCTCCAGCTGCAGCTCGGGCGGGAAGAACAGCTCGTTGCGCTGCTGGAAGTAGTCCACGCCGCCGTTGGCCAGCAGGCGCAGCGTCTGCCGCTCGCCCTGCAGCAGGTCCACCGACACGTTGGCCGCGGTGATGGTGCGCCACACCGTCTCGTCGTTCGTCGAGAGCGCCGCCGTCTGCATCGGGTTGCTCTTGGCGAACGGGTTGAAGGCGTAGCCGCCGTTCGCGTCGCGCGTGCGGATGTCGTAGAAGCTGGGCGTGAAGGTGTACACCGCGTAGTAGCTGACTTCCGCGTTGTCGTTGCCCGTAAGGCCGCGCGAAGCCACCGAGTGCACGATGTTGGAGCTGAGGCCGAAGCGGACCCGCGAGCCCAGCGTCTGGTCGAGCTTCAGGAGGATCGACTCCTTCTCGTACCCCGTGTTCTCGATGATCCCCGGCTCGTCGGACACCAGCCCGGACACGAAGTACCGGGTGTTGGTGGTGCCGCCGCTCACGCTGGCGGTGGTGATGCGCGACAGCTCGGACCGGCCGAAGATCGCTTCCTCGTTGTCGTAGAAGGTCTTTTGGGTGCCGTCCGCGTTGAAGTAGTCCGCCACGTTGCGCGTGGCGAAGAACGACGGGTAGCGGGCCACGGCCTCGGCCTGCGACCAGGTGCGCGAGCCCAGCTTGTTGGCGAGCTCGTAGCGCCCGAGGCGCTGTCCCACGTTGAAGCGCGGAGACCCGGCGCGCCCGCTCTTGGTGCGGATGATCACCACGCCGTTCGCCGCCTTGGACCCGTAGATCGCCGAGGCCGAGGCTCCCTTGAGGATCTCGATGCTCTCGATGTCGTTCGGGTTGATGTCGGCCATGCGGTTGACGAGCTGGTCCTGCGTGGCGGACGAGTTGATGCCGCGCGACGCCTGCGCCACGGCGTTCTGGCCCGACGGGATGCCCACGTTGGAGGCGATCACGCCGTCCACCACGAAGAGCGGGTCGGCGCTGCCCGAGATGGACGACACGCCGCGCAGCTGGATCTGCACGCCGCCGCCGGGAGCGCCGGAGTTGGTGGAGATGTTGGCGCCCGCCACCTTGCCCTGGAGAGCCTTCTCCACGGTCTGCGCCGGGGCGCGCTGGAGCTCCCGCTCCGACACCACGGCCACGGAGTTCGCCAGGTTCTGGCGGCGCACCGAGGTGGCCTGGCCGGTGACCACCACGGCCTCCAGGTTCAGCACGTCGGCCGAGAGGCGGAAGTCGGCGGTGGTCTGCCCCGCCGGAACCGGCACGGTGCGGCTGGTGAAGCCGATGCGGCTGGCCGTGAGCGACACGTCGCCCGCGGGAACCGAGATGGTGAAGCGCCCCGCGCCGTCGGTCTGCACGCCACGGCGGGTGCCGCTGATGGCGACGGTGGCTCCGGAGACGGGCGCCTGGTCGGCCCCGGTCACGGTGCCCGTCACCTGCCGCTGCTGCGCCGACGCACCGGAAACCACGGTGGCGGCCAGGAGCAGAGACATGACGAACGTAAAGATTCGTTTCGGCATACTTCCTCGTTGAGGTGGGTAGAGAGTCCTGCACGTGGGGTGCGGATGTGCGCGGCGGCCTCCGGGGGTGCGAGCGAGTGGAAGGGGGGCGAGCGAGAGCTCGCGGTACTGCGGGAGTGGGGTGAATAGAAGCTGATAGTAGGGCGGTCCGCGACAATTCGCAAGAATTTGAGATCACACACCAAGAGGCACGGAGATGAATTCATCTCCGTGCCCCCGTGTCTCCCTGCGCGATCAGCTTTTCAGGGGTTGCAGTAGTAGAGCCGCGCCGGCGGGATGTTGCGGGCCTCGAAGCCCAGCTTCACACGGCCGAAGGTGCGCTTGAGGTTGGGGAGCACGCCGTTGGAGTACTGGTAGACCAGGAAGGCACCCGTGGGCGTAAGCGCGTCGCGGGTGGCGCGCACGATCCCGTCACGCAGCGCCGGCGGCATGGTGCTGAACGGGATCCCGGAGATGATGTAGTCCGCCTTGCCGCGCCCCAGGCGCTGCAGGATGCTCCCCACGTCGGCCGCCGAGCCGTGCACCAGGTGCAGGCGCGGGTGGCTGATGTTGCGCTGCAGGAAGCTCACGAAGTCCG
The DNA here is from genome assembly GCA_036388335.1 of Longimicrobium sp. Classification (GTDB taxonomy): domain Bacteria; phylum Gemmatimonadota; class Gemmatimonadetes; order Longimicrobiales; family Longimicrobiaceae; genus Longimicrobium. The sequence continues at coordinate 7,882 of DASVSA010000116.1, read as the reverse complement.
TGTTGGTCTCGATGGCCACCAGGATGGCGTCGGGGTGCAGGCGCTTGAGGATCTTGTGGGTGAAGGTGCCCACCCCGGGGCCGTACTCCACGATCACCCGGGCCCGTTCCCAATCCACCTCGCCCAGCATCTCGTTGACCAGGTAGCGCGAGCTGGGGATCACCGAGCCCAGCATGCGCGGATGCTTGAGGAAGTTGCGCGCGAAGAGCAGGAGCTGCTGGCGCTGGCGGGTTTGAGCGGGCACGTTGGTTCTCCGGTCGTTCGGTGTCGTGGCGAGCATGTGCTGCCGGTGAGGGCACGCGCCCGTTTCATATATGGACACGTACGCAAAAACGGGACTCACCCCGCCCACAGTGAGCCTGGCTGGCGGACAAGGTGCCGCTCAGCCGCCCCCGGCGCCAGGGTGCCCCCCCGCCGCGCCTTCGCGCCCCACCGCCTCGTTCACGGCGATCCTCACCAGCGAGGAGCGGATGGAGGAGGCGCCCTCGGCCGCGCCGCGCGGGTCGGCGGCGCGGATGAGCTCCACGGCGTGCACCCACACGGCCGGGTCGCCGCCGTCCGCCGGGTGCTCCACGGCGTGAAGCGTGCCCCTCACCACCACGCTGCGCCAGCGGAAGCCGTCCTCCACCTCGTCCACCTCGAACACGACGGGGGAGCCGTGCGCGTCGCCGTCGCCCAGCGCGGCCCAGGCGCAGCCGTACGAGGTGCGCGCCCACAGCCACCCCTCGGCCAGCGCGTACAGCACGGGCTCCACCTCCAGCCGCCCGCGGCGCGCGTACACGATCCGCCCCACGCGGTTCCGGGCCAGCACCGCCTCGGCCTGGGCGCGGTCCAGCGGCTGGAAGGGGTGAAGAACGGGTGCCGTCATGGGTGCTCCGGGTGCATGGTGGCGATGCGCGCCGCGTACGCATGCAAAGGTCGTCCCGCGAGCCGGCACAGGGCGGACGCGGGCATCGCGGCCTGGCACTGAAGTCGCGGCAACAACCGCGCGAAGTCCCCCTGCGGGGACTGTTGTAATCCTGAGCACCGCGCGCGACACACCGTGCAGCGAGACACCGATCTGGCGCGGAGCGAAGGACCTGATTCGGCCCGCTAGTGCGTGGATCGCCGCGACATCCCCTTGCCCACCGCCCGTGGATCGTCCAGCCGCCACCGCGGTTCAGGAGCGCGGTGGAACTGCAGCGGCGGCTCGTTCAGGATGGCAAAGTATGGATCTCGCAGCCGCTCCACCCGCCCTTGCAGGACCAGTCCCCGCAGGGGGACTTCGTGCGGTCGTTGCAGCGAAATCATTCGCCCGCAACCCGGGATCAGCAAATCGCGGCCGGGGCACGCATGGAACTTGCTCCTTCCCCCGGCCCCTGCCGGACAGGGTACGAACCACGGGCGTGCGGGACTACGAGGAGCGCGGATGGCGGATCAAGAGCAGCGGGAAGCCACGGTGCGGCTGCAGGTGGCCGGGGCGAAGCGGGAAGACATGGCCAAGGGGATGGCGCGGCTGGGGCAGCGCACCTTCCACGCGCTGGGGCTCAAGGAGGGCGAGATCATCGAGATCGTGGGCCCGCAGGTGACGGCCGCGGTGGCGCTCCCTCCGTATCCCGAGGACGAGGGGCTGGACCTGATCCGCCTGGACGGCCTGCAGCGCACCAACTCCGGCGTGAGCATCGGCGACTACGTGGAGGTGCGCTGCGCCAAGGTGGAGCCCGCCCGCCGCGTGACGCTGGCCCCCGCGCAGGAGAACCTGCGGCTGATGGGCACGGGCGACGCGCTGCGCCGCACCCTCTTCCGCCGCCCCCTCACGCAGGGCGACACGATATCCACCTCCGCCTACCAGCGCACCGAGACGTCGCGCGGGCCGGACGGGGACCCGGGCGCGTTCCCCGAGGAGCTCTTCCGCACCTTCTTCCAGCAGACGGCGTACGCGCTGCAGGAGATCCGCCTGCGCGTGGTGAGCACCAACCCGCGCGGCATCGTGCAGGTGGTGGAAGACACGGAGATCGAGCTCCTCCCCGAGTACGCGGAGCCGGAAGACCCCAGCCGCGGCGACATCACCTACGACGACATCGGCGGGCTGGGGCCGACCATCGACCAGGTGCGGGAGATGATCGAGCTCCCGCTCAAGCACCCGGAGCTCTTCCAGCGCCTGGGGATCGACCCGCCCAAGGGCGTCATCCTGCACGGGCCCCCGGGGACGGGGAAGACGCTGCTGGCGCGCGCGGTGGCCAACGAGGCGCGCGCGCAGTTCTTCCACATCGCCGGCCCGGAGATCATGGGGCGGCACTACGGCGAGAGCGAGCAGCGGCTGCGCGAGGTGTTCGAGCAGGCGGAGCAGCAGGCGCCCTCCATCATCTTCATCGACGAGATCGACTCCATCGCTCCCAAGCGCGAGGAGGTTACGGGCGAGGTGGAGCGGCGCATCGTGGCGCAGCTCCTCACGCTGATGGACGGGCTGAAGCCGCGGCAGAACGTGGTGGTGATCGCGGCCACCAACCGGGTGAACGCCATCGACGAGGCGCTGCGGCGCCCCGGGCGCTTCGACCGCGAGATCGTGATCGGCGTGCCGGACTCGGTGGGGCGGCGGGAGGTGCTTGCCATCCACACCCGCGGCATGCCGCTGGGCAACGACGTGGACCTCGACGAGCTCGCGCGCGTCACCTACGGCTTCGTGGGCGCGGACCTCACTGCGCTGGCGCGCGAGGCGGCCATCGACACCCTGCGGCGCCACCTCCCCCAGTTCGACCTGAACCAGGTGGAGATCCCGGCCGAGCTGCTGGCCAAGCTCATCGTGTGCCGCGACGACTTCATGAACGCGCTGAAGCGGGTGCAGCCCTCCGCCGTGCGCGAGATCATGATCCAGGTGCCCGACGTGGGATGGGAGGACATCGGCGGGCTGGAGGAGGCCAAGCGGGCGCTCAAGGAGGGGGTGGAGCTCCCCCTGAAGCACCCCGACGCCTTCCGCCGCCTGGGGATCCGCCCGGCCAAGGGCTTCCTCCTCTACGGCCCCCCGGGCACGGGGAAGACGCTGCTGGCCAAGGCCGTCGCGCGCGAGTCGGAGGCGAACTTCATCGCCACCAAGTCGTCGGACCTGCTCAGCAAGTGGTACGGCGAGAGCGAGCAGCAGGTGAGCCGCCTCTTCCAGCGCGCGCGGCAGGTGGCACCAACGGTGATCTTCATCGACGAGATCGATTCGCTTGCGCCACAACGCGGAGGCGGGCTGGGCGAGCCGGCGGTGACGGAGCGCGTGGTGAACACCATCCTGGCCGAGATGGACGGTCTGGAGGAGATGCAGGGGATCGTGGTGATGGGCGCCACCAACCGCCCCACCCTGCTGGACCCCGCCCTGCTGCGCCCGGGGCGCTTCGACGAGCTGGTGTACGTGTCCGTGCCGGAGCGCGACGCGCGCCTCACCATCCTGCGCATCCACACGGCCGAGATGCCTCTGGCGGACGACGTGCGCCTGGAAACGGTCGCCGACCGCACGCAGGGGTACACGGGAGCGGACCTGGAGGACCTCGTCCGCCGTGCGGGGCTCACCGCGCTGCGCGAGAGCCTGGACGTGGCCGAGGTGCCCATGCGCGTCTTCGAGCTGGCGCTGAAGGAGAGCCGCGCGTCGGTGACCCCGGAGATGGAGCGCGAGTACGAGGAGCTCAGGAACGAGCTGAAGCGCGAGGGACCGCGCGGGCGGCAGATCGGGTTCCGGGCTCCGACGGCGGTGGCGGCGGACTGAGCCACGGGCTCGCGGCGACGGGAGGCATGGGGACGAAAGCCGTCTTCCATGCCTCTCGATGCATAGGGTTTGTGGAACGGATGTTGCCTACCGCCAGGACTCGCCGGTGGGGGGCCGCAGGGGCGGCTCCCAATCTGTAACCCGCACGGAGAACAGAAGATGAGCATCAATCCGAACGATCGCGACCTTCCGCTCGACCGCACGGCCGACACCCTTCGCGCGGGGCAGGAGCTGCGCGGGACCGAGGAGCGGCTGACGCTCTCCGAGGAAGAGCTCGCGATCGGCAAGCGCGAGGTCCGCGCGGGTGAGGTGGAGGTGGAGAAGCGGGTGGAGACGGAGCACGTGCGCCGCGAGGTGCCGCTCACGCACGAGGAAGTGACCGTGGAGCGCCGCCCGCTGGACGGGATGGTGGCGGCCGGCGGGCTCAACAACACCATCGGCGAGGAGCACATCCGCGTGGGCCTTACCGCCGAGGAAGCGGTGGTGGAGAAGCGCGTGGTGCCCAAGGAAGAGCTCGTGGTCAAGAAGCAGCAGGTGACCGAGGAGCGCGTGGTTGAGGCCGACCTGCGCAGCGAGCACGCCGAGGTGCGCGAGATCAACGCGCACGAGGTGCGTCACGAGCGCGGCAACCTGTAAGAAACAGGGCTCACACAGAGACACGGAGGCACGGAGAAGAACTTCTTCTCCGTGCCTCCGTGTCTCTGTGTGAGCTAATTTTTTGCGGGGTGCTCGGTGTGTGCCGCCAGGGTGCTGGGGCGGACCACGGAGTGAGGGGGGCGCGGGGCGCCGCCGGAGACGGAGCGCTCGGCGTGGGACTCGCTGAAGGTGAGGGTCGCCACCAGGACGGCGCCGCGGGCGCGCAGCTCGCTGGCGGCGCGGCTGGCGTAGACGGCTACGTGGAAGCCGCCCGCGAGCAGGTAGATCCCCGCGGGCTGGCCCAGCCGCTGCTCGCCGCGGCGGAACGGGTCCTGGTCTTCGTAGGTAAATGCTTCTTCGGGCTTCACGTCATTTCCCGGATGAGGTAGGGCGTTCGTCCGCGCTCTTGTACACGGCCGCGGCGTTTTGGATTCCTTTGCGGAGCCATCCGTTCATGCGCGGCGCACTGATTGTCCCGCTCCTGATGCTGGCCGCCCCCGCCGCGGCGCAGGCGCCGCCCGAGGTGGAGGAGGTGCGCCTGGAAGGCGTGACGGCGGTGAGCCCCGCCCTCCTGCGCGCCGCCCTGGAGACGCGGGCCACGCGCTGCCGCACTCCCCTGCTGGCGCCCGTGTGCGCGCTGGGCGCGGGCCGGACGCGGGCCTTCCTGGACACGGCGGCGGTGCGGCGCGACGAGGCGCGCATCGACTCGCTGTACGGCATCTCCGGCTTCCCGCAGGCCCGCACCCGCGCCACGGTGGAGCCGCGCGGCTGGGCGGTCGCGGTGAGCTTCCAGGTACAGGAGGGGCCGCCGCTGGTGGTGGCGTCGCTGGACGTGCGCGGCCTCGATGCCCTCCCCCGCCCCGTGGAGCTCGCTCCCCTCCCCCTGCGCGTGGGCGCGCCGTACTCGCTGCCCCGGCTGGAGGCGTCGCAGCGGGCAATCGCGCGGGCGGCGGCCGAGCAGGGGTACGCCTTCGCGCGCGTGGAGGTGGGCGGCGAGCTGGCGGCCGACCAGCGGAGCGCCGGCGTGGTGCTGGAGCTGGTGCCGGGGCCGCGCGCCGTGTTCGGGCCCACCCTCGTTCGCGCGGGGGCGCCGCTGCGCGAGCGGGACGTGCGCGGGCGCCTGGCGTACCGCGTGGGCGAGCCGTTCAGCCCCGGCGCGCTGGAGCGCACGGTGGAGCAGCTCTACGGCCTCCCCATCGTGCAGAACGCGCGCCTGGTGCCCCGCCCCGCCGCCACGGCCGACAGCGTGGTGGAGGTGGAGGCGGTGGTGGAGGCGGGGCGCGCGACCGCGTACGGGCTGGACGCGGTGGTGTCCGGCAGCTCTTGCGTGGGCGGCACGGTGAACCTGGCGAGCCGCTACTTCCTGGGCGCCCCGCGCGAGGTGTCCATCAGCGCGGGCGGCTCCAACCTCTTCGCGCGCGCCCTTCACGGCTTCCCCTGCACCGGCGCGTCGGACGACGAGTTCAGCGACCCGGACTACTTCGTCCGCACCTCGCTGCGCGAGCCGGTGGGCACCCGCTCGCACCTGCTGCTGGACGCCGCGTTCGAGCGCCGGTCGGCGGCGCGCGCGTACGTGCGGCGCGGGGTGCGCGGGCGCGTCGGGTACGCGCGGCTGCTGGGGCGCGGCACGGACGCGCTGGTGGCGTACGCGCCCGAGCGGAGCGACAACGAGGAGGCCGCGGCCTTCTACTGCGGCCTCAGGGGCACGTGCGCCGGTCCGGCGCTGGCCGAGCTCAGGGGCACGCGCACCCTCGCACCCGTGGAGGCGAGCCTGGGGTGGCGCTCGCCGGGCCCCCTGCGCCCCCCGCCGGGTCCGCGGCTGGACACGGTGGCCGGGATGGCCCGCTGGAGGTCCACCGCGCGCCTGTCGCTGAGCGGCGCGGGAGCGGCCACGGGCTCTGAGCTCGCCTTCGGCACCGCGCAGGTGGACGGGTCCGTGACGCGGCTGGCCGGCCCCCGCACGGACCTGCTGCTGCGCGCGCGGGCCGGCATCCTCATGGGCGGGAGCGACCTGCCGCCTCACCTGCGTCTCTTCGGCGGCGGGCCGCTGGGGGTGAGGGGCGTGCCGGCCAACCTGCTGGGCCCGCGGCTGCTGGTGGTGCGCGAGGGCGACGAGGAGGAGATCGGCTGCGCGCTGGCCGCCGGCGCGTGCGAGGGGCTGCTCATCGACCCCGACCGCGTGCACGTGCGCGCCGCCGGGGGCGACGCGCTGGTCGAGGCGTCCGTGGAGGCGCGCTTCTGGGCCACCCGCATCATCCAGCTCGCCGCCTTCGTGGACTTCGGCGCGGTGCGGGCCGAGGGCTCCCGCACCGAGACGCTGGTCACGCCCGGGATCGGCATCGGCGTGGTGACCCCCGTGGCGCCGCTGCGCATCGACGTGGCGTACAACCCGTCGGGCGCGCGCAGCGATCCCCTCCTGGTGCGCGAGCCGGCCGGCGACGGGTACATCCCGCTGGGGAACGTGAGGTCCGATCCTCCAAGGAGGCTCCAGCTGCAATTCTCGGTTTTTTAGGCTCACACAGAGACACAGGGGCACGGAGATGAAGTTCATCTCCGTGCCCCTGTGTCTCTGTGTGAGCTACCAGTCGTCGCCGCCGCGCCCGCGTCCGCCGCCACCCCGTCCTCCCCCCCCGCGCCCGCCACCGCCAGCCGGGGCGTCCAGGCGCACGACGTTGGCGGCTTTGGCACCGCGGGGCTCCTCCACCACCTCGAACTCCACGCGCTCACCCTCGTCGAGCGACTTGAACCCCGAGCCCTGGATGGAGCTGTGGTGGACGAACACGTCCGGGCCGCCTTCCCGCTGGAGGAAGCCGTACCCCTTCTCCTGCGAGAACCACTTCACCGTCCCTGTTTCCGTCGCCATGGTATGGAACCCTCAGCATGTGGGTGGGTGGGCGCCCCCGCGCTCCGGGAGCTTCGGACTGTTGTGCCCTGCGGAGGGCACGGGGTCACGCGATGTCGACGAGCTCCAGGTCGAAGGTGAGGTCCCGCCCAGCGAGCGGGTGGTTGGCGTCCAGCACCACCCCATCGTCCGACACGTCGGCCACGGTGACCACGACCGGCTCCGCGCCGTCGCGGCTCATCTGGAGGTGCTGCCCCACCTCGGGGCGCATATCCTGGGGGAAGCGGTCGAGCGGAACGCGCAGGAGGAGGGTCTCGTCGTGCTCGCCGTACGCCTCGGCCGAGGGGATGCGCACCGACCTGGACTCACCGGTGGCCATCCCCTCCACCGCCTCGTCGAAGCCGGCGATCACCTGGCCGGAGCCCAGGGCGAACTCCAGCGGCTCCCGGCCTCGCGACGAATCGAACACGGTGCCGTCGTCCAGCCGGCCAGTGTAGTGGACGCGAACGGTGTCGCCGGGGCGGGCTGTGGCCATCCTTTCTCCTGCCGGCGCACGGGGTAGTCCCTGCTGAGGTCAGACGGCGGGCGGACGCAATAAAGCGGCCCGCCGGCTCGCAAACCGGGGGCACGCGGGGCCCCTGCGCCGCTGGTGCGCACGGGGCGGAACGTCCTTGCGGGGG
>DASVSA010000115.1:0-14583 GCA_036388335.1 Longimicrobium sp. | reverse complement strand
AGAGACACAGAGGCACAGAGATGAAGTCATCTCTGTGCCTCTGTGTCTCTGTGTGAGCCCGATCAGTTAGCCGGCCGCAGCCTGCACGCTCTCCGGCTCCGGCGTGAAGTCCTCGCCCGGGTTCACGAACCGGTCCTGCTCCCACGCGTACTGGCGGTCGTGGAGCTCGCGGTAGCGGCCGCCCAGCGCCATCAGCTCGCGGTGGGTGCCGCGCTCCACGATCTCGCCGGCCTCCAGCACCAGGATCTGGTCGGCGCTGCGGATGGTGGAGAGGCGGTGGGCGATGACGAACGCCGTGCGCCCCTTCCGCAGCCGCCGCAGCCCTTCCTGGATCAGCGCCTCGCTCTCGCTGTCCAGCGCGGAGGTCGCCTCGTCCAGGATCAGGATGCGCGGGTCGGCAAGGATGGCGCGGGCGATGGCGATGCGCTGCCGCTGCCCGCCGGAAAGCTTGATCCCGCGCTCGCCCACCACCGTGTCGTACCCCTGCGGGAAGCCGCGGATGAACTCGTCCGCGTTGGCGATGCGCGCCACGTCCTCGATCTCCGCGCGCGTGGCGTCGGGGCGGGCGAAGCGGATGTTCTCCGCCACCGTGCCGTCGAAGAGGAAGTTGTCCTGCAGCACCACGCCCAGCTGCGCCCGGTAGTCCACCAGGCGGATGTCGGCGAGGTCGCGCCCGTCCACCAGCACCTGGCCGCGGGTGGGGCGGTTGAAGGCCATCACCAGGCTCGCCAGCGTGCTCTTCCCCGAGCCGCTGGAGCCCACCAGCGCGGTGGTGCTCCCCTCCGGCGCGTCCAGGTACAGGTCCTTCAGCACCGGCTCGCCCTCGTTGTACTCGAACCACACGTTGCGCAGCTCCACGTCGCCGCGGAGGCGGCCGATGGGCTGGCGGTCCTGGTCCTCCTCGTCCTCGGTGCGCATCCCCATCACCTCGCGGATGCGGTCCAGCCCGGCCAGCGCTTCGCTGATCTGCGTGCTGATGGAGGAGATCTGCATCACCGGCGCCGCCAGCATCCCCGTGAGGATGGTGTACATCAGCAGGTCGCCCACCGTCATGGAGCCGTTCAGGATGGCGCGCCCCGCCACCATGATCATCGCCACCGACACCAGCCCGATGACCCCCGTGGCCGCCGAGCCCACCGCCGAGACGGTGGTGATGGTCTTGGCGATGTTGCGGAAGAGCTGGTTGGCGCCGCGCGTGAACACCCGCTGCTCGCGCTTCTCGGTGCCGTACGCCTTCACCACGCGGATGCCGCCCAGCGTCTCGTTGAGCCGCCCCGTCAGGCGGGCAGTGAGCTCGCCGCGCTCGCGGAACACGGGGCGCAGGCGGGTGAAGGTGTACCCCATCCCCGCGCCGAACACCACCAGGATCACCAGGATGATGGTGGTGAGCTGCCAGTTGAGGTAGAACAGGAAGCCCAGCGCCACCAGCGCCGTGAACACCCCGCCTACCAGCTGCACGATCCCCGTGCCCACCAGGTTCCTCACCCCTTCGGCGTCGGTCATGATGCGCGAGACGAGGGCGCCGGCCTGCGTGGAGTCGAAGAAGCCGATGGGGAGGCGGGTGATCTTGGACATCACCCGGCGCCGCATGTCGTTGATGGCGCGCTGCGCCGTAACGCTCACCACCTGCGACAGCGCGAACGAGGTGACGGCCTGGATGAGCGTGGCGCCGGCCACCGCCATGGCCAGTATCGGCAGCAGCTGGCCGCGGCCCTTGCCGATCACCTCGTCCAGCAGGTACTTGGAGGCACCCGCCGGCACCAGCCCCGCCAGCCGCGACACCAGCATCAGCAGCATCCCCACACCCAGCCGCCCGCGGTGGTGCCACACCAGCGCGCGCGCCTCGGCCCATGCGCCCGCCGAGACCTTCTTCTTCTTTTTCTTGCGATCGTCGCTCAAGGAAACCGGCCTTTCTGGTGTAGTGCTGAGCTCTGAGCCCTAAGTGCAGAACCGCGCTTCGTGAAAACGGAGGGTGCGATGGGCGCCGCTCGCTTAGGACTCGGCACGCGCACCTGGGGAATACGAACGGAAGTCCTGGGTCCTGAGTCCTGATGAACAGCGCACTGACGCACTCACGCACTGCTGTTCAGCACTTAGCACTTATACCGAACCCGCGTAGATCGGTGAAGGCGCACGACCCGTCCAGGAGCGAATGAATTCGCCGCTGGACCTGCGCGAAGACCGCCTTCGCGGTCTGTGTTCTTCCGCCGTCCGTGGACCGGACAGTCCCCGCAGGGGGACTTCGCGTGGTTCCAGCGGCGAATTCTTTCCTGGAGGCACCTCGGCGAGAGCCGGCGATTCGACCGGATTTTCGTCTTAGCACGTAGGGCTCAGCACTTAGGGCTCAGCACTTGGCACTCAGGACTCAGGACTTGGCACTCCTTCCCAGTCGTCCGACGAGAAAGAGCGCCACCACCACGGAGCCGGCCGCGAGCACCCCCACACGGGGATACCCCACGAGCCGGCCGCCGGTACCGCCGCCGATCATCCACCCCGCCACCAGCGAGGCGGCTCCGGCGGAAAGCTGCTGGACCGACGCGTTGAGCGACATGAACGACCCGCGGCGGCGCGCGTCCACGGCGCCCGTCATCAGCGCCATCGCCGCCACCCAGCGCCCGCCCGCCAGCACCATGAACACCGTGGTGAGCGCCAGCACCGGAGCAAGCCCCATGCGCGGGAGCAGGGTGATGGCGATCATGGCCGGCAGCGAGGCGACCGCGGCGGCCACGAACACCCGCTCCGCGCCGAAGCGGTCCGCCAGCCGCCCGAAGAACGGGCTGGTAAAGAGGGTGGCGATGCCGCCGGCCAGGTACACGTAGGCCAGGTCGCTCTCGCGCAGCCCCACGTTGTTCACCAGCACCGGGCTCAGAAAGGGGATCAGCGAGAACCCCGCGAAGATCAGCGCAACCGTAAAGGCCATGGCGCGCGCGTGCACCGGCTCGCGCACGGTGGCCGCCAGCTCCGCCAGCACGGGGAGGCGGTCGGCCGGGGCCGCGACGTGGGCGCGCATGGGGGGAAGCGCGACGGCGGCCACCGCCAGCACCGCCGCGGTAACCACGGACAGGAGCACAAAGGGCGCCTGCCACCCGCGCTCCGCCGCCAGGAAGAGTCCGAAGGGGAGTCCCAGCACGGAGGCGACGCTGAAGCCGCTCATCACGACACCGGTGGCCATCCCGCGGCGCTCCGGGGGGAACTGGTCGCCGATGGCGGCCATCACCACCCCCGCCAGCACCCCGCCGAACGCGCCGGCCGCCACGCGCGCGGCCATCAGCAGGGCGAAGCTCCCCGCCACGCCGCACAAGAACGTCCCCACCCCGAACCCCGCCAGCAGGAAGAGGAGGGTGCGCTTGCGGTCGAACCGGTCCATCACCAGCGCGGCGAGGAACCCGGATACGGCCGCGCTGAAGGTGTAGGCGGAGACGAGGAGGCCGAACTGGCGAGGCGGGATGTCGAAGGCGCGCATGAGCTGCGGGCCCAGCGGCATGATGATGACGAAGTCAAGAATGTGGCAGAACTGCACCGCAGTCAACACCCCCAGCAGCACCCACTCCCTCCGGATGCCGCCCGCGGGCCCGGATGGCGGAGCCTCTCCGTCCAGGCGCGGAGCGGCCCCGCCCGGCGTTTCCTCACGCCGCGCGCGCTTCGCCCCCCGCCTGCCCAGAGTTGCCGCCATCCGTTTCCCTCCGTTCATTAGAATAATCTAACCTCGGTCCAATTCCGAGGGGTCGCCCGCCATCATGCGCGGGCGGGGCACCTTCGCCACGCCCCTCTCCGCGCGCGGCGGAAGGATCACGATCCCGTACACCGGCTCCGTCTCTGCCGCGGCCCGCGCGCGCGGGAAGCTCTGCTCTGTCTGCATGTCGTCTCGTAGTTCATGATGGTGCGCCTGACGCCTGGCAAGTAAACTCGCGGCAACAACCGCACGAAGTCCCCCTGCGGGCACTGATACGGATCCGCGTAGATCGGTGGCGGCGCTCGCTACGCCCAGGAGCGAATGAATTCGCCGCTGGAACCACGCGAAGTCCCCTGCGGGGACTGTACGGTCCACCCCCGGCGGAAGGCACAGACCGCGACGGCGGTCTTCGCGCAGGTCCAGCGGCGAATTGATTCGCTCTGGGACGCCTGGGGCGCCTCGCCGAGTGCCGCCCCTCCCGCCCGGCCCTGGAGGAACCAGTCCGCGCAGGCGGACTTTGTGCTTTCGTCGCAGCGACTTCAGTCGCCCGCGACAGCAACTTGCCGTGCGCCCAGCGCCGGGTAGTCCACGTAGCCGCGCTCGCCGCCGGTGTAGAAGGTGGCGCGGTCGGGCGAGTTGAGCGGCGCGCCCTCGCGCAGGCGGCGTGGGAGGTCCGGGTTTGCCAGGAAGGGGATGCCGAACGCCACCAGGTCCGCCTCGCCGCGCGCGATGGCCGAGTCGGCCGCCTGGCGCCCGTAGCCGCCGTTGGCGATCAGCGCCCCGCGGAAGATGGCCCGCAGCGCCGGGGTGATGCGCGGCTCGGGCCCGCCCAGCGGCTCGGACACGTGCAGGTACGCCAGCCGCAGGCGGTTGAGCGCGTACGCCGCGTACGCGAAGGTCGCCAGCGGGTCGGTGTCGCTCATCCCGTTGCTGCTGCCCAGCGGGGAGATGCGCACCCCCACGCGGTCGCCGCCCCAAACGCCCGCCACCGCCTCCGCCACCTCCAGGAGGAAGCGCGCCCGGTTCCTCACGCTCCCGCCGTACTCGTCCGTGCGGCGGTTGGAGCCGTCGCGCAGGAACTGGTCGATCAGGTAGCCGTTGGCCCCATGGAGCTCCACCCCGTCGAAGCCGGCCAGGTACGCCGCCCGCGCCCCCGCCTCGAACTGCTCCCCCACCCCCCGGATCTCCTCTTTCTCCAGCGGCCGGGGCGTGACGAACGGCTTGGGCCCGTCGGCCGTGAAGGTGGTCCCCGGGATTCCCACCGCCGACGGCGCCACGGGCTGGCCACCGCCCGGCTGCAGCGACGGGTGCGACACCCGCCCCACGTGCCAGAGCTGGAGGAAGATGCGCCCCTTGGCCGCGTGCACCGCCTCCGTCACCCGCTGCCACCCCGCCACCTGCTCCGGCGTGTGGATCCCGGGCGTGCCCACGTAGCCCGCCCCCTGCTGCGACACCTGCGCCCCCTCGCTCACGATGAGCCCCGCCGACGCGCGCTGCGCGTAGTAGGCGGGGGCCAGCTCGGAGGGGACGTTGCCCTCCCCGGCGCGGCTGCGCGTCATCGGCGCCATCACCACGCGGTTGGGCAGCTCGTAGGGCCCCAGCCGGAAGGGCGCGAAAAGGTCCCGCTCGTTCGTGCCGCTCATCCCCACCTCCCCTCGTCCTCTAGGAAGCCGGGTGTCCGGCCTCGAATTTGAAACTGATGTAGTTACAGATCACGGCGCGCCCCGACGTCCGGCACGCCGCCTTGTCCGCTATTGCCGGAGCGCCGTCCTGCGCTGCGGCCGTGCCGCCCGCAGCCGCGCGATCACGGTGCGCCGCTCGCCGGCGGCCACGGACACCCTGGTGGTGCGGTCCCCCAGCCCTTCCCTCACCGCGCGGAGGATGTAGACCCCCGCCGGCAGCCGCGCGAACTCGAACCCGCCCGTCTCGCCCGACGAGGCGGTCGCCTTCGCGCCGTCCGACTCGCTCACCAGCTCCAGCACCGCGCCCCTCACGGGGTTTCCCGCACCGTCCGTAACGCGCCCCACCACGCGCGCGTGCTCCTGCGCCGCCAGCATCGTACCTGCCAGCATCAGCATCGCTGCCAACGGCCCCACCCGGCGTATCCGTGCCATGGTGCAACCTCCGCCGCTCGCCCGCCCGGCCGCGCCCCGGCAACCGCCGGTCCGCCGCCGCCGCGGTGTCGTTTCATCCGCCCCGCGCCGCGGCAGCCTCCTCCTGGCGCTCCGCGCCGCCGCAGCATCCCGCCGCCCGCGCGCGGCTCATCACCTCGCGCCCCACCTCGGCCACCGTCACCCCGGCCAGCACCCCCTCCATCGCCGCGTGCGCGCGTACGAAGACGCCCTGCAGCACTTCCACGATGTTGGCGCCCACGTTGCAGTCGCGCGAGGGCGGCTGCGCGTGGACGGAGAAGAGCTCGGCGCCGTCCTCTACCGCCCGGTACACGTCCAGCAGGGTGATGTCGTCCGGCCGGCGGGCGAGCACCGCCCCGCCGCCCACGCCGGGCTGCACCGACACCATCCCCGCGTTGCGCAGCGCGCCCACGATGCGCCGCACCACCACGGGATTGGTGTTTACGCTCGCCGCGATCTTCTCGGATGTGGAGGGCTCTTCGCTCCGCCACGCCAGGTACGCGAGCACGTGCACCGCCACGGCCACCCTGCTGCTGATCATCGAGCTCCTCGAAGCCGGTTAACTGTAACCAGGATAGTTTCGGATTGGCGGCAAGTCAAGGGGAAAGTGCGTGAGTGCGTAAGTGCGTGAGTGCGCTTGCAGTTACCAACGCACTCACGCACTCACGCACTCACGCACTTCCGTTCAGATCCCGGCGTCGCGGAGGCGGCGGTGCTCGGCCTGGCGGGCGCGGGCCTGCTGAGCATCACCCGAGCGGCCCACGCGGTTGAGGAGCTCGATGAGGCGCTCGTAGTCCACCACCAGCACGCGGTGGTTGGGGCTCTGCACCGCCTCCTGCGCGCGGATGCCGGCCCAGAGCGCATCCGCCGCTTCGCTCTCGCGGCCCTGCTGCACCAGCGCGTTGGAGAGCGCCAGGTGATAGCGGGACTCGGAGGGACGCTGCTGCACCGCGCGCCTGAGCCGCGCCTCGGCTTCCGTCCACCGCCCCTGCCTCCCCAGCGCCGTCGCCTCCTCCCACGAGCGGCGCGCCTCCATCTCGGCGTTTCGCTCCGCGTCCTCCGGGCTCATCATCACCGGCGGCGGCAGCGGCGGCGGCAACGGCCGGGGCGGAGGCGGCGGCGTGCACGCGGCGAGCGCCAGAACCAGGATCGAAGCACGTATTTTCATCTACGGATATGGAAGTCAGGGGTCGGAGGGCGGGCCACGTCGCCCGCCGTGCTCGCGTCGCGTACGCGGGAGCGGCTACCGTTGTTCCTCGCGCACCTCGAGCGGCTCGCGCTTCGCGCGCACGACGACCGGGGCGCCGGTGGTGACCTTCCGGGGCCGCCCGCCCTTGCGCCCGTTCTCGCGCGCGGTCGCCGCCTTCCTGTCGCTTGCGAGCGACCCGAGGTAGCGCGGCGACCACTCCCTCAGATTGAGGAGACGCGCGATGATGCCGGGGACGGAGATGTCCGCGTCCAGGTCTTCCCAGTGAAGCGATGCACCCCCGGCCTCCACCTCCACGCGCGCAAGCTGCTCCGGCGTCGCGCCCTCCAGGCCGCGCCCCTCGCTCAGCGGGAAGGCGAATCGGCAACCGTTCACCAGCAGCATCGTTACAGCGTGGTTCTCGTGATCGTAGCCCGCCTCCACCGCGCGCGGCTCGATGCGGGCGGCTTCTTCCGCCCGCCGCCTGGCGGCCGGAATCTGCGCCTCGATCCGTGCATCGGTGGGGCTGCTCACGCGCCCTGTCTTAGCCATGAATCCTCCTCCATTCCGCCAGCAGGTAAGCCCGGTTCTCCTCCACCAGCCGCACCGCCGCCTTCACGTCCGGGGTCTTCATCCCCAACACTTCCTTGATTCCCAGCGTGTCGATGTAGATCGCCACCCACTCGCCGCCGTAGAGGACGTGCACGTGCGGGCTCCCATGGTCGTCCGTCCGGATGACCACACGGAAGCCGTCGACGCGGAGCACGGTAGGCACGGGATCAACATAACCGAGCGGTCGGTTACTCGCAACGATGCTCGGCCTGGATCAGTTCACGGCCCAGGGGCGGCGGCGGTGTCTCACCACTGAGCTTTCCGTTACAGAGCACGTCGGGTTGAAGCGACTTTCCCCTGCCGCCAACGGACGAGTGCTTCCATAGATGCGCGTTTCGCGTGTTGCTCAGTGCTGAGACAACGAAGCTCACACGGTCAGCGTCGTCACCAGGATCGTCAGCAGCATCCCGAACATCAGGGCGACAAAGTACGCGCCGCCGAGCACCACGTACTTCGTCGCGGTCTTGCGGTAGCCCTGGCCGTACACGCGCTTCATCGCCCAGAAGACGTAGCCGAGCAGCCAGAGGAGGAAGATCGCGGAGTAGGCGCCGCTGGTGAGGAGCATGGCGGTGAAGACTACGTACGCGAACGAGTGGATGTGGAGCGCGAACACGAAGTGCTCCACGTACAGCCGGCTGCGGCGGAAGTACAGGAGCTTCAGGAAGATGGCGAAGAGCGGGAGGAGGAGGAACACGGTCTTGGGCGCGTTCCGCTCCACCCCGCTGATGAGGGCGTTCACCGCCTCGCCGCGCGGCATCGAGTTGATGCGCACTTCCTGCTGGCCCAGCCGCCGCGCTACCGGCTTCAGCACCTCCGGCACGAACAGGGTGTCGCGCATGGGGCCCATGTTCAGGATCCTTCCCTTGGGCGCGTTCCAGGTAACGGCCGCCCTGGGGGCGGCGCTGTCGGCGGCGGCGCGCGTGCCGCGGTCCACTTCTTCGCTCAGGCGGCGGGGGTCGGCGTAGAGGGCGAGCACCAGGAAGAAGAGCAGGCTCGTTACAAGGTAGAGCCGAAAGGGCGCTATGTAACGGACGATGCGCCCCGCCACGTACTCCCGCGTCAGGAACCCGGGCTTCAGCAGGAGCCCCGAGACCGTTCGCGGCAGCGCGGAGTTGACGGAGAGCTGGTCGTCCAGCACGTCCCACAGCATCCGCCGCACCGACACCAGCCGCCGGATGTTGCGCTGCCCGCACTGCGCGCAGAACGGCCCCGCCACCACGCTCGCGCAGTTGGCGCACAGTGGCCCCACCGGTTTGTCCGGCGGCAGCACGATCACGGGCGGGCGCGTGGGGGATGGCAACATCGGGGTACCGCGGAGGAGGTGGGTACTGCGTGGCGCTCTAAGCTGGCGTCATCGGCCGTCTTGCGGAAGCCCCGGCACGAAACAGACGGGGCTCACACGGAGACACGGAGAGAGGACTCAGTCCAGCGCTTCGCTCAGCAGCAGGTCGTGTCCCCAGGGCTGCCGGTAGCCCTCGGCGCGCAGGACGGTGGCGAGCTGCGCCCAGTGGCGGATGCCGTGCATCAGCGCGTGCGCCACCACCTTGCGCGCGCTCCCCCGCAGCGTCCCCGCCGAGATCGTCTCCATCACCAGGACGCGCGCCCAGTCCTCCGGCGTGGCGGTCTCCACGAAGCGGCGCAGGAGGGCGCGCCCTTCGCGGTGCACCTCGAAGAGCGTGTCGAGCGGCTCCATGGGGATGGCGTCGTACGCGGTGGGGAGCTCGCCGTGAAGCCGGTCCGCGTAGCGGCGCTCCACCGCGAAGATGTGGTGGATGATCTCGCGCACGGTGACGCGGCTCCCTTCGCCCACGCGCACCTCCAGCACCTCCCGGTCCTGCTCGCGGAGCCAGGCGTGCCAGCGCCCGGTCTCCTCGTCCGTGTACGCCATCAATTCGGCGAAGGTAAGATGGTCGCTCATCGTATCGGCTTGCGGAGGACGGCGAGGGAGAAGAAGCCCATCCCCAGCGTCTCGCGGTGCTCCACGACCAGCGAGGTCTGGGCGACGAGGGGGCCGAGCTGGCGCGTGATGTCGGTGGCGACCACGCGGGCCACGCGGTTGGCGGCACGCCGGGGGAGCGAGGGGCGCTCGCCCTCGGGCACCCACTTGTCCAGCACCGTCGCGCGGCCGCCGGGGCGCAGCACGCGCTCCGCCTCGCGCAGCGCCGCCAGCGGCTCGGGCACCACCGCCAGGATCAGGTGAAGGAGCACCGCGTCGAACGACTCGTCGGGCAGGTCCAGCGCCTGCGCGTCCATCACCCGCGCATCCACCGGGCGGCCCAGCGAGGCGGCGAAGCGGCGCGTGCGCTCCACCATGGCCGGCGTGAGGTCCGTCGCCGTCACCTGCACGCCGGCGGGGAGGTGGGCCAGGTCCGCGCCGGTGCCGCAGCCATCCACCAGCACCCGCTCGCCCGGTGCAAGGTCCAGCAGCGCGGCGGCGCGCCGCCTGTGCGCGCCCAGCCTCACCACCGCGTCGTACACGGGGGCGATCAGGGTGTAGCGGATCCGGTTCCAGCGAAGTGCGTCGATAGGCATGAAGGAAAATTATCACACAGAGACACAGAGGCACAGAGAAGAACTCATCTCTGTGCCTCTGTGTCTCTGTGTGAGCCCCTTATCTTACCGCCAGCTCCCGGAACAGCCCGTCGCGGGCTTCGCCGATCATGGCGCGCACCCGGTCGCGGAGGGCGGGGACGTCTGCCAGGGTGAGGCCGGCGGTCTCCACCGGGGGGAGGACGCGGGCGACGGCGCGGGCGCGGTTGATCACCCAGGTGCCCTTGGGGATCGCGTCGCGCGTGCCGGCCACGGCGATGGGGAGGATGGGGCAGCCCATCTCCACCGCCAGGCGGAAGGCGCCGTCGCGGAAGGGCTGAAGCTCGCCGGTGGCGGAGCGGGTGCCCTCGGGCATGATCATCACGCTCACGCCCTTGGAAAGGCGGTCGCGGCACTCCTCCAGCGCGTCGGCCCGGCTGCGCGCCTCGCCGCGGCGCACGGCGATGTCGCCCGCCATCCTCATCATCCACCCCATCATGGGGATCTTGAAGATGGCCTCCTTGGAGAGCCACTTCATCTCCCAGGGGAGGTGCGAGATCAGGAAGATGTCCGCGAACGACTCGTGGTTGGCCACCGCCACGTAGGGCCGCCGCGGATCGTGGATGCGTACGCCCGTCGTGCGGAACTTCCACAGGGGGTTGAGGGCCACCACCACCACGGCGGCGCGCCGGAACCAGCGGCCCACCGTGTAGCGCCCCGGGTCGCCGCGCGCGGTGAGGAGCCACAGCAGGCCCATCCAGGGGACCCACACCAGGACCACGAGGGTGCTGCACAGCCACACCCAGACGGATAGTATACGAAGGATCACGAAAACGATGGGTGGAAGCTTGGATGGCACGGAACCCCGCCCGCGTCCGCACAGGCCGGGCCAGCCGGTGAGTACCCCGCTTCCGTGTCAGAGGTCGCCCCCGTCCCGCGTTCCGCTCCCGTCCCCGCGTCCCGGCACCCGCTCAGGGCTCCCCATGGCCTCCACCGCTTCCCCCGCCGCGCCCCGGATGGCGGCCTGGCTCGCCGCCTACCTGGCGCTCTGGACGGCGGCGGGCGTGCTCTTCTCCACCCCCGCGCTCACGGTGGGCTCCGGCATCCCCGATGGGCCGCCCATGGGGACGGTGCTGGGGGTGGTGCTCACCGGGTGGTACGTGCGCGCCCTGTTCGGGATCGCGGTGATCGCCATCGCGCTGCGCTTCCGCATCCGGCGGGCGAACGCGTGGGAGACGGTGCCCTTCCACGTGGGGGCGGGCGTGATGTTCGCGGTGGCGAAGATCGCGGTGTGCGCGTGGGCCACGCGGCAGGTGGAGTACCTGCCGGACGCGTCGTTCCGGCACCTGTTCATCGGCGAGTTTCCGCTGGACGTGGCGGCGTACTGGGTGGTGCTGGGCGGGGCGCACGGCTTCGCCCACTACCGCGAGCTGCGCAACCGCGAGGTGGAGGCGGCGCGCTGGGCCGCCCACGCCGCGCAGCTCCAGGAGCAGCTCGCCCGCGCCCAGCTGGACGCGCTCAAGGCGCAGCTGCAGCCCCACTTCCTCTTCAACACGCTCCACTCGATCTCGGCGCTGATCCACGAGAACCCCCACGCGGCGGACACGATGGTGGAGCAGCTGAGCGACTTCCTGCGGCGGGTGATCGAGAATGGCGGCGCGCAGGAGGTGCGGCTGCGCGACGAGCTGGCGCTGCTGGACGGCTACCTCGCCATCCAGCGCACCCGCTACCAGGACCGCCTCTCCACCCGCGCCGCCGTGGAGCCCGGCGCGCTCGACGCGTGGGTGCCCAACCTGGTGCTGCAGCCGCTGGTGGAGAACGCCATCCGGCACGGGGTGGAGCGGCGCGCCGGCGCGGGATGCGTGGAGGTCGGCGCCGCGCGCGAGGGAGACTCGCTGGTGATCCGCGTGCGCGACGACGGACCGGGGCCGGGTGCGGGGCGCGGCGGGGGGAGCGGGGTGGGGCTGGCCAACACCCGCGCCCGCCTGGAGCGCCTGTACGGCGCGGAGCACGCCCTCACCCTGGAGGCCGCCCCCGCGGGCGGATCCATCGTCACGCTGCGCCTCCCCTTCCGCACCGCGGAGGCCACGTGATCCGCGCGCTGGTGGTGGACGACGAGCCGCTGGCGCGCCGCAGGCTCACCGCGCTGCTGCGCGAGGCGGGCGACGTGGAGGTGGCCGGCGAGTGCCCCACGGGGAAGGAGGCGATCTCCGCGCTGCGCCAGGAAGAGATCGACCTGGTGTTCCTGGACGTGCAGATGCCGGAGGTGAGCGGGCTCGACGTGGTGGAGGCGATCGGCCCCGGGCGGATGCCGGCCACCGTGTTCGTTACCGCGTACGACCGCTACGCCGTCCAAGCCTTCGACGTGCACGCGGTGGACTACCTGCTGAAGCCCTTCGGCCGCGAGCGTTTCCAGGCCACGCTGGACCGCGCGCGCCGCCGCCTCTCCGCCGAGCGGGGGAGCGGGCTGGAGGAGGTGCTCGCGACGCTGGGCCGCCGCGAGGGCGCGCTCACGCGCATCACGGTGCAGGAGGAGGGGCGCGTGTTCTTCGTGGCGGTGGACGACGTGTCGCGCATCGAGAGCGACGGCAACTACCTGCGCGTCTTCGCCGGTGACGGCTCGCACCGCGTGCGCGGCACGCTGCGCGGGGTGGAGGCGCGGCTCGATCCCGCGCGCTTCGTGCGCACCGCGCGGGGCGGCCTGGTGAACCTGGCGCACGTGCGCGAGATCCAGCCCTGGTTCCGCGGCGAGCTGGTGGTGGTGCTGCGCGACGGGGCGCGCCTCACCGTGTCCGCCGCCTTCGCCGCGCGCCTGCGGGCGGCGATCGAGAACCCGTTTTAGAAGAGACGGGGCTCACACGGAGGCACGGAGACACGGAGAGCCGTCCCCGGATTTCCGGCTCTCGTCCCGCGTAAACGGGCGGCATCCCAGGAGCGTTTCTTGGAAGGAAATGCGGCGTTATCGTGCGGAGGAGACGGACGCTCACCTTCAAAGGAAATGAAGCATGCGCACATTACGATGCACGTGGGCGTTGGTGCTGGTGCTCCTGGGGCTCCCCGCGTGCGCGCAGGAGCGGACGCCGGCCGCGGCGCGGGCGATGGAGGTGGTGGAGCTGATCAACCTCAACAACCGCGCGGCGGCGCAGGCGTACGTGGAGCGGACCTACACGGAGTCGTTCCGCGCCAGGGCGCCGATGGACCGGCACGTGGGGATCATCTCCATGATCCACACCCAGAGCGGCGGGCTCAGGGTGGAGAAGCTCACGGAGACGGAGCCGGGCAAGGTGCAGGTGCTGGCGCGGGGCGAGCTTACGGGCGAGTGGGTGGAGATCAGCTTCGAGGTGGAGCCGCGGGCCCCGCACCTCATCGGCGGGATCCTCTTCCGCCCCACGCGGGCTCCGGCGGGGCGCGGCGAACCGGCGGCGCAGACGGACGCGGAGCGCGTGCGCGTGCTGGACGCGTACGTCCGCCGCCTGGCGGACGCGGGCGCCTTCTCGGGCGTGGTGGTGCTGGCCAGGGAGGGGCAGCCGCTCTTCGCCTCCGCGTACGGGCAGGCGAACCGCGAGGCGGGGCGGGCAAACGCGGTGGAGACGGCGTTCAACCTGGCCTCCATCAACAAGATGATCACGGCGGTGGCCATCGCGCAGCTGGTGGAGGCGGGGAAGCTCTCCTTCAGGGACCCGCTCTCCAGGTTCCTCCCCGATTTCCCCAACCCGCGCGCCGCGCGGGAGATCCGCATCGAGCACCTCCTCACCCACACGGCCGGGCTGGGGAGCTACCTGGGCCCGCGGTTCAGCGCGGCGCGGGCGGGCACGGTGGACGAGATGATGAAGTTCGCCACGGACACGGCGCCCCGGTTCGCGCCGGGGTCCAGCTGGAGCTACAGCAACACCGGCTTCCTGGTGCTGGGCAAGGTGATCGAGAAGGTGAGCGGGCAGAGCTACTTCGATTACGTGCGCGACCACATCTACACTCCCGCCGGGATGCGGAGCACGGCCGCGTTCAGCAAGGACAGCATGCCCGCGACCGCGGCCACCGGCTACGACCGCGAGGGCGAGGCGTTCACCAGCAACCAGGGGGAGCTCCCGTACCGTGGCGGCCCCGCGGGGGGCGGCTACGCCACGGCGGGCGACCTGGTGCGCTTCGCGGAGGCGCTGCGCACCGGCAAGCTGGTGTCCCCCGCCATGGTGCGCGTGCTCACAACGCCCAAGCCCGAGATCGCGTCGCCGGAGTACGGGTACGGCTTCACGGTCAATCCCGCGCGCGGCTTCGTGGGCCACAGCGGCGGCTACTCCGGGGTGAGCAACAACGTGGACATCTTCCTGGACAATGGCTACACGGCCGTCGTCCTCTCCAACCAGGGGCGCTCGGGGCGGCCCATCGTGGAGCGGATGCGCGACCTCGTGAGATAAGAATCTCACACAGAGACACAGAGGCACGGAGGTTAGTTC
>DASVSA010000114.1:0-6231 GCA_036388335.1 Longimicrobium sp. | reverse complement strand
ACCCCGCCACCGTCACCGGCTCGTACGCCCTCACCTCGTGCAGCGCGCCCTCGGGCTTGGAGGTGCCTTCCAGCGGCCTCATGGTGGCGTCGAAGACATAGCGGAAGCGGTCGCGGAGCGTTGCCGCGCACCCTTCGGACGCGTACACCTCCAGCGCCCCGCGCCCGCGCTCGGAGAACACGCGCAGGTCGTCTACCCCGTGCACGTGGTCCGCGTGGCAGTGCGTGTACCACACGGCGTCCACCCGGCTGACGCCGGCGGCGACGAGCTGAAGGCGGAGCTCCGGCGGGGTGTCCACCAGCAGCCGCCGGCCGTCCTCCTCCAGCAGGGCCCCGTGCCGCGTCCGCCGGTCGCGCGCGTCGGCCGAGCCGCACACGTCGCAGTCGCACCCGATCACCGGCACGCCGAACGAGGTGCCGGTGCCGAGGAAGGTCAGACGCACGGGACGGCGGGGAATGGGGAACGGGGAACGGGGAACGGGAAAACCAGGACGGCGACCGGCAGCCGGCGGTCTTCCAGCGTGCCGTTACCGTTCCCCGTTCCCCGTTCCCCGTTCCCCATCCTCACACCACCTCCACCTGCAGCAAATTCGTCGTCCCCGGCACGTGGATCGGGTACCCGGCCGTCACCACCATGCGGTCGCCGGGCGAGCCCAGGCCGCGCTTCACCACCTCGGAGCGCGCGTAGGCCATCATCTCCTCGAAGGTCGTCTCCGCGGAGCAGAGCACCGGGATCGTTCCCCACACCAGCGCCAGCTGGTTGTAGGTGCGCTCGGTGTCGGTGATGGCCAGAATGGGCACCGGCGGGCGGAACGACGAGACCACGCGCGCCGTGGAGCCGCTGCTGGTGAAGGTGACGATCACGGGGGCCCGCAGGCGGCGCACCGCCTCGACCGTGGCGCCCGCCACCGCGCGCTCCGTTGGCGTGTGCCCGTCCGAGCTGATGGTGATGGGCATGTCGTAGTGAGGGCCCGCGTCCATCACGTGCGAGTCCTCGATCTCCTGCGCGATCCTCACCATCGACTGCACGGCCTGCACCGGGAACTTCCCCGTCGCCGTCTCGGCCGAGAGCATCACCGCGTCCGTGCCGTCGATGATGGCGTTGGCCACGTCCGACGCCTCGGCGCGGGTGGGGCGCGGGTTCTCGATCATCGACTCCAGCATCTGCGTGGCCGTGATGACCGGGCGGGCGCTGAGGTTGGCCATCTGGATCATCCGCTTCTGCGCCAGCGGCACCTTTTCGAAGGGAAGCTCCACCCCCAGGTCGCCGCGCGCCACCATCGCCGCCGCCGAGGCGCTCAGGATCGCCTCCAGGTTCTCCAGCGCGTGCCCCTTCTCCACCTTGACCACGATCAGCGGCCCGTCTTCGGGGATGCGGCTCACCAGGTCCAGCACGTCCTCGGCCGAGCGCACGAAGGAGAGCGCCACGTAGTCCAGCTGCTGCTCCAGCGCGAACTCCAGGTCGCGCAGGTCCTTCTCGGTGAGCGACGGCGCGCTCACCCGCACGCCGGGGAGGTTGATCCCCTTGTTGGAGGTGAGCGTGCCGCCGTGGATCACGCGCATGGTAACGCGCGTCGCGGCCACCTCCTCCACGATCAGCTCCATCAGCCCGTCCGCCAGCAGCACCACGTCGCCCACGTCCACGTCGCCGGCGAGCTGCGCGTAGGTGGTGGGAAGCTCGTTCCCCTGGTGCTCCCCCTCGGGCGCAAAGGTGACGGCGTCGCCCGGGTGCAGGTCCACCCCGCCCTCCGGCAGCACGCCCACGCGGATCTTGGGCCCCTGCAGGTCGCCCAGGATGGCGATGGGGCGCCCCGCCGCGCGCGATGCCTCGCGCACGTTGCGGATGGTCTCCGCGTGCCGTTCCTGCGTGCCGTGGGAAAAGTTGATCCGGGCCACGTCCATCCCGGCCGCGATGAGCGCCGCGACGCGCTCGGGCGACCAGGACGCGGGTCCCAGCGTGCAGACGATCTTGGTACGTCGGTTCATCGGTCTCGCTTTCGTTGACGTGCGAGGGAGACATACTGCCCCCGATGTCGTGGCGGCGGCAAGGGGCGCGCCTGAAAACAGGGAGGCACAGAGATGAGGTGTCTCTGTGCCTCCGTGCCTCGTGCGAGCCCGCCTTCTAGCCCACCGCGGGAAGCTGCTGCCCGCCCAGCTGGTGGAGGATGGCGTTCAGCCTCTGCTCGCGCGCCTTCAGCGCTTCGCGGAAGTCGAAGTTGTCGGTCCCCGAGATCTCGGAGTGAAGGTCCGAAAGGTACGAGCGCAGAGCGTCGGCGAGCAGGGCCGCGCCCTCGTCGTCCAGAGTAAGTTGAGTCATCCCGGCTGCTCCGTCACGATGTTTGATGTGAAGCACGATCCTGATCCGACGCCACGCAAACGCCGTACGCAAACGGCGACCGACGGGGTAACACAGAGGCACGGAGACGCGGAGAGAAGCTCTTTACCGAGCGGTAAACTTCGCGCGCACCGCGTCCACCAGCGCGGGGAGGACCGCCCCGGCCGCGCCCCGCAGGAACACGTCGGCCAGCGCGGTGAGCTCGCTGGGCTCGGGGTTCACCTCGATGATGGCCGCCCCGCCGCGCCGCGCCACGTGCGGAAGCTCGGCCGCGGGCCACACGGTGCCGGAGGTGCCGATCAGGAGCAGGGCGTCGCAGCGCTCGGCCTCGTCCCAGGCGCGGGCCACGGCGCGCTCCGGCAGCATCTCGCCGAACCACACCACGTCCGGCCGCAGGGGCGAGCCGCACACCGGGCAGGGCGGCGGATCGCGGTCCTCTTCGTCGGGGATGTCGCCCGTGAAGGGGTGGCCGCGATCGAGGCAGCGCACGCGGCGGATGTTGCCGTGAAGCTCCACCACGTCCGCCGTGCCCGCCTCCGCGTGAAGGCCGTCCACGTTCTGCGTGACCACCGTGACGGCGGGGAGGATGCGCTGGAGCTCGCTGACGGCGAGGTGGCCCGCGTGCGGCCGGGCCTCCATCACGCGGCGGCGGCGCCACGCGTACCACCCCCACACGCGCCGCGGGTTCGCGCGGAACCCCGCCTCGGTGGCGAGCGACTGCGGATCGAAATGCGCCCACAGCCCCTCCATCGCGTCCCGAAAGGTGGGGATGCCGCTCTCCTTCGACATCCCCGCCCCGGTGGACACCACCACCCGCCGCGCGCCCGCCAGCAGCCCGGCCGCGCGGGCGAGGCCCTCGGGAGTCATGAGCGCTCCCCGGGCCGATGCGTCTGCTTCCTCATCTAACGCTGCCCCGCGTCCGGCCGGAATTCCGCTGTCACCTCGATGAGGCCAACTAAGTTCCGGTTGAATTCGTCCAGCTCCTCCGCCGGAATCCAGAACTCTTCATGGTTCGAAGCCCCCACCACGCGCGGCGTGTAGCGGCTCAGGTACTCGGTGCGCACGCGGAAGCGCGTGACGTACCCAGCGTAGCCTGAAGCCGCGTCACGTGTGTTCCAGTCGCGGGCGATCTGCACCGCGTAGGCCTCGTTCGACACCGGATAGAAGATCGGCTGGTGCGGGAGGCGCGGCGGGAAGGCCTTCCACCCGGTCTCGCGGATCAGGGCCAGCTCCGCCTCACCCACCGGGCGCCAGAGCGTTGTCGTCTCGTCCACGGCTCTACCCGCGGTGAACGGTTTCGCCCGCCACCATCGTCAGCACGCACTTCATGCTCAGCAGCTCGTCGGGGGCGGCGGTGAGGGGGTCGCGGTCCCAGGCCACCAGGTCCGCGTCGTAGCCGGGGAGGAGGCGTCCGCGCCGGCCGCTCTCGCCGGCGGCGAAGGCGGGGCCCTCGGTGTAGCCGCGCAGGGCGGCCTCGGGGGAGAGGGCGTGCTCCGGGAACCAGCCGCCCTCCGGCCCGCCGTCCCACCCGCGCCGCGCGACGGCGGCGAAGAGCCCCGGCCGCGGGTCCGCCGTCTCCACCGGCACGTCGGAGCCGAACGCGAGCACCATCCCCGCCCGCTGCAGCGCGGCGAAGGCATAGGCGCCGCGCGAGCGCTCGTGCCCCCAGTGCCGCTCGGCGGCGGGGATGTCGGTCATCAGGTGAACGGGCTGCATCGACGCCACGATCCCGGACCGTGCCGCGCGCTCCCACAGGTCGGGCGGGCAGAGCTGGAGGTGCTCGATGCGGTGGGGCATGGAGCGCGGCGGCGGCACGCTCCCCATCACGTCGATCGCCAGCTCCACGGCCGCGTCGCCGATGGCGTGCACCGTGGACGCGATCCCCGCCGCCGCCGCGCGCCGTACCGTGTCGCGGAACTCGTCCGCGCCCAGCGTCTGGATGCCGACGTCTCCCTGCGTTCCCTCGTACGGGGCGCGCAGCCACGCGGTGCGCGACCCCAGCGCCCCATCCAGGAACATCTTCACCCCGCCCATCCGGATCCAATCTCCGCCGAAGCCGCTGCGCAGCCCCACCTCGATGGCCGCGTCCAGCCGGGGGAGCGGGATGGACTGCAGCACGCGCAGGCGCAGCACGCCGTCCTCCTGCATCGCCCCGAAGTCCTGCAGCCCCGTCACCTCCACCGAGTGGACCCCGGTGAGCCCCATCGCGTGAGCCGCCCTCTGCGCGTCCAGCAGCGCGTCCCTCACCTCCCCCGGCGAAGGGACGGGGAGATGTGCCTCGATGAGCCACTTGGCGTTCTCGAACAGCAGCCCGTTCGGCTCCCCCTGGGCATCGCGCCCGATGGTGCCGCCGTCGGGATCGGGCGTGTCGCGCGTGATCCCGCACAGCCGCAGCGCCGCCGAGTTGAGCCACGCCGCGTGGATGTCGTGGCTCTCCAGGTAGCACGGCCGCTCCGGGCACACCGCGTCCAGCTCGTCCTTCGCCGGAAAGCGCCCCCAGCGGTGCACGTCCCACCCCAGCCCGCGGATCCACCCCTCGCCGCTCCCGCACGCCGCCGCCACGGCCGCCACGCCCTCCTCCAGCGTGCGCGCCGCGTTCAGGTCCACCCGCCTCCGCGCCAGCGCCCACAGCGTCAGGTGCACGTGCGCATCCGTGAGCCCGGGAGTAACGGTGGCCCCGTCCAGCCGCTCAGTCGCGTACCCGGCCCGCGCGGCTGCCCGCACCTCCTCCTCGCCCCCCACCGCGGCCACACGCCCCTCCCGCACCAGCACCGCCCTCACCGGCGCATGGCTCCCCAGCACGTGAATCCGGTCCGCCACGACAATCAAATCACTCATAAACCCGGTCGATGGAGAGACACAGAGGCACAGAGACGGTGTAATCTCTGTGCCTCCGTGTCTCCGTGTGAGCCAGATCGGTCACATCCGCGCGACGACACCTTCCACCAGCGCCGTGAGGCTCGGCTCCGCCCCGCGCGCCGTGGCGATGATGCGCGTGATGTCCGCCTCCTCCAGCGCATCGGGGAGGCACGCGTCCGTGATGATGGAGACCCCCATCACCCGCATCCCGCCGTGGATCGCCACGATCACCTCGGGGACGGTGGACATCCCCACCACGTCGGCGCCCATGGTGCGCAGCATCCGGTACTCGGCGCGCGTTTCCAGGTTGGGCCCCGCCACGGCGACGTACACCCCGCTCCGCAGCGGGATGCGCCGCTCCGCCGCCACCTCGCGCGCCAGCTCCCGCAGCC
Source organism: Longimicrobium sp. (assembly GCA_036388335.1). Taxonomy (GTDB): domain Bacteria; phylum Gemmatimonadota; class Gemmatimonadetes; order Longimicrobiales; family Longimicrobiaceae; genus Longimicrobium. The sequence continues at coordinate 646 of DASVSA010000114.1, read as the reverse complement.
CCGCGTCGTACACGCTGGACATGTCCGGAAAGCGCGGCCCCAGCTCGTCGTCGTTGGGGCCGATCAGCGGGTTGTCGCCCAGCAGGTTGATGTGATCCGCGATCAGCACCAGCTCCCCCGGGCTCCAGAAAGGGTTCATCCCCCCGCACGCGTTGGAGACGATCAGCGTGCCCGCGCCGAGCGCCCGCAGGACGCGCACCGGAAAGGTGACCTGCTGGAGAGTGTACCCCTCGTAGCGGTGGAAGCGCCCCTGCATCGCCACCACCGGTCTCCCGCCCAGCCGCCCCAGGAGGAGCCGCCCGGTGTGCGACTCCACCGTGGAGAGGGGGAAGTGCGGGATCTCGTCGTAGGGGATCGCCGTCTCCACCTCGATGCGGTCCGCCAGCGCGCCGAGCCCCGTTCCCAGGATGATCGCCGCGTCGGGGCGGAGGGTGCTCCGCGACCGGATCGCGGCGGCCGCCTCCGCGATCCGCTCCGTCAGCTCCGCCACTCAGCTCTCCCCATCGCCGCCGTCGCCCTCCGCGGGGGCTTCGCCGCCGCGCTCCCCACCGCCCAGGCCCTCCGTTTCCAGGCGGCTGATGGTGGCGGTGAGCCCTTCCTCCTGCTCGATCTCGCCGAGCTGCCGCTCCACCATCGCGCGGAAGAT
>DASVSA010000113.1:0-12846 GCA_036388335.1 Longimicrobium sp. | reverse complement strand
CGGGAACCGCGCCGCCCTGGCCGCGGAGTGGGTTGCGCGGCAGCTCGCCTTCTTTGCCCTGGGCGTCCCCGTGGCGGCGCTGGGCACGCTGCTCTACTTCATCCCGTACCGCCTCACGCGCCCCGCCGCCGGCCTCACCCGCGCCACGCCGGACATGCGCGCGACCACCAAGCTGCTGATCGGCTCGGTCCTGCTCCTGCTCTGGACCGTGGCACTGGCGGTGCTCGCGGGCTGGCGCTTCGGTGCCGCCGCGGGGCTGGCCGCGCTGATCGGGCTCCCCGTCGTCGGCGTGGTGACGCTCCACGTGCACGACCGCTTCCGCCACGCCACGGGCGAGGCGCGCCGCTTCATCCTGCGCGCGCGCCGTCGCGACACGCTCGACGAGCTCCGCGCCCGCCAGCGCGAGCTCGCCGGCCGCCTCCAGGCCATCTACGCAGATACCGGGTAAGATCCCCTCCTCTGTGCCTCCGTGTTAGCCCCCGTTCTTCCCTGAACCCCGCAACTCCATGCTAGAGTCTGGAATCGCGCCCCCCGCGCCCAATACGGTGCCGCACAAGGCGCCGCACGAGATCAGGCGCAGCGCCGTGGTGAGCTGGGTGCTGTACGACCTGGCGAACACCATCTTCTCGATGGGCGTGATCTCGCTCTACTTCTCGCTCTGGGTGCGCGACCAGGTGGGCGCCGAGCGCGCGGACACCACGTACGGGATCATCACGGCCATCTCCATGGGGATCATCTTCATGGTGTCGCCGCTGCTGGGCGCCATGACGGACCGGGCGCCCCGGCGCATGCCCTTCCTGATCGCCAGCACCGTGATCTGCGTGGCCTTCACCTCCATCCTGGCGCGCGCCGGCTTCTACACGACGGCCGTGTGCTTTGTCGTAGCCAACGTGGCGTACCAGGCGGGGCTGCAGTTCTACGACGCGCTCCTCCCGGAGGTCAGCACCGAGGAGAACCGGGGCAAGATCGGGGGGATCGGCGTCGGCGTCGGCTACATCGGGTCGTACTTCGCGGTGGGGATCGGGCTCTGGCTGAGGACGGAGAACAAGCCGATCCTCTTCAGCGCCATCGCGGCCGCCTTCCTGCTGCTCGCGATCCCCTGCTTCCTCTTCGTGCGCGAGCGCGGCAACCCGCGCCCCCGCCGCATCGACTGGGCTATGGTGCGCGACTCCACCTCGCAGACCATCCGCACCCTCAAGGAGGGCTCGCGCTACCCGGGGCTGGTGCGTTTCCTGGTGGGGCGCGTCTTCTACACGGACGCCATCAACACGGTGATCTCCATCATGGCGCTGTACACGGTGAACATCGCCGTGAGCACGGGGATGACGGAGAAGCAGGGGCAGAACCAGGCGCAGCTCATCCTGATGTCCGCCATCACCTTCGCGGTGCTGGGCGGCTTCTTCTGGGGGTGGATGACGGACCGGCACGGGCCCAGGCGGACGCTCAACTTCGTGCTCGTGCTGTGGATGGCGATCTTCGCATTCGCGGGCGCCATCGGCATCTTCGGGCTCCCCATCTGGTGCCTGTACGTAGTGGCGGCGTGCGCGGGAGTGGGGCTGGGCGGCGTGTGGGCGGCCGACCGCCCGTATATGCTGCGCCTGACACCGCCCGCGCGCGTGGGCGAGTTCTACGGGCTTTACGGGATGGTGGGACGCTTCTCGGCCATCACGGGACCCATCGTGTGGGCGGCCACGACCTACCTTACCATCCAGGTGGCCCAGCTCCTGCCGCGCGTGGGCCAGGGGATCGGGGTGATCGTGCTGCTGGGGATGGTCGTGGCGAGCTTCATCATCCTGCAGCCCATCTCCGACAAGCCGCGCGAATGGAGCGAAGAGGACCGGGGAGATCGTTGATGGCGGACTGGCAGAAGGGGATCGCGCGGTTCCTGGACCGCGTGGACACCAAGATCGACGAGCAGCGGCGGCGCCTCAACGCCACCGGCTGCACGGGAAAGGCGGCGCGCATCGACGCGTACCGCGGCTTCGGCACGCCGGAGCGGGGGTTCGTGCGGGGGCGCGTGCTGCGCGGCTCGCCCGTGCCCGCCGCCGACGCGGCGGACAGCGTGTGGCTGAACCTGGCGGCCATGGTGCAGCGCTTCGAGAGCGACGAGGTGCCTCACGCCCGCGTGCGCGTGGTCTACGCAGGGGGCGAGCAGACGGTGAAGGCGGACGAGGAGGGCTACTTCGAGTGCCACTTCGAGCCGCGCCCCGCCTTCGCGCCCAACGCCATCTGGCACGAGGTGGTGCTGGAGCTGGTGGAGCCGCGCGAGGGCACCGAGCCCGTGCGCGCGCTGGGGCACGTCATGGTGCCGCCCACCGCGAGCGCCTTCGGGGTCATCAGCGACCTGGACGACACGGTGATCCGCACCGGCGTCACCTCCAAGCTGCGCATGGCGCGCACGGTGCTCTTCGCCAACGCGCACACGCGCGTCCCCTTCGCGGGGGTGGGCGCCTTCTACCGCGCGCTCCAGCACGGCACGGGGGCGGCGTCGTTCAACCCGGTCTTCTACGTTTCCAGCTCCCCCTGGAACCTCCACGACCTGCTGGACGACTTCCTCCGGCTGCAGAAGATCCCGCTCGGCCCTCTCCTCCTGCGCGACTGGGGGCTCTCGGGCGAGGTGCTCCCCACCTCCAACGAGGAGCACAAGATGCGGGCGATCGAGCGGATCATGGACGCCTTCCCCGCCCTCCCCTTCATCCTGGTGGGCGACACCAGCCAGGAAGACCCGGAGATCTACGCCCGCGTGGTGAAGGCGTATCCGCGGCGCGTCCCCGCCGTCTACATCCGCAACGTGGAGGCGAGGCCGGAGCGCGTGGCGGCCATCCGCGCCCTGGCCGCCGAGGTGGAGAAGGCCGGCAGCGCCCTCGTCCTGGCCGACGACACCCTCGCCGCCGCCGAGCACGCCGCCTCCCGCGGCTGGATCTCCCCCGCCGCCGTCGACGAGATCCGCGCCGAGGCCGAGCGCAACCACCAGCCCCGCGCCACCGCCGCCGGCGAGGCCGTCAACGAGGAGCTGAGCACGTAAAAACGGGGCTCACACAGAGACACAGAGGCACAGAGACGACTTCATCTCTGTGCCTCTGTGACGTTCTCTCGCAGAGGCGGACCGTGGTTTTCCGGACCCTCGTAGCTGTCCCACAGCTTGCGCGCCTCGTCGCTGAGCGACTCATAAAGTCCCGGGATGCCGCGGATCCGCTCAAGCGACACCTCCCGCGACGGGGCCAGGATGCCGTCATAGAGCCGACTGACGAACCGGGTCTGCCTGATCGGAACCTTCGGACGGCGAGCGGGCGCTGATTTCTCGTTCATCTCAGAATCTCCCGTATGCAGTAGATCGGTCTCCCTCGATTTGAGGCAACTTCAAAGCCCAGCGATTCATAGTACGGCAGAAGGTTGCGATCGGGACTCCGGAGGACGAGCCGGCTCGCTCCCAACCTCACGCCGTACCCCTGCGCCGTAGATACCGCCAGCCGTACGATGTGCGCCCGCAGCGGGACGGGTGGTGGCTCGGCGCGGCGCTCGACGAAGGTGAGTGTGAACGTGTGCCGCACGCCGCCCGCCCGGGAGCGCGATGCGTGGCCGAGCGCCAGCCCGCACAGGTCCGATCCATACCAGATCGCCAGAGGCAGCACGGCGGCGCGGCTGGGGAGCGCACGGACGAGCTCCGGCCAGTTCCACCCGCCGGTCCCGCTGGGATGCTTGCGGCGAGCCCAGTGCCGCGCCCACGCTTCGAGTGCTTCGTCGTCGATGTCGGCCAGGCGGAGCTCATCTCCAAGGCCTCCGTGGGTGATCGCATCATCGCGTGCCCATTTGTATGCAGCGTTGCGCGCAGCCCGATGCCGCTCCCACGCTGTGTTGTTATGGTTCACGACGGCCAGCGTCCGCGCGTGTGCTCGTTCGAGAGTCGCCCCTACATACGAGATACCCCGGAACGCCGCCCCAGGGGCACGAGCGCCATACCTTCGCCACCGCCGACCGAGCTTCGCCGCCTCGATGTCCCCAACGACTCTGCGTGAGGCAACTCTGTACAAACATGCGGCACACGCTGTGCAACGGGAACGCGCTCCGCCGCGCACGGGGTGCGGTGTGATGGAAACGAACGACGGGAGATCAGCTAAATGCACAAGGGACGCGACTTCCTCCTTGCCCAGGTCAGCAACTGCGTGATGCAGCACAAGACGCTGCTGGAGAGCCTGGAGGACCACGAGAAGCAGGCGGAGGACGCGAAGTTCCGCGAGCTGTGCACGCGGTACCTGCCGCGGATGCGCCAGCACCAGACGATGCTGGAGGAGTACCGCGCCACGCTGGGCGAGCCGAGCGGCGAGGCGTTCAAGAATGCCCTGGGTTTCGTGCTCGGCAAGGCCAAGGACGTGGCGGACGCCATGCGCAACGACGACTTCCTCCGCGTGGTGGAGGACATCGTCATGATCCGCCAGGCGCAGGACACCTTCGCCACCTTCGCCGCGGTGGGCGACCGGCTGGGCGAGGCGCGCCTCTCGGAGATCGGGCGCAGCTGCGCAAAGGACCACGACGAGATGCAGCGCGAGTTCAACTCGCTGGTGCACGAGATCTTCGTAAAGAACGCGCAGGCGGAGTAGCCCACGCGAGGCGGCGGCCGGTGCAATCACCGGCCGCCGCGCCATTGTGCCCCCCCGGCGGGCCGCTACATTGTCCCGCCGGCCGCACGCCGCGGCCCCTCGCGCCCATCCGCCCGCGGAACACGCATGAACATCGTCTACTACGCGCACTCGGGGCTCCGCTACCTGGTGCTCCTCGCCGCGCTCGGCGCCCTCGTGGTCCTGGCCCGGGGGCTCTCCGGCAGGCGCCCGTACGACCGCCCCGCGCGCATGGCCACTGCGATCTACACGGGGACGCTCCACCTGCAGATCGTCCTGGGCATCCTCCTGGTGATCCTGGGCCGCTGGTACCCGGCGTTGATGGGGCACCTCACCATGATGATCCTGGCCGTGGCGGCGGTGTCCGTGCTCGGCGGGTGGGCGAAACGCGCGACGGACGGGAAGCAGGCCTACAAGTACGCCTTCGCGGGCGTCGCCGTCTCACTCCTCCTGATCCTCGCCGGAATCGCCTCCATCGGCCGGCACCCGCTGCAGAGCCGCGCGCTGGACCAGCTCCAGGCGGAAACCCGATGAGCACCCTCCTCTTCGAGCACGCGATCCCCAGCGGCGTGGAGGACGGGGCGCCGCTGGTGGTGCTCCTGCACGGCCGCGGCAGCGACCGCTTCGACCTGGCGGGGCTGGCGCCCGTGCTCGCGCCGGGCGCGGTGGTGGTGACGCCCCAGGCCCCGCACTCCGGGATGCCGTGGGGCTACGGACCCGGGTGGGCGTGGTACCGCTTCCTGGGCCGCAACCGCCCCGAGCCGGAGAGCTTCGAAGCGAGCCAGGAGGCGCTGGGCGCCTTCCTGGCCGAGGTACGCACCGCCCTCCCCGTGCGCACGGGGCCGCTGGTGCTCGGCGGCTTCTCACAGGGCGGGGCGATGTCGATGGCGTACGCCCTCCGCAACCCCGGCGCGGTGCCGCTGGTGATGAACTTCAGCGGCTTCCTCGCGGACCATCCCAGCGTGCGAGCGACCGCCGATTCCGTCGCGGGAACGCGCTTCTGGTGGGGCCATGGCACCATGGACCCGCAGATCCCGTTCGAGCTGGCGCGCGAGGGCCGGGGCTTCCTCCAGGCCGCCGGCGCCGACCTCACGGCGCGCGACTACGACATCGGCCACAGCATCTCGCCGGACGAGGCGCGCGACGCGCGGGACTGGCTGGTCTCACACAGAGACACGGAGGCACAGAGATGAACTTATCTCTGTGCCTCCGTGTCTCTGTGTGAGGTCAGAGCGCGTCCAGCCGCTTCGCTGAGAACCCGGCCGTCGCCCGATCACCTTTCACGATGACCGGCCGCGTGACGAAGGTGTACTCCTCGGACATCAGCGTCACCATCTCGTCCTCGGACACCTCGCGCTCGTGCAGGCCCATGCGGCGGTACTTCATCGCGCGCTTGGAGAACAGCTTCTCGACACCCCCCACCTTCGCGGCGAGATCGCGCACCTCGTCCGGCGAAAGCCGTTCCTCCTTCAGGTTCCGGAAGCCACGGATCGGCACGCCCTTCTCTTCCAGGTGCTGAACGGCCTTCTGGCAGGTGGTGCAGTGCGGGAGCCAGTAGACGTCGACTCCGGCCGTCAACGGGTCTCCTGCAGCACCTCGCTGGAGGCGAGGTAGGCGGCGACCAGCGCCACGACCTCGGCGTCGGAAAGGGTGCGGTCGCCGCGCTTGGCGCAGTCGAAGACGTGGTTGCAGAGGCCGTCGTCGGTGCCGTCGAAGCCGTGCGCGCGCATCCAGTAGCGCACGTTGGAGAGGCCGCTCATGGGCGAGATGTCGATCTTCTGCGCCAGGCCGAAGAGGCCCGCGGGAACGCCGGAGTAGATGCGGTCGGCCAGCCAGGCGTCGCCCTTGGACTCGGCCTTGATGATGGCGGCGGCGTGCACGCCCGTGGCCGTGCGGAAGGCGTCCTCGCCGAAGACGGGCCAGTTGTAGGCCAGCGGCACGTTGCACGTGCGCGCGGCGGTGCGCACGTACTCGTTGAGCTTCGACAGGTCCCAGTCGTGGAGGCCCAGGAGCTTCAGGTTCACCAGGAGCAGGTCCATCTCCGCGTTGCCGCAGCGCTCGCCGATGCCCAGCGCCGTGCCGTGGATGCGGTGGGCGCCCTCCTCGATGGCGGCCAGGCAGTTGGGCATCCCCAGCCCGCGGTCGCGGTGCCCGTGCCAGTCGATCTTCACGTCCTCGCCGCTGGGGTCCACCACCTCGCGCTTGATGAAGCGCACCAGCTGACGCACGCCGTGCGGGGTGGCGTGCCCCACCGTGTCCGCCAGGCAGATGCGCCGCGCGCCGTAGCGGATGGCCGTGCCGTACAGCGCCTTGAGCACGTCCGGCTGGGCGCGGGTGGTGTCTTCGGTCACGTACATCACCGGGAGCCCCTCGGACACGGCGAAGCCCACCGCGTCCTCGGTGGCGCGCAGCATCCGGTCCAGCGTCCAGTCTTCCGCGTACTGCCGGATGGGGGAGGAACCGATGAAGGTTGCCGCCTCGATGGCGATCCCGGTGCGCTGCGACACGTCCACGATGGGCTGCACGTCGGCGCGGACGGTGCGGGCGGCGCAGTTGGGCTCGATGGGGAGGCGCTCGTCGGCGATGACGCGGGCGAGGGCCTCCACGTCGCGCACGGCGCGCGGGCCGGCGCCGGGAAGGCCGATGTCGGCGGCGGCGATCCCCAGCTCCGCCATGAGGTGGAGGAGGTGGATCTTGTCTTCGATGGGAGGATCGGTCACCGAGGGCGACTGCAGCCCGTCGCGCAGCGTCTCGTCGTTGAGCTGCACGCCGCGGCGGGTGGAGTAGTCGAACGAGCCGTCCAGCGTGTTCCAGTCGAAAACCAGGTCGCGCTCCTGCATGCGATCCCTCGGGGGAGGCGGGTGGAGGTGCTGCACGGGGGGGCCTGAGCGCGGCTCAGGCGCGGCATCCATCATAATGAAGGGCAGGCAGATGCGAAACCCGGGGCCGCTCGGTTGACACGGCCGGAGCGGGCAGGCATCATCATCCGCTACACCCCTGTATCCCGCAGCCGGCAGCGCGCCCTGTCCCACACGCTCCGCCCCGTCCGCGAGCTGGCCCACCGCACGGACGACGCAACGCTGCGCGACCAGCTCGACCTGGTGCGCATCCCCGCGCCCCCCTTCGGCGAGGCCGAGCGGGGCGCGCGCGTGCTGGAGCGGTTCCGGGAGATGGGGTACCCCGACGCCTCCGTGGACGAGGTGGGGAACGTGATCGCCGTGCTCCCCGGCGCGGCCGGGGCGGCGCCCGTAGTGGTGGCGGCGCACCTGGACACGGTGTTCGCGGCGGGCACGGACGTGGAGCCGCGCCACGACGGCGGCCGCATCTACGCGCCTGGCATCACCGACAACTCGCGCGGGCTGGCCGGGATGCTGGCGGTGGCGCGGGTGGTGCGCGCCGGCGGGGTCCGCACGCGCCGGCCCGTGCACTTCGTGGCCACGGTGGGCGAGGAGGGGACGGGCGACCTGCGCGGCGTCAAGCACCTGTTCCGCGAGGGCTCGCCGCTGCGCACCGCCGCCGCCTTCATCGCGCTGGACGGCTCGGGGATCCGGCGCATCGTTCACCGCGCCATCGGGTCGCGGCGGCTGCGGGTGACGGTGGAGGGCCCCGGCGGCCACTCGTGGGCCGACCGCGGCGCCCCCAACCCCGTGGTGGCGCTCGCCTCCACCACGGCGGAGGTCAGCACGCTGGCCCTCCCCCACCCCGAGCGCTCGTCGCTCACGGTGGCGCGCATCGGCGGGGGGACGAGCATCAACGCCATCCCCGACGCGGCGTGGCTGGAGATCGACATGCGCAGCGAGGTCCCCGGCGTGCTCCCGGAGCTGGAGGCGAGCGTGCGGGGGATCGTGTCGCGCGTGGTGCGCGAGGAGGGGAACGGGCGCCGCGCGGGAACGGAGCCGCTCCGCTTCGACGTGGCCATCATCGGCGACCGGCCGTCGGGCGAGACGCCGGCGCGCGCGGAGCTGGTGCGCATCTCCACGCAGGTGACGGCGTCGCTGGGGGCGCGGCCGGAGCTGGTGTCGTCGTCCACCGACGCAAACGTGCCGATGGCGCTGGGCATCCCCTCGATCGCCATCGGGGTGGGGGGCGATTCGGGGGGCATCCACACGACGGACGAGTGGTACGCCAACGACCAGGGCGCGCTCGGCGTGGAGCGCGCCCTGGTCATCATCATGGAAGCGGCAGGCGTTCTTTAGGCCTCACACAGAGGCACAGAGCTAAGACATCGTGACGATGGAGTGGTCGCCGAGGTCTACCTGGCCCTTCACGCCCGTGACCTTCGCCTCGCGGCCGATGAGCGAGTCGTGGAGGTCGCTTCCCTCGATCACCGCCTTTTCGCCCACGATGGTGTCGCGCAGCTTGCTGCCACGCACGGTGACGCCCGCGGAGAGGGTGACGTTGGGGCCGATCTCGGCGTTCTCGAGGGTGACCCCCTCGGCCACGTGCACGGGCTCGTGGATCGTGACGCCGTCCTGGGGCGCGGGGGAGCGGCCGCGGGTGGTGCTGAGCACGTGGAGGTTCGTCTCCAGCAGCGTATCCGGCTTGCCGGCGTCGTACCAGCCCTCGACCGGGGCCACCAGCAGCTTGCCGCCGTGGTCCACCATGTACTGGAAGGCGTCGGTGAGGAAGTACTCGCCGCCGGAGCCCGGGTCGGTGGACATCACGTGGCGGATCCCCTCGAACAGCAGCTTCCAGTCGCGGATGTAGTAGAGGCCGATGTTGGCCAGCTTGCTCACGGGCTCGCTCGGCTTCTCGATGATCTTCTGCATGAAGCCGTTCTCGTCCGTCACGATCACGCCGAAGCGCTGGTAGTCCTCCACCTCCTTGGCCCAGATCACCCCCGCCACGTCTTCGGGGAGGCGCTTGACGAGCGAGAGGTCCGCGTCGAAGAGCGTGTCCACGAAGATGATCAGCAGGTCTTCCTGTACGTACGGCTCGGCCAGGGCGATGGCGTCGCCGGTGCCGCGCTGCTGCACCTGCTCCACGTACACGGCCTTGAAATCCGGGTACTCGCGCGCCATGTACTCCTCCACGCGCTCCTTGAGGTGCCCGGTGATGCAGACGGCCTCGTGCACGCCCAGCTCGCGGAGCTCGTCCAGGATGTATGCGAGCACGGGCTTGTCGCCCACCTTGAGGAGCGGCTTCGGGGTGACGTGCGTGTGCGGGCGAAGGCGCGTGCCCTTGCCGGCAAGCGGCATCACGACTTTCATCGGTTCTCCGGGAGGTCGATTCGGGTAGGTTTCTCCCCTGCTCGGGGCTGCGGCGCGGGCGGGCACGATCCGTACCACGCGGCGCTTTTCTCTGTGTCTCTGCGCCTCTGTGTGAGGCCGCCGTTTGCTGTTCCCTCGACACCTCGAAACGTACATGGGGATCTGGACCGCTCTCACCCGCAACGTCGCCCAGACCCGCCCCGGCGCGCCCGACCCCCGGCTGCGGGGCCGCGCCTACGCCGCTCCCTTCGCGCAGGTGTGGGACGCGGCGCTCGCCGCCGCGCGCGCCATGCCGCGCTGGACGGTGGCCGAGCCCGACGCGCGCAGCGGGACCATCCGGGCCGAGGCGCACACGGGCCTGCTCAAGTTCACCGACGACGTGTCGATCCGCATCTCGTTGGACGACAAGGGGATGACGAGAGTGGACGTGCGCTCCGCGTCGCGCGTGGGGAGCGCCGACTTCGGAACAAATGCACGCCGCGTTGCCCGGTTCTTGCACGCCGTCGACGCCCGCCTCGCGCCAGGAGCGAGCGCAGAGCAGAACCGTTGAGGACCATGCCAGCCACGAATCGCACACGAGCCGCCGCACCGGACCGCGTACCGGTGCTCCCCATCCGCAGCACGGTCGTCTTCCCCGGGGGCGCCACCGCGCTCCAGATCGGCTTCGGCCCCAACGTGGAGGCGCTCGCGGCGCACCCCGAGCCCGAGCTGCAAGTCGCCACCGTGTCCACGGCCGAGGACGGCGCCATCGACCCGCCCACGCTGGAGAAGGTGGCCTCCGTGGTGCGCGTGCTCGACCGCCTCAACCTGCCGGGCGGGACCATCCAGGCCACGCTGCAGGGGCTCCGCCGCGTGCGCCTGGCGGACGTGCGGCTGGAGGACGGCTTCTACACGGCCGCCGCCCTGCCCGTGGAGGAGGTGGCCGCGCCCGCCGAGGTCACCGAGCCGCTGGTGGAGAAGATCCTCACGGCGCTGGGCGGGGTGGCGGCGCGGGTGGAGCGCATCTCGGACGAGGTGCCCCGCATCCTGCGCATGAACCTCAGCGACCCGGGGCGCTTCGCGGACCTGGCCGCCACGCTGTGCAACTTCAAGGTGCCCGACCGCGACGCCGTGCTGCAGGCGCTGGACGTGGGCGAGCGGCTGCGCGTGGTGCTCACGACGCTGGAGACGGAGCTGGAGCACCTCCGTCAGCTGGAGGGCGCCGAGGGGGAGCCGGCGGGCGCGGCGCCCCTGCCGCCGCACGGGCGCGAGCGCAGCAACGAGATCCGCAAGCGCATCCAGGCGCTGCAGGCCGAGCTGGGCGACCTGGACCCGGTGGAGCGGGAGACCAACGAGGTGCTGCGCAAGGTGGAGCGCGCCGGCCTCCCCCCGCGCATCGCCGCGGTGGCGCGGCGCGAGGCGGAGCGGCTGCGCTCCACCGCCGTCACCTCCACCGAGGCGGCGGAGATCCGCGCGTACCTGGACACGCTCATCGCCGTCCCCTGGACGAAGCGCTCCGAGCGCGACGGCATCGTGCTGGAGAGCGTGGAGGCCGCCATCGACGAGGAGCACCTGGGGCTGGACGAGGCCAAGCGCCGCCTGCTGGAGGTGATCGCCGTGGCGGAGCTGCGCGGCGACCTGCGCGGCCCCATCCCCTGCCTGGTGGGCCCGCCGGGCGTGGGCAAGCGCACCATGGCCGCCGCCATCGCGCGGGGGCTGGGGCGCCCGTTCGTGCGGCTGGAGCTGGGCGGGCGCGGCGAGTCGCAGCTGGTGGGCTCCCGCCGCACCCGGCCGGGGGCGCAGCTGGGGAAGATCATGGCCGCCCTGCGCGACGCCGGCACGCGCGACGCCGTGGTGCTGCTGGAGGAGCTGGACGAGGCCGGGCTGGGGAACGTGGAGGGCGATCCGGTGGAGGCGCTGGAGGAGATGCTGGACCCGGAGGCGCGCGAGGAGTTCGCGGACCGCTACCTGGACGTGGAGTTCGACCTGTCGCACGCCTTCTTCATCGGCAGCGCTTCGGACTTCTACCGCATCCCGCGCGACCTGCGCAACCTGTTCATCGAGATCCGCATCGCCGGGTACACGCCCGAGGAGAAGATCGCCATCGCGCGCGAGTGGCTCTTCCCGCGCATCGTGGAGGAGCACGGGCTGAGCACGGACGAGGTGTCCATCTCGGACGAGACGCTCCTCTTCCTCACCCGCGGCTACGCGCGCGACGCGGGGGTGGGCAACCTGCGCCGCTCGCTCGCCGCGATCATGCGCTACCTGGCGCACGACAAGGCGCAGAACCCCGACGGCAAGCAGTGGACGGTGACCAGCGAGCTGATCGAGGAGGTGCTCGGCTACCCCCGCTACAGCTCCACGGCCGCCGAGCAGCGCCCCGAGGTGGGCGTCGTCACCGGGCTGGCGTGGACGGCGTCCGGCGGCGAGCTGATGTTCATCGAGGCGCTGAAGATGCCCGGCACGGGCCGCCTGATCATCACCGGCCTGCTGGGCGACGTGATGCGCGAGTCGGTCAACGCCGCCTTCTCGTACGTCCGCTCGCGCGCGGACGAGCTGGGGATCGACCGCGAGGCCTTCAACGACCACGACATCCACGTCCACTTCCCCGTGGGCGCCACGCCCAAGGACGGCCCTTCGGCGGGCGCGGCGGTGACGCTGGCCATCGCCTCGTCGCTGGCCGACCGCCCGGTGCGCCACGACATCGCCATGACCGGCGAGGTGACGCTGCGCGGCAAGATCCTGGAGATCGGCGGCGTGAAGGAGAAGACGCTGGCCGCCTACCGCGCCGGCCTGCGCCAGGTCGTGCTCCCCACCGGCAACCGCCGCGACCTGCGCGACGTCCCCGAGGACGTGCGCGAGGGGATGACCTTCCACTTCGTGGACCGCATGGACGAGGTGTTCGACCTCGCCCTCACCGGCGACCCCGCCAGCCAGGCCGCGCGCCTCCCCGTCCTTACAGAGACCACCGGCGAGCGCCAGGCGGCCTCGGAAGCGTAGCCTCACACGGAGACGCGGAGGCACAGAGGAAAACAAAACTC
>DASVSA010000112.1:0-5313 GCA_036388335.1 Longimicrobium sp. | reverse complement strand
GGCCGAGAGCGGCTTTCCCGACCCCGAGTACGGCGCCGTGGACGGGATGCGCGCGCGCTGCGAGCTGACGTCGTGCGAGGTGCCCATCGCCCTGTTCTACCTGAGCCAGCGCGGGGTGGAGTGGGTGGATGCCTGGGCGGTGCGCCGGCCGCTGGTTCCCTGGCCCACGCCGGGGACGCTCCCGGTGCTCCACGACCGGCGGCGCGAGGCCGAGGCGCTGGCCATGGTCCTCCAGGTCCAGCAGCAGGTGGCGGAGCTGGTGGCGTCGCCGCTCACCACCGCGCAGCTCACGCTGGTGGAGGCCGCCCAGCGCTTCCGCTTCCTCCCCCCCTGCGGCCTGCTGCCGCTGCGCGAGGCGGGGGTGGGGCGGGGGCTGGCGCACGCCGTCTTCTTCCGCGGCCTCACGCTGGGTCCGCCGGCGGCGCTCTCCGGCGCCAAGCTCCAGCGCGTGCTGCGCCAGGCGCTTCCGCACGCGCCCGTGGACCTGGCCTCGCCCACCGCGCAGGTGGTGCTCTGGCGCACCCGCGAAAACCTCCCGGTCGCCGGCACGCCCCCGGCCCCGTACGTGGTGTTCGCCACGCGCGAGACGATGGGGCCGCTGGTGCGCGACACCCTGGCCGTGACGCTGGAGACGGCGTGGAGCGCGTGGCGCGGGGTGGTGCGCAGGCGGCTCTTCCTTCCCCCCGGCACCGACGCGGACAAGGTGGCCGCGCAGGTGTCCATCGTGAACGCCGTGCGCGACGTGATGGACGTGGCCTCCCGCCAGGCGGGGCTGGCCGCGGGGAACTCGCTGGACGCCCGCGACGCGCTGGAGGCGCTGCGCGACCTTCACCGGGTGCAGGACGACCTGCAGACGCTCTTCCGCTCGGCCATCCCCGGCGTGGTGCACACGCAGGGGCGCGAGAACTTCGGCGCGGGGATCAACGTGCGGCTCAACACCGCGCTTCCCGGCGGCGGGCGCGCGCTGCTCCCCGCCATCAACGCCTCGGACCTGCCGGGCGCGGTGGCCGCGCAGGCCGCCATCAACCAGTTCGTGGCGGGCTTCAGCGGCGAGGGCGTGGCCAGCGGGCCCATCGTGGTCACCTACCAGAGCAGCCCGCGAGGGCTGAACCTGGTGCCCGGCGACACCCAGGGCTTCCCTCACCTCTTCATCGTCCGCAACGCCACCGACCGGCGGCTCACCTTCCGCCTTCAGGCCTCCGCCGCGGGGCCCGCCGGCGACTGGTCCAACGCGGTGACGCTGGAAGACGCCGCGGGCGCCGTGCTCACCGCGGGCACCGTGGAGCTGGCGTCGGGCGCACAGACGACCGTGGCGGCGCGGGTGCGCCCCCCGGCCTCCGGCATCGCCGCGGGGCAGCAGGTGGTGCTCACCTTCCGGGCCACCGTGGACCCGCCCAACGACCGCGACGTCTCCGCCACGCGGCAGCTCACCGTGTCCAGCGACGAAGGAGGGGCCGTGTCGGGAAGCCTGGAGGTGATGGCGCCCACCAGCCTGCCGTTCAACCTGGACAACGCGCCTCCGGGGCAGGTTGGCAACTTCCTCTTCCACGTGCGCTACGGCGGCCCGCCCACGCTCCCCACCCTGGTGAACGTGGACGTGACGGTGACGTTCACCTCCACCGAGGCGGTGTGGCAGGCCGAGTTCGGCGGCGTGCCCACGGCCAACCCCTCGCCGGGGGTGTTCACCACCACCCTCCCCGCCACGCTGGGGCAGCAGGTGCCGCTCGACCTGCTGGTGCTGATGCCGGCGCGCGGCACCACCGACCGCACGGCCACGCTGAGGGTGCACGTGCAGGCCGCCGCCGGGGGCCCGGCGCCGGTACCCGGCGACCTGGAGCCCCCGCTGGCGCTGCGCGTCCGCCCATCCTGAGACAGACCGACCCGCCCCCACCACGCCGGAGCGTCGCGCCATGAACCGACCCCGCACCACCCCCCTCGCGCGGCTGGCGGCCCTCGCCGCCGCACTGGCGCTGGCGGCCGCCCCGGCCCCCCTGGCCGCCGCCTCGCCCTGCTCGCTGGGCTTCCTGGCCAAGTCGGCGCCCACCATCGACGGCCAGGGCGCCGACTGGGCCGACGCCTCGCGGGCAACCTCGGCCAGCGACGGGTGCGTGGGGAAGCTCCACGACTCCGACATGCTCCCATACGACGTCGCGGTGTCCACGAAGCGGTACATGCGCGGCGGGGTGCTGTACCTGGGCTTCATGTTCGAGGTGCAGGACGCAACCGAGACGCAGGGGGGCGGCGGCCTTCTCACCAACGGCGAGCGCATCGCCATCCAGTTCGACCACAACCGGAGCGGCGGCGCGCAGCTGGAGATGGCCGACATGCGGCTGGTGGTCACCCACCGCTGGGAGAGCGGCGGGGGCGATCCCGAGGAGGTGGCGAACGTCCAATCGCAGTGGGGCACGGGCAGCATGGCGGCGGGGATCTGCGGCGGCGGGCCGCGCTGGGCCAACGCGCTCGCCCCGGCCAACTACAGCGTGAAGGTGCGCAAGGACTTCGCGGGCGGCTACCGGGTGGAGCTGGAGTTCCCCGCCGCGGCGATCGGCGGCGTCACCTCTGACTTCGGCGTCGCCTTCCAGGTGGTGAACGACTGGGGTGCGGCGGGGATGCCCAACTCGTCCGGCAACTCTTTCCCGTCCGCGCTCCCCTACACCACCGTGGACAACGCGGTGGACGGGTGCAACAACTCGTGGCGCGTGCCCGGCAACTGGGGGACGGGCTACTGGGCCAGCGCCGCGGGCGACGTGACCATCAGCCGCCTGCCGCAGTTCTGGCAGAGCCCGGACATCGTTCCGCTGGCCTGCGGCGTACCGGGGTACACCTACTATCCGGCGAACCCCTGCAGGCTGACGCTGCAGGCCACCGTACACTCCACCTTCACCTCGCAGCAGACGCGCAACCTGCTGTACCTGTGGGCCGACCACGGCGCCAGCCCCACCGTGTGGCGGGTGGTGGGGATGAAGAAGAACGTGCCGATCACGGCGACGGGAAATCCCATGGTCCCCGCCAACACCACCCAGGCCGCGGACCAGTGGACGGCGGTGCCCACCAACCTCGCCAACCACCCGTGCGTGAGGGTCTACATCCTCCCGCCGGTGTTCCAGGCCGCGTTCGACGAGGCCGACATCATGGGCATCTCCACCGCCGCGGAGCTGGCGCAGATGGTGACCGTGTACGGTGTGCAGGCGCAGCACTGGGCCCAAAAGAACATCAGCGCGGCGGGGGTGGGCACCATCTGCCCGAACGGCGCGTGCCGGGTGGCCGCGCTGGAAGGGTCCGGCCCGCGGCTGCCGGCGTCGTTCGGCGCGCGGATGGGCTGGCCCTTCGCGGCGAGCGAGCTGGCGGCGCAGGAGGCGCCCCGGCCCGACACCACCCGGAGCCCCCGGATCTTCGTCTCCTCGCGCGACCGGCGGACGCTGGGCACCGACAACGCGCTGGTGCAGGTGCGCGCCTGGGGCTACTCCCCCGCGGGCCCCGCCGACAGCCTCAAGTACGTGCTGGCGGAGAACCTGGGAGGGCTGCTGCAGGCCATTCCGCTGCGCCTGCTGGACGAGAAGAAGGAGTGGCCGCTGACCTTTACCCTGGGCAACCCCGGCCGGTACCAGCGCACCGTCTTCGTGACCACCGAGACGGAGATCCCCCGCGGCGCGGCGCAGGTACGGGTGAACGTGCGGCGCGACGTCTTCAAGGCCGACGAGCAGCGCGAGGTGCGGGCTACCCTCGTCCGCGGCGCGACGGGGGTGGGGAACGGGCCGGCCCCCGGTGGCGGCAAGGCGTGCCCGGTGAGCATCGGCCTGGCGATGGTGGGCCTGGCGCTGCTGGGGCTGTCGCGCCGCCGGCGCGGGTGAGCCGGCGATGACCATCCCCCGCACCCTTCCCGAGGGCCTGCTGGCGGCCCTGGCGGTGGTGCTCGCCGCCGCGTATGCGCTGCGGCGGGCCCCCGCCCGCGGGCTGGACGCCCGCGAGGCGTACCGCGCGTGGCTGTGCGCCGCGCTGGGTGGGGTGTGCGGGGGGCACGCGCTCTTCCTGCTGGCCCACGGCGGGGGGAGCGCGGTGGAGTGGCTGTCGTTCTGGAGCGGCGGGCAGAGCGTGTTCGGCGTGCTGGCGGGCGGCGCCCTCGGCGGCGGCGCGTACCTGGCCGGCCGCCGCCTGCCCGTGCTGGACTACGCCGACCTCTCCGCGGTGGCGGCGGCGCTGGGCTACGCCGTCGCGCGCACGGGGTGCTTCCTCAACGGGGACGATTACGGAGCGCAAGCCGCGCTCCCCTGGGCGGTGAGCTACGCGCCGGGCACCGACGCGTGGGCGGAGCACGTCGCGCGCGGGTGGATCGGCGCGGACGCGGCGACGTCGCTCCCCGTGCACCCGGTGCAGCTGTACCTGGCCGCCGCGGCGCTCGGCATCTTCCTCTTTCTCCACCGGCGGACGCTCCCGCGCGGGGCGGCGATGGGGATCGCGTCCCTGGCGTACGGCGCCGCCCGCTTCGCCCTGGAGCCGCTTCGGGGTGACTTCATAGCCGTCGCCGGCCCCTTCTCCCTTTCCCAGCTCTTCGCGCTGGCGCTGGCGGCCGGCGGCGCCTCACTGGTGATGCGTACGAGTGAGGCGGCCGTACCAGTCGCGGCATCCTTCTCCGGCGGAGGGGCGCGATGAGCACCGGTGCGGCCCGGCGCCGCGCCCCGGCGGACCCCGCGCTGCGGCTGCGGCTGCAGCGGATGCTGGGCGCCGCGCAGATCGAGCCGGAGGCCATGCCGCCGGCCGCCATCCTGGTGGTCCGCGCGCTGGGCGACCCGCTCCCCGGCCGGATGCGCGCGGAGGGGCGGGACGCGCACGCCTCCGCCGAATGGGTGCGCGCCTGCCGCGGCGCGCTCTCCGACCGGCTGCACGGCGCCGCCCGCCCGTCGCGCGGCGTGGTGCCGGCCGAGGCCCCGGCGGTGCTGTTCGCCGACCAGGCGGAGCTGCTGGCCGCCTTCGCGCGCGACGCCTGCGCCGGGGTGGCGGGCACGCGCTGGTGGTGGATGGCCGTGGCGCGCGGGCTGGGCGGTTCCATCGACTCGCTGGTGGCCCTCTGGCTGCGCGATCCCCGCCACGTACCCGCGGCCGTGGAGCACCTGGCCGGCTGGGGTGAGGCGGAGCGGGTGATGGCCGCCCTGGCGCCCGCGCAGGCCGCGCGCATCCTGGGCGCCGTCGCCCACGCCTTCGAGGTGCGCGGCCTCTTCGGCCCGCCCTCCATTGCGCACGAGGCGGAGGATGCGGATTCCGTCCATCGTCCCGGCGAATCCTCGTCATCCCCCGGCGCCTCCTCCGTCCACTTCG
>DASVSA010000111.1:0-4246 GCA_036388335.1 Longimicrobium sp. | reverse complement strand
CCTGTTCGCGCAACGTGGCGTGGAGACGGTGCCGGTCGATTTCGGGCTCAAGGACAGCTGGGCGCGGCCGGGCGGGGAGCCGGTGGCGAAACCCGAGGCCCGCGGGGCGCGCAGGGCCGCGCAGTTCGCGGTGCGGCGGAGCCGGCTGCTGCGCCGGGGGATCAACGCCGGGCGCTGGTACCTCAAGGACCGGGAGCGCCACGCGCGCAAGTGGGAGGAAGCCATCGGCTCGTGCGACGCCGTGGTCATCGGCGGGGGGCAGCTGCTGGTGGACATCGGCTTCACCTTTGCGCCGCGCATCGCCGAGGTGGTGCGCATCGCGCGGCGGCAGGGGAAGCCGGTGGCGTTCTTTGGGTGCGGGGCGGGCTCGCAGTGGGGGCCCGTGGCCACCCGGCTCTACGGCGAGGCGCTCGGCTACGCCTCGTACATCTCGGTGCGCGACCGCGCCTCGGCCCGCATGGTGGAGCGCGTCCTGGAGCCCGGCCGGGTGGTGACCCACGCCGACCCCGGCTTCGTGGCGGACACGGTGTACCCGGTGGCCGCGCGCGAGGGGACGCCCGTGGTGGGGCTGGGGATGCAGCCGCTTCAGCACCTCCACAACTTCGTGCCGGGCGTGAGGCACGTGGACGAGGCGGCCTACCACGACTTCTGGGCGACCGTCGCCGCGGGGGCCGCGCAGAGCGGAGCGCGCATCGAGCTGTTCTCCAACGGCACCACGGAGGACCACGCGGAGGCCACCCGCATCCACCAGCACCTGGCCACCCGCGGGGTGCGGGCCACCCTGGCGGAGCGCCCCACGGTGCCGGCCGAGCTGGCGGCGGTGCTCGGCCACTACTCCGCGATGCTGTGCACGCGCATGCACGCGGGGATCGTCGGCTTCTCGCTGGGCGCGCGGGTCGTCCCCATCTCGTGGGACCGCAAGGTGAACAACGTCTGGGACCTCCTGGGCCGCGGCGACCGGGTGCTGGGCGCCGAGGTGCTCGCCCACCCGGAGCGCTGGGCGTCCGCGGATCCCCAGCGCGCGAATGCCGCCTTCCTGGGTGCGGAAGAGCGGCAGAAGCTGCACGCGGAGGTGCAGGGCGCGGCGGACACGTGTCTGGGCAGGCTGGGGCTGTAAGGCTCTCGCGCGAGATCCGGTCGAAACGGCGGCGCTCAGCGAGGGGCGCCCCAGGAGCGCCCCGAGAGCGCCCCAAGAGCGCCCCGAGAGCGCCCCAAGAGCGCCCCAGGACGCCAGGAGGGGAGGCCCCAGGGAGCGCCCCAAGACACAGGAGGCCCCCCAGGGAGCGCCCCGGGACGGCCCAGGAGGGCCCAGGAGGGCCCAGAGAGGGCCCAGAGAGGGCCCAGAGAGGGCCCAGGCCCAGGAGGGCTCAGGAGGGCCCAGGAGCGAATGAATTCGCCGCTGGAACTACGCGAAGTCCCCTGCGGGGACTGTCCGGTCCAGCATCGGCGGAAGGGACAGACCGCGCAGGCGGTCTTCGCGTTGGTCCAGCGGCGAATTCATTCGCTCCTGGACGGGTGGGGCGCTAGGCGATCTGGCATCATCCGCAGCACAGAGGCACGGAGATGAAGTCATCTCCGTGCCTCTTTTTCGATCTCCTCGCTGAGCTGCTCCAGGGGGACTACCAGGCGCTCCAGGGCGAGCCGGTAGTTGTGCTCGGCGTCGCCGGGTGACCACTCCATGCCGCCGGCCGCCTCGTCCATGGTGCGGAAGCGGAAGCCGTCGTAGGCGGGGCAGCTTTCCTGGACGATGGGGATGGCCCCGCACATCGCCGCCTCGAAGAAGCGGTACGACCACACGAAGTCGCCGTTGGGGCAGAGCACGAAGCGCGAGTCGCACAGCAGGCGGAAGTACTCGTCGTCCCACGACTTGCCTGGAAAGTGCCGCCCGCGCGTGGACGACCAGAACACCACCTCGCCCGCGACATGCCGGGTGGACCGCGGCGCGGGCCTGGCGCCCAGCCGGCGCCGGATGCGCGCCCACAGCTTAGCGGCGAGCCCCTCGTCCACCGCCGGCAGCGGCATGGCCACCTCCGGAAACGAGCGCCTCATCCACCGGGAGAGCGCCTGGTGCCGGCTGGGCGTGACCAGCCCCGCGAACGAGAAGCGAATGCTCCGCCGCGGCTGCCACAGCCCGCGGCAGTACGCGAGGAGCGTGGGAGAGAAGATGAGGGGCCGCTGCACCGCGCCGATACGGGTGGACGGCTCCCGGTGGTCGATCACGATGGGTACGGAGGGCGCCGCCCCGGTGGTGACCGTGTAGCGCGCGCCGAACCGCTCCCGCAGCGCCGCGAACTTGTCCGCGTGCTGCGGGGGGATGAGGACCTCGTGGCCGGTGTCCATCAGCGCGTGGACCGCGCGTACGGCCTGGATCAGCTCCAGGCGCGCGTCGGGATAGAACGAGGCCATCCCTACTGCTTGCGGTAGGCGTGGATCAGCAGGTCCTGGAAGCGCTCCTTCTGCGAGCGCGGGTTGTACTGGCCGCTCAGCCGGTAGCCGAAGCCGTTGGACTCCAGGAGGTGCAGGAACTCGGCGAACGAGTCCTCGTCGGTGCGGACGTGGTGGTGGTACTCCACGATCATCTGCCGGATCATCGCCAGCTTGCCGCTGGCGGCGAGCTCCCGCAGCACGGGCACCTCGGCTCCTTCGATGTCGATCTTCAGCAGGTCGACGGGCTCGTCGATGTAGTCCGACAGCGGAGCCGCCTTCACCGCCTGCGTGGCTCCCCGGATGCGCTCCTGCCGGGTGCTCATGGAGAGCGAGCCCAGGTGGTCCGGGTTGTAGAACAGGTCCACCGTGCCGCGCTCCGGCGACAGCGCCACCTGGTGCACCTCCACGTCCTGGAGCCCGTTGTCGTGGATGTTGGCGAGCAGCGCCTGGTACGCGGGCTCGAACGGCTCGAAGCCGACGATGCGCGCCTCCGGGTAGAGGCTCTTGAAGTAGAG
Organism: Longimicrobium sp.; assembly: GCA_036388335.1. Taxonomy (GTDB): domain Bacteria; phylum Gemmatimonadota; class Gemmatimonadetes; order Longimicrobiales; family Longimicrobiaceae; genus Longimicrobium. The sequence continues at coordinate 1,304 of DASVSA010000111.1, read as the reverse complement.
GATGCTCACGCCGATGTTGGCGCCGCAGTCCAGGATGCGCGGGGTGTGGCCGCCGGCGACGAAGTAGTACTGGTGCTGGTGGTATACTTCTTCGAGAAGGTAGAGGAGCGTCCGGTGCCGGATGTAGTGGACCTTCCACCCCATGGCGCTGGCGGGCGACTTCGGCTCGACCCCCAGGCGCTTGCCGAGCATCGACTGCACGCGCATCCGGAGCTTGCCGTTCCTGTAGTTCCAGGTGGGCGCGGTGGGTGGAGCTTGCTCGTGCTGCATTTACCGGTCGGGTTGCGGTAGCCTCTCCTGCGGAACGGACGAAGATCTCCTGCGCCACCGCGATACGCAACCCCGCGCGGGCCGCCGAGACATGAATGGGCCGCGCCGCCCGCCCCCGGCCGCCGCTGCAGCGCGAGTTGGCCGCCGGACGCACATGGAATATGTTTGCGGACCCTGTCGCAGCACGTATTGCGGCAGTTTGCGCGTGCGCGGGCGAACTGCACCCGTGGGATCACCACCAGCACGGAAGGGGCGATGGAGCGGATCGTCATGTGGCTGGAAAGCCCGTCCATACACCAGGCGCCGCTCGTGACCGCGCTGGCCCGTGGCTGGGACGGAGAGGTAGTGGTGGTGGCGGAGCGGGACGTGAGCGAGCGCCGCCGCAAGCTGGGGTGGGAGCGGGCGGACTTCTCCCCCGCGCACCTGGTGATCGCCCCCACGCGGGCGGAGCGCGCGCGGATCCTGGCGGCCGGGCCCTGCGCGGAGAGCGTGCACGTCTTCTCCGGCCTCCACGCGTATCCCGAGACGTACTGGACGCTGCGCCAGGCCGCGGCCACCTGCTCGCGCGTGGGCATCTACGCCGAGCGGCCGGCGGAGGACCGCTCGGCCAAGGGACTGGCGCGGCGGGCGCGGTACCGGCTGCAGGCGCTGCGCTGGAGGCGCCGCCTGGACTTCGTCCTGGCCACGGGCGCCACTGGGGTCGACTGGTTCCGGGCGCGCGGGTTCCGGGCGGAGAGCCTCTTCCACTTCGGGTACTTTACCGACCCGGCGGGGCTCGACAGCTTTGACGGGATTGTGCTACATTCGGGGGGAGCAGTGGAACTGCTGTTTGTGGGGCAGCTCGTCCCCCGCAAGGGGCTCGACCTGCTGCTGCGGGCGCTCGCGGAGCTGCGGACGCGCTCGTGGACGCTGAACGTGGCGGGGAGCGGGCCGCGGGAGGACGAGTACCGCGCCCTGGCGCGGGAGCTGGGGATCGACGGCAGCGTGAGCTGGCGCGGGATGCTCCCCAACCCGGACGTTCAGCGCCTGATGGC
>DASVSA010000110.1:0-2090 GCA_036388335.1 Longimicrobium sp. | reverse complement strand
GGCCGTTACCTATCCTTCGTCGGAGCTGGCCCGCTTCGGGCGCGAGCTGCAGGCCGTACGCGCTGAAGCGGCTGAACTGCTGGACGGCCTGTCGCGCGCGCAGCTCGCCTGGGCTCCCGAGCCCGGGCGCTGGTCCGTGGGCGAGAACGTGAGCCACCTGCGCACCCTCAACACGCGCTACATCGAAGCCATCGACGAGGCCATCGCCGCCGCGCGGGCCCGCGGCCATACGGGCTTCGAGCGGCACAAGCCCGGCCTAATCGGCGGGTTCATGGTCCGCTTCATGGAGCCGCCGGTGAAGCGGCGCGTCAAGACGCCCGCGGTGTTCGTATCCGAGGGCGCTCACGATTGGGCCGCCGAGCGCGCGGGCTACCACGCCACCCACGAGGCACTCGAGGAGCGGCTTCACGCAGCCGGCGGCATCAGCCTCAACAAGGCGCGCGTGGCCTCGCCCGCCTCGCGGCTCCTGCGCATCAAGCTGGGCGACGCCTTCGCGCTCCTCCTGGCCCACGACCGCCGCCACCTCTGGCAGATCCGCCAGCTCCGCGCCGACCCCGCGTTCCCGGCCGCCTAGCGGAAAAGGCACGGAGGCCCGGAGACGAAGCTCCTCTCCGTGCCTCCGTGCCTCTGTGTGAGCCAGGCAGTCCTCAGTTGAGCCAGGTCTTCTCCGGCCTCCCCTGGTCCCGCGCGGCCTCGCGGAGCTCGAAGAGCTCCCGCGCGAACGCCCCCGACACCGTCTCGAACGCCCCCCGCTCCCGCGCCTCCCGCGGCGTGGCCCCCACGAACTGCCGGAAGGCGGCCTTGAGGCTCACCCCGCTCGCGTAGCCGCTCGCCTCGGCGATGGCGCTCACGCTGCGGCCCGGGTCGTCCAGGAGCTCGGCGGACATCAGGAGGCGCAGCCAGGCCAGCAGACGGCGCGGCGGCGGGAGCTCCGCGCGCTCGCACCAGCGGAGGACGGTGCGCTCCTTCACCCCCAGCGCGGCGGCCATCTCGGGGGCCAGGCCGCCGGCCGCCACCGTCTCGGCCGCCACCGCCAGCAGCGCGCGCGAGCGGCTGGGGATGTTGCGGGGGAGCGCCCGCTCCAGCAGCCGGTGGACGGTGCGCGCCCGCACCCCGTCCACCCGGCGGGACAGCGCGGGCGGCGTGTCCTCACGGCCCAGCACGATCACGTCCGCCACGCCCAGCGCGAAGAGCTTGCGCAGCAGGTCGCCATGGCTGGGGCCGGGGCTCACCGCCGCCAGCACCGTGGCCGAGGGGAGCTCCTCCAGCAGCACGCGCAGCTCGCCCAGCCCCGTCATGCCGTCCACCACCGAGATGGCCGTGGCGGGCGCGCGGCGCAGCGCGGCGCGCAGCGCGTCCCAGTCCGCGACCCGCACCAGCGAGTCCGCAGCGGTGAGCACGCCCGCCAGCCGCGACCTGAGGTCGGGGTCGTCGTGAAGGAGAAAGACCGGCCGGATGACCGCCTGCATACGCTGTCCCCAAGGGGGTAGGTTTTACGACGCGTCTTGACCTTCGGCCACGCACGGGCGCACCTTTCCGCGACCCTCCCCGCCCCACCCCACGAAAAACCCGGAGTCGAACGATGAAGATCGCGCGGATGCTTCCCCTCGCCCTCCTGCTCTCCCTGCTCGCCGCCTGCAGCGCGGGCAGCATCACCGGGCCCGACCCGGACATTCGTGCCGAAGCGCCCCGCCTGGAAGGGGGACTCGGGACCTTCGGCAGCGGGAACTGACGGCCGCGGTCAGACCGCGGCCGCCATCCCCACGGCGGCGCGCCGCGCGAGCGAGCGGGTGAGCTCGTGCGCCAGGCGCTCCGAGTTGCGGGCGAGCGGCTCCGCCTCCGGCCTCGCCACGGCGAGGGCGCGTCCGGCGCGGGCGCAGTCGCACTGTGCTTCGGCGAGCAGGCGGAGCTGGCTGGCGCCCTGGGCCGCCGCGAGCTCTGCCGCGCGGGTGGCTGTCGCTTCCGCGCGCCGCCACTCGCTCATGGAGTTGTCGCCGTGCGCGATGATCACCAGGAGCTCGGCCTCCACCGGGGCAGTGTCCCGCGACGTGGCGAGGATCTCCATGGCCGCCGAGCGGCACTCCTCGTAC
>DASVSA010000109.1:0-3909 GCA_036388335.1 Longimicrobium sp. | reverse complement strand
CCACCCGCGCGGGCGCCGAGCCCATCCACCACCTCCGCGCCGGCGCCGCCGCCCGCATCACCCCCTCCCTGCAGCTCGCCGCCTGGGCCTCAACCAGCAAGCACGACCGCATGTTCGGCATCGGCTTCGCCCGACGCTGGTAGGCTCACGCAGAGACACAGAGGCACAGAGACGACTTCATCTCCGTGCCTCCGTGTCTCTGTGTGAGCCGCTTTTTACTTGCGGCCGAACGTGTAGACGAAGTTCACCAGCGGGAGGCAGCACTCCGCCCCATCGTTGCCGATCAGCGCCCCGACCCCCGCATCCGCCGAGATCCGCTCGCCGAAGAAACGCACTCCGCCCGAGAGCAGCGCGCCGGCCTCACCCGGGATGATGTAGTTCTCGGTGAGCAGCTTCAGCTGCGGGCCGGCGCGCATCTCGCCGCCCAGCATCACGATGGGCTGGTCGAAGAACTCGCCGTCGCCGAACGCGAACCCCACACCCCCGGAGAACGCGTTGTCGCGGTCGCCCCAGGTCCCCACCCCGTACGCGATCCCGCCCAGCTCGCCCTCGGCGAACCCCGCGAAAATGCCGGTGCCCACGTTGAGCCGCTCACTGCGGATCACCGTCAGCTTGGGTGCCACGTAGGCGAACTCGCCGATGGCGCCCGGCACCACCGGGGTGCCCGCCGCCATGGTGAAGCGGTCGGTGACGCCGTAGGTGAGGAAGGGGAAGAAGAGCTCGTACACGCCGAAGTACCCCTCGCCCGCCGCCAGGCTGCGCCCCGTGGGAGCGAAGAAGAGCCGCGTCCCCGTGGGGTCCTCGCGCACCACCCGCCCCTCGCGCACCCGCACCGGGAGCGCGGAGCGGATCTGCGCGCGGTCCAGCTCCACCCGCACGCCCGCCTGCGTCACGATCGTCACGCGGTCCCCCGCCACCGCCTCGATGCGCCCGATGAGCACCGATCCGTCCGCCAGGTGGATCTCGCGCAGCGTGTCGCTCGCCGCGGGCAGGGGCGTCTGCGCGTGCGCGCGCTCCGGCGCGGCGAAGGCGCCCGCCAGCGCGCAGAGAACCGCCAGCACGCGCGCGAGCGTGCCGAAGGACCGGGTGAAGTCGGCCATGTGTGTCTCGGGAGTCAGGTGGGGAGTCGCGGGGAGGGACCTGCGGGCCAAGCTAGGCACGAGCGGGGGAACAAAGCAATCCTGTCCTGCTACGGGATAACCTGATCGTCATCCTGGAGCCGGGCCCAACCCCTCAGCCCGGCTGCGCGCCCACGGCCCCGGAGGTCCAGCGCCGCGCCTCGTCCATCACGCGGCGGGGCTCCACGGGCTTGGCGAGGTAGGCGTCGCATCCGGCTTCCAGCGCCTTGGCCCGGTCTTCCTGCATGGCGTGCGCGGTGAGCGCCACGATGGGGATCCCCGCCGTCGTCTCGTCGGCCTTGAGGACGCGCGTGGCGGCGAGGCCGTCCATCTTGGGGATGGAGATGTCCATGAAGATCAGGTCCGGCAGGGTGGCGCGCGCCACGCTCACGGCCTCCTCGCCATCCCACGCCGAGACCACCGTGAAGCCGGAATGCTCCAGGATCGTGCGGTAGATCGCCTGGTTGTCGGCGTTGTCCTCCACCAGCAGGATCGTTGCGCTCATGACGGTTGCGAGAGTGGGTGCGGCGGCCCGCCCGCGCGCGATGGGACCCGGCGTGGAGGGCGGGATGGGGGTGTCGGGAAACAGTAGGAGGGATGGCACGCGCCCAATCTAACCCCAAAGCACACGCGCGTCCATGAAAATCGGCAGAGAGCGCGGCACGGTGCCGGCCGGCCGGCACCGTGTCACGGCGGCCTACGTACGGCTCTTGCAATGGGATGACGCCACGGCCGCCTCACTCCCGGGCGGGCGCCCTCGCGCTCATCTACGGACTACCCGGTGTCACTCACTACGGCAGGCGACCGCGAGCGCACGCTCTTTCGCGCCGTGATCGACCAGTTTCCCTCGGCGGCGGCGGTGCTGGAAGGGCCGGAGCACCTGTACGTGGCGGCCAGCGACGCCTACGTGCGCATCGCCGGCGGGCGGGAGCTGCTGGGGCGCACCTTCGTGGAAGCGTTCCCGGAGCTGGTGGACCAGGGGTTCCCCGCCCTGCTGGACGGCGTATTCGCCACGGGCCAGCCCGCCTCCGGCGCCGACGTGCGCGCCGAGTGGGACTCGGACGGCGACGGCGAGGTGGAGACGCGCTACGTGGACTTCACCTACCAGCCGCTGCGGGGCCCCGACGGGCGCGTGTGGGGGATCGTGGTGCACCTCACGGACGTCACCGATCGCTACACGGCGACGGTGGCGCTGCGCGCCAGCGAGGCCCACTTCCGCGCCGTCTTCGAGAACGCGGCCATCGGCATCGCGCTGGGCGGGCTGGACCTGGCGCCGCTCGCCGTCAACCCCGCCCTGGCCCGCATGCTCCGCTACACGCTGGACGAGCTGCGCGCCGCGGGCTTCAGCGGCGTCACCCACCCCGACGACCGCGGCGCGGACGCGCGGCACTACGCCGAGCTCCTCTCCGGCCGCACGGAAAGCTACCGCACGGAGAAGCGCTACATCCGCAAGGGCGGCGGCACCGTGTGGGCCGAGGTCACCGTCTCGCTGGTGCGCGGCGACGACGGCGCGCCGCACTACACCATCGGGATGGTGCAGGACCTCACCGAGCGCAAGCGCGTGGAGGCGCTCCTCCAGGAGCAGGCGATCGAGCTGGAGCACCAGGTGGAGGAGGCGCAGGCGCTCAACGAGGAGCTGGAGAGCACCAACGAGGAGCTGCGCACCGCCAACGAGGAAGCCGTCGCGGGGCAGACGAGGCTCGCCTTCCTCTCCCGCGCCAGCGAGATGCTCGCCTCGTCGCTCGATTACGAGGCCACCCTGCGCAGCGTGGCCACCCTGGCCATCGGGCACCTGGCGGACTGGTGCGTGGTGGAGATCCGGGGCCCCGGCGGCGCGCGGGAGAGCCGGTACGTGGCCCACCGCGACCCGGACAAGGTGGCGTGGGCGGACGAGATCGGCCGCCGCTACCCGCCGGATCCGGACGCGCCCACCGGCACCCCGGCGGTGCTGCGCACGGGGCGCTCGGAGTTCTACGGCCACGTCACCGACGAGATGCTGGCGGCCGCGGCGCGCGACGAGGAGCACCTGCGCATCCTGCGGGAGGTGGGCTTCACGGGCACCATCATCGTACCCATCGCGGTGCGGGGGCGCACACTGGGCACCCTTTCGCTCATCTCGTCGCACGGGGGGCGCCGCTACACGCGCGAAGACCTGGCGCTGGCCGAGGACCTCGGCCGCAGGGCGGGCACGGCCATCGAGAACGCGCAGCTCTTCCGCGCGACGGAGCGCGCCGCCGACCGCTCGCGCCGGCTGCAGGCGTTCGCGGCGGCGCTCAACGAGGCGGCGAGCGTGGCCGGGGTGGCGGAGGTGTGCGTGGACCACGGGATGGACGCGCTTGGGGCCGTCGCCGGGTCGCTGAGCATCCTGGTGGACGGCGGGAGCGCGTTCGAGATCGTCCACGCGCGCGGCTACCCGTCCTCGGCCATGGAGCGCTGGAAGCGCTTCCCGCTCCACGCGGGAAGGCCCGTCTCCGACGCGGTCATCGAAGGAGTCCCCCGCATCCTCGCGACCCCGGCCGAGATCGCCAGCGCGTATCCGGCGGTGCGGGCGGAGTTCGCGGACACGGGCGCGTTCGTGGCGATCCCCGTCTCGGCCGGCGGCAGCGTGCTGGGCGGGCTGTCGTTCACCTTCGCCCGGCCGCAGGAGTTCGATCCCGTGGCGCGCACCTTCCTGCTCACCCTGGGCGAGCAGGCCGCGCAGGCGCTGGAGCGGGCGCGGCTGCTGGAGGCCGAGCAGCGGCTCCGCGCGCGCACCGAGATCCTGGCCGAAGCCGGCGGCGTGCTGGCGGAG
>DASVSA010000108.1:0-2971 GCA_036388335.1 Longimicrobium sp. | reverse complement strand
CCCCCGCCCCCGCATGCGGGGGAGGGGGCCGGGGGGAGGGGGCCCGTTCACGGCTGGTGCCACGCCCGGCCGTCCTCCCCCAGCAGCCGGTCCGCGCCGGCGGGGCCCCAGCTGCCGGCGGGGTAGCCCTCGGGCTCGCCGCCCGCCTCCCAGCGCTCCAGGATGGGGGTGATCAGCGTCCAGGCGGCCTCCACCTCGTCGCGGCGGGCGAAGAGGGTGGCGTCGCCCAGCATCGCGTCCAGCAGGAGGCGCTGGTACGCTTCGGGCGACTCGGCGCCGTGGAAGGCGGTGGCGTAGTCGAAGTCCATGCTCACCGCCTGCATGCGCCCTTGCAGCCCGGGGACCTTGGCCTCGAAGAAGAGCGAGATCCCCTCCTTCGGCTGGATGCGCAGCACCAGCGCGTTGGGCGCCGGGCTGTCGTTGTCCACCACGTCCATCACCGGGTGCGGCGCCGGTCGGAAGTTGACCACCACCTCCGTGGCCTTGGAGGGGAGCCGCTTCCCCGTGCGCAGGTAGAAGGGGACGCCCGCCCAGCGCCAGTTGTCCACCTGCATCTTCACCGCCGCAAAGGTCTCGGTGCGCGACTCGGGCGCGGCGCCGTCCTCCTGGCGGTATCCCTTCACCTCGCCGTCGCCCGTGTACTGGCCGCGCACCGTCTCGCGGTCGATGTCCTCGCCCAGCACGGGGCGGATGGAGCGCAGCACCTTTACCTTCTCGTTGCGCACCGAGTCCGCGTCGTACGACGCGGGGGCCTCCATCGCCACCAGCGTGAGGATCTGCAGGAGGTGGCTCTGCACCATGTCGCGCAGCGCGCCGCTCCGCTCGTAGTAGTCGGCGCGCGTCTCCAGCCCCACCGTCTCGGCCACGGTGATCTGCACGTGGTCGATGTGGTTGCGGCTCCACAGCGGCTCCCACACGGAGTTGCCGAAGCGGAACACCATCATGTTCTGGAGCGTTTCCTTGCCCAGGTAGTGGTCGATGCGGAAGATCTGCCGCTCGTCGTAGACCTCCAGCAGCGCCCGGTTGAGGTCCCGCGCCGACTCCAGGTCGCGCCCGAACGGCTTCTCCACGATGGCGCGCGTCCAGCACGGGTACTCGGGCGGGCACACCATCCCCGCCTTCCCCAGGTCGCGCGAGATCTCGTCCACCACCTGCGGGGGCACCGCGTAGTAGAAGAGGCGGTTGCTGGGGATGCCGAAGCGGAGGTCCACCTCCTTGAGCTGCGCCTTGAGCCGCTCGAACCCCTCCTCGTCGTCGAAGACGTGGCTCCCGAAGAAGAGCCGCTCCCCGAACTGCGCCCACTCCTCCTCCGTGGGCGCGGTGGCGAACTCGGCCAGCCCCTCCCTCATCCGCCGGCGGTACTCCTCGTCGTCCATCTGCTCGCGCGCCACGCCCACCACGGCGAATCCCTCGGGGAGCAGCCTCTGCTGCCAGAGGCGGAAGATGGCGGGGATGAGCTTGCGGCGCGCCAGGTCGCCCGTGCCGCCAAAGATCACCAGCACCAGCGGCTGGGGCACGCGGACGGTGGAGAGCGGCTTGCGCAGCGAAGTGGGCGCCGCGGCCCGCGCCGCCTCGGACGCGCTGGTCACTTGGCCGCCTCCGCCGCCCTGATGGCGTGCCCGCCGAACTGGTTGCGCAGCGCGGCGAGCACCTGCGCGCCGTAGCTCTCGTCCTGCCGGCTGGCGAACCTGGCCATCAGCGACAGGGTGATGACGGGCGCGGGCACGTCCAGGTCGATCGCCGCCTGCACCGTCCAGCGCCCCTCGCCCGAGTCCGCCACCCACCCGCGGATGCGCTCCAGCTCCTGCCCTTCGGCGGCGTACGCGCGCTCCAGCAGCTCCAGGAGCCACGACCTCACCACGCTGCCGTGCTGCCAGAGACCCGCGATCTTCTCCAGGTCCAGCCCGAACTCGCTCTTGTGGAGGATCTCGAAGCCCTCGGCGTACGCCTGCATCAGCCCGTACTCGATGCCGTTGTGAACCATCTTGGTGAAGTGCCCCGCCCCGCTGGGCCCCACGTGCAGGTAGCCGTTCTCGGGGGCCAGGGTGACGAAGGCGGGCTCGCACACCCTCACCGCCTCGTCGGGGCCGCCCACCATCAGGCAGTAGCCGTTCTCCAGCCCCCACACGCCGCCGCTCGTCCCCGCGTCGATGAAGCCGATGCCGCGCGCCCCCAGCTCGGCCGCGCGGCGCTTGCTGTCGTGGAAGTTGGAGTTGCCGCCGTCAATCAGCACGTCGCCGGGCTGCAGCAGGTCGGCGAGGGAGCGGAGCGTCTGCTCCGTGGGGTCGCCGGCGGGCACCATCACCCACACCACGCGCGGCCCCTGCAGCGCTCCCGCCAGCTCCTCCAGCGAGCCGGCGGCGGTGGCGCCCAGGGCGGCGAGCTTCTGCACCGCCTCGGCGTTGAGGTCGAACACGGCCACCTCGTGCCCGCCGCGGAGGAGCCGCTGCACCATGTTGCCGCCCATCTTGCCGAGGCCCACCATCCCGAGCCGCATCCGCCCCCCCATCGCTGGTGTACGCCGGCCGCGCGCCCCGCGCGGCCCCGCTGCAAATACGCACGCCGCAAGCGGCGCGGCAAGGGATCAATGGAAGTGCGTTAGTGCGTTAGTGCGTTAGTGCGTTGAACTGCAGTTAAGCGCACTAACGCACTCACGCACTGACGCACTTCCCTGAAACGCCGCCGGGCCAGCCCCTGGGGAAGGGGCCGGCCCGGCGGGGAGGCGATGTCCGGCGGGGCGCTGGAGGGGAGCGGCTCGGCGGGCCGAGCGCTCGGTTCGATTCCCGGGGCGCGCCGCCATCCGAGGCGGTCCCGGTCACTGCAGTGAGGAGATGGGGTGGGGCGGGTGGCGGAATGGACATCCGTTGCCATCCCCCAGGGGCAACCGACGTGCCGCCGCGGGCCCCTCCCGCCCCATCGCCACGAACCCCCGCCGCAGCAACATCTTACCCTCTCCTTACCCGCCTCCCCC
>DASVSA010000107.1:0-7388 GCA_036388335.1 Longimicrobium sp. | reverse complement strand
GACATGCCGAGGATCTTCATCGCCGCGAGCCCCGTCAGCACGGACGTGATCAGCACGCCGACGGTGGCCAGGACGAGCGAGGGCTTCCACGCGAGCCGGATGGACGACAGCGGCGTGCGCAGCCCTCCGTCGAAGAGGATCAGCGCCAGCGCCGCCGTTCCGATGCCGTGGGCCAGCGGGTAGTCTTCGAACTCGATGCCGCCGAACCCTTCGGAGCCCGCCAGCATCCCGACGCCCAGGAAGAGCACGAGCACGGGAAGACCCAGCCGCGCCGAAAACTTGCTCGACACGATTCCGAGCAGGAGCAGCACTCCCGCGACGAGGATCAGGCGGTCAACGGCGAACATTCACGCTCCATGCTCCGGGCCGCCCGGCGGCATCTCTCCGCAACGGCCGCGGGGAAAGCGATCGGCTGCTCTCCATCCACGCCTCCTTCAATCGTGCGAGGACGTCGCACAGCAGGGTGGCGAGGGCGCACGCCTCTCCGGCATCCAGCCGGAAGCCGGCGCTCGGCTCGTTCTCCCGGCTGAAGAAGTAGATCTCCCGCTGTTCTGGACCGAGTACGACGATCTCCAGGCGCCCGCCCGCGCTGAGCGGAAGCGTGAAGCGCGTGCCCACGCCCGGAAGGTCGGTCTGGTCTGGTTGCATGTACTGGCTCCATGTCGGTCCGGTGCACGGCGCCGGCTCGCGGCGTCCGGGCACGGATAGGTTCGTTTCTCCCGCGCGGAGACGGGCGATATGGCGATGCGCCGGTCCTTCCTGCGGGTGCGTGGCGCCCATGCGCGGACCGCCACCAGCTGGCCTTGCCCGCGGAATCGCAGCAAGGATCCCCTCCGGCAAGCGTTCCAGCCCACGGCGCTGGGCGCGCCGTAGGAGCATGGGCGTGCGCTCGTCGCTTACGGCGCGGCTCTCCACGGATCGCGGCGTACGCGCGCGAGCCAGGGTGCGGCGTTCAGCCCAGGATGTGGAGGGGCGGGGAAGCGCCGGAGTACGGCGGCCGGTTCAGACGGCGCGGCAGGACCGCGTCGGAAGGCATGCGGAGAGGCGTCCCGCCGCTCGGGGCGAGCGAGAACCTTGTTCCTGGCAGCGGTGGGATGATGAGATCGGGGAGCGGCCCGGTACCCGTCTGCCGCCTGGCGCCGCTCCGCGAGATCGCGGGCAGCTTCACCTCGCGCGCGCGGGCGGAGCTTCGCGACGCGGTGTGCCGGCTGAGGGTCGTGTCCGTGCGGGCGCCCCTCCAATCACTGGACGTCTCGGATGGGCCGACGAGGAGGAAGAGCAGCAACAGGCGGATGAGTCGCTCGGCCACGGGCGTGGCGCGACTCTGCGCGTATCCCGAGAGGGAAGAGCGCGGGCGGTCTCCAGGAAGATCAGCCATCTTGCAAGAATGGCCGGGGGTGGGGGGCGCGTCAACCGCAGCGGCGCAGGTCCACCGCGGGCGGGACGCTTCGCTCGCGACGCGGGTGGCTCGCGCGGAACGAAAAAGGGCCCGGACGCGCATCGCCCGGGCCCTTTCTCGCGGGTGCGGCGGATCAGGCGCGGCGGCGGTCCAGCAGGAGGAGCACGCCGGCGACGGTGGCCATCCCCACGCCTACCCCCGCCAGCGTCGATGCCTCCCCGGCGGGGACCGGTCCGACCCCGGCCGCCGCGGCCAGCGCGGCCGTGAGCACAGCGGCTGCCGCGACCATGACCACGGTCATCCGACCGCGCGGGAGCGAGGGGCGCGGGGCCGTCTCCACGTCGTCGTCCATCATCGGCTCGGGCGCGATCCAGGCGAGGACGCTCAGCGGGAGGAGCCCCAGCGCGATCACGACGGCCATGAAGGCGGAGACCGCCTGGCGGGGCGACGCGGGGAGCCAGAGCCACTCCACGCGCACCGCCACGTAGGCGTAGACGATCACCGCGAGCATCCCCCACCCGAGAAGCTGGTACGACCGGTAGTGCGCGTGGTCGCGGAGCGCCTGCTCGCGCTCGTCCAGCGGCAGGTCGCCGGGGCGGGCGCCGATGCGGACGGCGCGGTTCAGGGCGAAGAACGCCGCGTACGCGGCCAGCATCACGCCCGCGCCCAGCGCTTCGGCGGCGTCGCTCCCGCGCAGGGCCGTGTTCAGCAGCACGTAGAGCGCGAACGCCGTCCAGAGGAGCACGACGGTGGTGCGGCGCCCGGCGCGCGTGGCGAGGGAGGGGAGGAAGGTGTTCATCAAGCGGATGCCCTGTGGAGATTGGAGGTGGTGTCGCGGCGTCCGTACACCTGCTCGCTGAGCGGCGCGAACGGCTCGCGGGAGAAGATCGCTTCGATGGGGAGCGCGAACGCTTCGCCGATCCGGAAGGCGAGCTCCAGGCTCGGGTTGTAGTCGCCCCGCTCCAGGTAGCCCACCGTCTGGTAGTTGACCCCGATGAGGGCGGCCAGCTCCTGCCGGCTCATCCCACGCTCGGCGCGGAGCACCGGAATCCGGTTGTGGATCGTAGATCCGGCCGAGGAGCGCGTGCTCTGGGTACGATTCTTCTCTGTCATGCGCTACAATATTGTATTAATACAACAAGGTGTCAAGCGTGATGAAGTAGCGACCGCGAAGTACGGCGACAGCGGGGCTCACACGGAGGCACAGAGACACCGGGAAGGGCGCAGGTCGTGCGAAGGCGAGGGCACGGGGCTGGGCCTGGCCACCAGCCGCGACCTGGCCCGCGGGATGGGCGGCGACCTGGCCGTGGAGAGCATGCCTGGGGAAGGCTCGCCCTTCACGATCCGCCTTGAACGGGACGATCAGGCAATCTCATCCAGAGGCACGGAGAGAAGCACTCCTCCCTCAGGTGCTCTCGTGCAGCACGGCGAGGGACGCGCGCAGCTTCGCGAACGCAAGGCGCACGCGCGTCTTCACGGTGCCGAGCGGAACGCCCAGCGCACTCGCGATCTCGGTCTGGCTGAGGCCGTCGAAAAAGGTGAGGCGCACGATCTTCCGCTGCTCGTCCGGAAGCCGGCTGACCGCGCGCCGGATGAGCTCGCCGCGCTCGCTCTCCTCGGCTGCCTGCAGCGGCGACGCGGGCGCGATGAAGGCCTCCTTGGCCAGGTACTCGACGCGCCGCGCGTCGTGCCCTACGCGCCGCGTCCTGCCGCGGCGCCGCGAAAGCGCCTCGCTCCGCGCGATCACCACGATCCAGCTGGCGATGCCGCCCCGCTTCGCATCGTATCGCGTGGCGTCGCGCCAGATGCGCGAAAAGGTCCGCTCCACCACCTCCTCGGCATCCTCACGATCGCCGAGCAGGTGGGCGGCGACGGAATACACCGTGTGCACCCAGCGGTCGTAGAAAGCGCTCAGCGCCTGCTCGTCGCCGCACTGGATGCGCTCCAGCAGGAGCTGATCGGTTTCGTTTCCCGGCTCCGAGCCGGGCGCCGTGTCCCGATGCCCGGGCCGTGGTCCTGCTGTGCTCATCTCGCCACTCATTGGAAGTGTACATCCCGGAGACGGCGCGGCACAAACCACGCGGAGGCAGCCGGGGCCCGCGGCCGACCTGCCGGTCCCGCATCACGAACGCCACGTCTGTGGTGAGGGAAAGCAAAAGGTGTTCCGCAACCGTTACGATTTTCGTAGCGGTTTCGGCCGGGTCGGCGGAAGCGCTACGGATCGACCGGGAAGGGACGCCGCGGTGCACACGGGGAGAGGACGATGAACGAGCCGGGAGAGGTCGAGCAGTGGCTGCGGCGGCGGGTGCTGGGACTGCTTCACGCCGGCCGCCTGAAGCCGGGGGAGCGGCTGCCCAGCATCCGGCAGGTGTCCGGGAGCACGGGTGCCGACCACCGCGTGGTGGCGGACGCGTACCGGGTGCTGGAGCGGGACGGGCTGGTTACCATCCGCCCGGGCTCGGGCGTGTACCTGGCCTATCCGGGGCAGAGCGGGGGGGCCGTCTCCGAATCCATCCGCTGGATGTCCGGCCTGCTGCTGGACGGGTGGGAGCGCGGCCTGCCCCGCGCCGAGGTCGGGGAGGTGGTGCGCCGCAGCACCGAGACGCGGCCCCGGTGCGCCTGCCTCGAATCCAACGAGGACCACATGGTGGCGGTGTGCGCGGAGCTGGAGGACGACTTCGGCCTGGAGCCGGTCCCGCTTCGCGTGGACCCCACCACGGAGGCGCGCGACATCCCGCCGGGGAACCTCGCGCGCGTGGACCTCGTCGTCACCACCGTGTTCCATGCCGACCTCGCGCGCGCGGCCGCCCTGCGCGCCGGGAAGCCCTTCGTGGTGCTGACGCTGCACCCGGACTTCTCCACCGAGGTCGACCGCGTCCTCCAGGAGCCGTCGGTCACGGTGGTGTACGTAGACCCGCGCTACGAGGACCGCGCACGCGTCTTCCTGGCCGTCACGCCCTACCTGGACCGGATCCGCTTCGTCCCGGTGGATCGTGTCGGCGACCTGCCGCTCGACCTCGCGCGCCCGCACGTGCTGCTCACCCGCGCGGCGCGGCGGCGTCTCGGGATGGACGACTTTCACCTCGTTCCTCCGCCTCCGCCGGTGGTCTCTTCCGAGTCCGCGCGCGAGCTCTTCGACGTGATCGTGCGCCTCGCCCTCCAGAACGAGCCGGGGTGAGAACGGCGGTCTCGCACGGAGGCACAGAGACACGGAGAGACATCTACCCCGTTTCCTTCGGCGCACCGTGCGGCTTGGGATGTGCGGCACCGGGACGCGCTCGGCAAGAAGGCTCACCTCATCTCCGGCAGGAGCCCATGACGGAATCTGGCGAATCGCGGGGAGGTCCGGGCCCGGATCACGGGTCGTACGGGTCGGTGCTGGTGGCTACCGACCTTTCCGAGGGGTCCGACGCGCTGGTGCGGGCGGCCTCCGATGTGGCGGCGCGGTCCGGGGGGGCGCTGCACGTGGTGCACGCCGTGGACGTGCTGTCCGCCGCGTCGGGCGGCGCCGTCGGCACGTTCGAGGAGCGCGTCGCGCTGGCCGAGAACGACGTGGCCGAACAGGTACGCCGCGCGGCTCATCCCGCTGTAGTGGCGGAGAGGCACGTGTCGGCCTCCGCCCCCGACCGCGCCATCCTGGACAGAGCGGAGGCGGTGGGGGCCGACCTCATCGTGGTGGGGCCGCACGTGCGCCGCGCGGCCGGGCGGCTGCTGGGGAGCACGGCGGAGCGGGTGCTGGCGGGAGCGGGCGTCGCCTGCCTCGTGGTGCGCACTCCCGTCGTGATCCCCGCTCACCACGTGGTGGCGGCCGTGGACCCCCGGCACCTGATGGACCCCGTACTGGAGAGCGCGGTCCGCTGGGCGCTCCTCTTCGGCGATACGTCCGTGCCCCGCGTGTCCGCGCTGTACGTCACGGGCGACCGCGACGCCGAGCCCCCGGCGGAGCTGGACGCGGCCCTACGCTCCGCGCTGGCGCGGTGGCACGCCGCGGACCGGGTGCACGCCGCCACCGCCGTGCGCGGCACCGACGTGGTGGAGTCCATCGTCCTGTATGCCGAGGTGGAGGCCAGCGACCTGCTGGTGATGTCCACTCACAGCTGCGGCGTGCTGGGGCGGGCGCTGCTCGGCAGCATCAGCGCGGAGGTCACGCGCCGGGCACCGTGCAACGTCCTGCTGGTGCCGCCGGAGGCACAGCGATGACGTCGTCTCTGTGCCTCTGTGCCTCTGTGTGACCCCTGTTCTGGTCCTCCCCCTTCATCGTGCCACACGCCGCGCGACGAGGAGATCCTCATCGCGCAACGCCCACAGCACCAGCACCGCCGCGAACACCACCGCCGAGGGGTAGAAGAGGACGTTGCTTCCCTCCAGGTACCACCCCCACGGATCGGCCACGGAGCGCCATACGCCCAGCAGGGTGGTTCCCGTGATGGCCGCCACGGCCGGGTAGAGGAAGCGCCTCCCGACCCCCAGCGCCAGCAGCGCGCCCAGCGCGATCTGCACCGCGCCGTACACGGGCATCAGCGCGCGCCCGCCGAACAGGCCCCCGTAGAACATCTTCGACACCACCAGCCCGTGCTCCGGGTTCACGAGCTTGTCCGCCCCCCAGATCACGAGCAGGTACGCGATGGTGAGGCGGAGGAAGAGCAGGGCCGCCTTCTTCATGGAAGCTCCTCGCGTTCGGGAAAGGCGACCACCGATCAGGCTGCGCCCAATTGCTTGCGGAACACGACCTTGTCCTCGCCCGGCTGGTAGAAGTCCCGGATGCGGGCTTCCTCCTCGAATCCGTTCTTCAGGTAGAAGGCCCGCGCCTGGTCGTAGCGGGGGAGCGCGGAGGTCTCCACGAGGAGCATGCGCTGCCCGTCCGCGCGCAGGGCGTCCTCCACGTGCCTCAGCAGGCTCTCGCCCCGGCCCTCCCGCTGACTGCCGGGGACGACGGCGATCATCAGCAGATCGGATACGCCGCTGGACGCGGGGGCGGGCGCGTAGTAGGCCACGCCGCGGACCTCGCCCTGCTCCTCGTCGGTGATCCACCCGTGGCCCTCTCCCAGCTTGCCGTCGAAGTACTCGGCGATCAGCATCTCGAGCCAGTCGGTCTCGCCGGGCGCGAACATCCCGGCCTCCACTCCCACGCCCACCAGCGCGTCGGAATCTTGCACGATCGAATCACGAATCATCGCTCGCTCCATCGTTGCGCGGATGCCGCAGGGTTGAACGTCCGCTTTGTAACCGTTAAATCTACTCTAGCAGGTTACGGGCGCCACCTGGTCGTGTCAATGCTCTCGAAGAAGGCTGCCGATGTCAGAGAATGCGGATGAGAGGTTCGCCTTCCTCGGGGGGGCGCTGTGCCTGGACTTCGCCAACACGGCGTTTCGGGAGGATGGCGTCCCCGCGTGGGATGCCCTGGAGCGCCCGGACGACGTGCTGGCGTGGGGCGTAGCGGCGCGCGTGCTGGCGCCAGCGGAGGCGGCCCGCGCGGACGACGGGGCGGCGTTCGCCGCGGGCATCGCCCTGCGGGAGCAGGTGTACCGCGTCTTCGAGGCGCTGGCCGGCGGCGGAACGGCGGACCCCCGCGACCTCGCCGCGCTGGACGCGGCGCAGCGCGACGCCTTCGCCCATCGGCGCCTGGTGGCGGAGGGGCGGTCGTTCCGGTGGGACTGGGCGGGGGAGGGGATGGATGTGGTGCGCTGGCGCGTGGCCGAGTCCGCCAGCGAGCTCCTCACGATGGGGAACCTGGCCCGCCTGCGCCGGTGCGCGGGGGAGGACTGCACGCGCCTCTTCCTGGACACCAGCCGCGCGGGCCGCCGCCGCTGGTGCGACATGAGCCACTGCGGCAACATCGCCAAGGTCCGCCGGTTCCGTACGCGCCAGCGGACTTAGGAGACCGGGGCTCGCGCAGAGACACAGAGACGAAGCCATCTCCGTGCCTCCGTGTGGCATCCAACGCTGGCCGGCCGAAGTGTACACTGGCGCTGCCCGGGCCCGAAGTGCT
>DASVSA010000106.1:0-8018 GCA_036388335.1 Longimicrobium sp. | reverse complement strand
CCGTTGAGGAGGATGGCGCTGGGGCTGATGATCGCCTCTCCGGGGCCCGAGCGGTTCGCCTGGGTCGACGAGCGGTTGAGCAGCAGCCCGCCCACGATGAGCATGGTGCCGACCATCGCGCCGGCCATCATCATGGCCTCGCCCTCCTCTCCCTTGCCTCCGATCACCAATCCCGCCAGGAACACGGCGACTCCCAGCACGATCGCCTCGGTCGTCTTGCGCTTCGACTCCCCCTGGGTGTAGGCGCTCCATTCGCCCGCCTCGTACGTCCAGTGCGCCAGCACCGGCTCGCCCGAGGGCATCTTGCGCGGCCCTGGCTCCTGCACGGGCATCCCCGGCGCGGCGGGGGCGGGTACGGCCGCCTCGCGCATCGCCTTCTGGTGCGCGGCCTCCGTCTTCTCCGCGCGCAGGAACTGCCTCATCATCTGGATGCCGCCATAGAGCATGGCGAGCCCGGCCAGGAATAGCACGATGAACACGATGCGCATCTCCCCCGTCTCCGCGTACGCCCCCACGGCGCCCAGGAAGATGGGGATGGGCGTCATCAGCAGCACCAGCGCCGCCGAGATCGCGTTCATCGGATGGGACGAGTTCACCGCCATGGCCCCTCTGTTGTGCGCGGGTCCGTAAAATCCCCACCGCCCAACGTGCTTCGGGATGAGCCGCCCCACAAGCCTCATGTACTCTCCGTGTCTCTGTGCCTCCGTGTGAGCCAGCAGTCCCGGGTCCGATTGACACCGACAGGCCCCTTCGGCATCATTCGGAATCCCTTCTCCCCGTCATCCCCGGGCTTGCCTCGCCGATGCAACTCTCCATCCGGCTCCACGACGCGGTGGATCCAGAAACCGTCCTCGGCCGCGTGCTTCCCGTGATCGCGGGGGCGCGGGGCGAGCGGCGCGTCGCGTACGCGCGCTACGCGCCGGAGACGAAGGTGCTCAACCGCCGCTGGAGCACCACGGAGGGGGGCACGGTGGAGAGCTCCGCGGTGGAGGTGGAGCCGGAGCGCCTTCACGTGCTGCTGGCCGACGACGCGATGGGCGACCGCCCCATGCGCCCCGCGGACGGCGCCCCGTCGTGGGTGCTCAGCGACCTGCTTCCCGGCCTCGACCCCGAGCGCTTCTGGGTGCGCGCCCGCGCCATCGCCCATGAAGGGCAGTGGCTGGGCGTGCTGGTGGTGGCCGAGCCGCGCCGCTGGATGCTCGCCCGCCGCACCGAGGAGCCGGTGGACGCGGGCGGCGACCTGCTGGAGCTTTGCCTGGCCCGCGCGCTGGTGATGCGCGAGCGCGAGGAGGCCGAGGCGACTCGCCGGGCCGTGCGCTCGCTGGCCGGCGCCGCCACGGAGCGGGTGCGCGAGAGCGAGCGCGCCGCCGCCGAGGCCCGCCACGCCGCCGAGGCCGTGCAGGCACGCGTCGACGCCCTGGAGCGCGCCGCCGCCAGCGCCACCGAGATGCTGATGGAGGCTCACGTGGAGATCGACCGCCGCTCCGTGCGCCACCAGCGCCAGACGCGCGTCCTCTACCTGCTGCGCAAGCTGCTGGAGGGGAACGCGCGCGGGATGGACCCCGCCGCGCTGGCCGACGAGATCGTCAGGACCGTCTCCGAGGCGTTCGGCGGGGGGCGCTGCTCGATCCTCTTGATCGACGAGCGCGACCCCGAGCTCCCCGAGCTGCGGCTGTGCGCGGGCGTGGGGCTGCCGCCGCAGGTGGACGCCACGCAGCTTCGCGTGCCGCTGGGGTTCGGGATCTCGGGCGAGGTGGCGCGCACGGGCGTCGCCGTCGTCGTGCGCGAGCCGGCCGAGGGCGAGCCGCACCCGCTGGGCGGGGACGAGTGGTACACGGGCGACGCCTTTGTATCTCTGCCGCTGGTGTGCAGGGGGAGGCTGCTGGGCGTGCTCAACATCACCAACTTCCGCTCGGGCACCGTGGACGACTACGAGGTGGAGCAGCTCCGGCTGGTGGCGCTCTGCGTTGGACTCCTGGTGGACCAGGCGGGGCTCAACGAGCGGGCCTTCCAGGCGCCGGCGATCGGATGACGACTGTGGAGCCGGGCCCGGGCGACGAGCTGGGCGGACTGATCCGCGCCGCGGCCACCCGGCCGCTGAGCGCCGACGAGGCGGAGCGGGCCTTCAACGAGGTGATGGAGGGCCGCGCCACCCCCGTGCAGATGGCCGCGCTGCTGGTGGCCATCCGCGTGCGCGGGGCGGCCAGCTCGGAGGTGGCGGGCGGCGTCCGCGCGCTGCGGCGGGCGATGATCCCCGTGCCCACCGACGCGGCGGGGCTGGTGGACACCTGCGGCACCGGCGGCGGCACCCTCACGACCTTCAACATCTCCACCGCCGCGGCGCTGCTGGCGGCGGGAGCGGGGGTGCGGGTGGCCAAGCACGGCAACCGCTCCTTCACCTCGCGCTGCGGCAGCGCGGACGTGCTGGAGGCGCTGGGCGTGCGGCTGGACCTGACGCCCGAGCGCGAGGCGCAGGTGCTGGAGGAGTGCGGGATCGTGTTCATGTTCGCGCCGCTCCACCACCCGGCCATGCGCCACATCGGCCCCATCCGGCGCGAGCTGGGGATGCCCACGCTGATGAACGTGCTGGGCCCCGTCACCAACCCGGCCGGCGCGCGCCGCCAGGTTGTGGGCGTGTCGGACCCGGGTCTGCTGGAGCTGATCGCGGGCGCGCTGGCGGAGCTGGGCCACGAGCGCGCGCTGGTGGTGCACGGCGAGCCGGGGCTGGACGAGATCAGCCCCCTGGGGAGCACCCGCATGGTGGAGGTGAACCATGGCACCCTCACCCGCCGCGACTTCGACCCGGCCGAGCTGGGATGGGAGCGCTTCGATGCGCGCGGCCTGGAGGGCGGCGACCCGCAGGAGAACGTCCGCACCGTCGTCTCGGTGCTGCGCGGCGATACGGGCGGCGTGGCCCGCGCCGCCGTCGTCCTCAACGCCGGCGCCGCCATCTACGTGGCGGACGCGGCCCCCACGCTGGAAGAGGGCATCATCGCCGCGGACGCCGCCCTGGACGCCGGCCGCGGCTGGGAAAAGCTCCAGCAGCTCCGCGACGCCTCGAGGCGATAAATCTCACACGGAGACACAGAGGCACAGAGGCACAGAGGCACAGAGATGAACCAATCTCTGTGCCTCTGTGTCTCTGTGTGAGACGCCGTTAAAGCGTGAAGACCGCGCGCAGGTCCCAGGGACCCGGGATCGGCGGCGGGGTGGCCGGATCGAGCACCATCATCCGGCGGCCCTCCTTGGTGATCCGCCCCACCACGAACGGAACCGGCTGCGCGTCCTTCATCGTCTTCACTCCGGCGCTGGAAAGGGGGTGGCCCGCGGCCCGCGTGAGCCCGCCCGCGAAGGGACGACGGCGGACCGGCACGGGATCAGTACTTACGGATGACGCCGACCACGATCCCCTGGATCTGCACCGCATCCGCCGGGAAGTACATCGGCTCCATCGTGGGGTTGGCCGGCTGCAGGCGGACCTGGCCGTCCTTCTCGCGGTAGAACTTCTTGACCGTGGCCGAGCCGCCGGGGGTGCCGTCGGTGACCAGCGCCACCACCATCTCGCCGTTCTCGGCGGTCTGGCGGGAGTTGACGATGATGTAGTCGCCGTCGCGGATCTGCTCGTCGATCATCGACTCGCCCTTGACCCGCAGGACGTAGTTGTTGCCGCGCCTCACCATGTCGTGCGGGACCGTCACCGTCTCCTGCGCGCCCTCCGTGACCTCCAGCGGGAGACCCGCCGCCACGGTGCCCATCAGGGGGAGCTCGATCGCCGGAGCGTGGAGATCCGCGCGGACCACTTCAAGAGACCGGCTCTTGTTGTAGTTCTTCCGCAGGAAGCCCTTTTGCTCCAGATTGGTGAGATGCTCGTGGACGGTCGCCAGCGATGAATAGCGGAAGTGCTCCGCAATCTCTTCGTAGCTCGGGGAGTACCCGTTCGTCTCCACGAAGCTTTCGACGTAGTCCAGGATCTGCCGCTGCTTCTTCGTGAGCGCCATTGCGCCTCCGGCTGTTGATTCGGGGTTGCATCCGAACAGGCACCGAAGCAATATACCCGAAGGCAAACCGAAGCGCAAGGAATGCAAGCTGTCGTGATCTCCAACATCCTGGACCGCATCGTCGCCACCAAGCACGAGGAGCTGCGGAGCCTCGCGGGGCGGGGCGCCGAGCTGCGCGCGCGCGCCGAAAACGCGCCCGTGCCGCTGGGCTTCGCCGCCGCGCTCAGGCGCCCGGGCGAGGTGCGCCTGCTGGCCGAGGTCAAGCGCCGCTCTCCGTCGGCGGGCGAGATCCGGCCGGGGGCAGATCCGGCGGAGGTGGCCCGCGCGTACCACGAGGGCGGCGCCGCGGCCGTGTCCGTGCTCACCGACCGCGAGTACTTCGGCGGGGACCTGGACGCGCTGCGCGGCGTGAGGGCGGCCGTCCCGCTCCCCATCATCCGCAAGGACTTCGTGGTGGACCCGCTGCAGGTGTGGGAGGCCCGTGGCGCCGGGGCCGACGCGGTGCTCCTCATCGTCCGCATCCTCGACGACTCCCGCCTGCGCGACCTCCACGCCCTCATCCGCGAGCTGGGAATGGACGCGCTGGTGGAGGCCCACAACGCGGAGGAGGTGGAGCGCGCCCTCGCGGCCGGGAGCACGCTGCTGGGGGTCAACAACCGCGACCTGGACACCTTTGTCACCGACCTGGAGCTGTCGATGCGCCTCGCTCCATCGGTGCCAGCGGAGGTGACGCTGGTGGCGGAGAGCGGCATCCGCACGGCGGCGGACGTGGACCGCCTGGGGGCCGCCGGGGTAGACGCAATCCTGGTGGGCGAGTCGCTGATGAGGCAGGAGGGGCTGCGCGAGGCGGCCGCCGCGCTCGCGGGACGCCCCAAGGTGGAGCGCGCGTGAAGCACCCCGAGGTCAAAGTCTGCGGGCTCACCCGCCACGAGGACGCGCGCGCCGCCGTGGAGGCGGGCGCCGCCTACCTGGGCGCCGTTCTCGCGCCGGGCGGCCGGCGCACGGTGACGGCGGAGGCGGCTCGCGTTATTTTCGATGGCCTGGGTGCGCAGCGCGTGGGCGTGTTCGTGGACGCCGGCCTGGAAGAGCTGGAAGCCGCGGCCCGCACGGCCGGCCTCCACGTCCTTCAGCTCCACGGCGACGAGACGCCCGAGCGGGCGGCCGAGCTCCGCGCCCGTGGCTGGCGCGTGTGGAAGGCGCTGCGCCCCCGCACCGGCCAGGAGTTCGCGGCCGAGGCCCCCCGCTGGGCCGGCGCCGCCGACGCCCTCCTGCTGGACGGCTTCAGCACGGCGGCCCGCGGCGGCACCGGAGCGTCATTCCCCTGGGCCGAGGTCGCCGCGCAACGCGCCTCGCTCCCCACCGGAATGACGCTGATCGCCGCCGGCGGCCTTCGCCCGGACAACGTGGCGGAGGCGGCCGGCATCCTCCACCCCGACGTGGTGGACGTGAGCTCGGGCGTCGAATCGGCCCCCGGCATCAAGGACGCGGACGAGATCCGCCGGTTCATCGAAGCGGCCCGTTCAGCGTTCCCCATTCCCCGTTCCCGGTAGTCCCGATGTCCCAGGCAGCACCAGCGGCGCGCGCGGCCCAGGCCCCGCGCGCCGGACGCTTCGGCGAATACGGCGGGCGCTTCGTGCCCGAGACCCTGATCACCGCCCTCGACGAGCTGGAGGCCGTCTACGCCGAGGCCGCGGCCGATCCCGCGTTCTGGGAAGAGCTCCACGCCCTGTGGCGCGACTTCGTGGGCCGCCCGACGCCGCTGTACCGGGCGCGGCGGCTGAGCGAGGCCGCGGGCGCCGAGGTGTGGCTGAAGCGCGAGGACCTCAACCACACGGGCGCCCACAAGATCAACAACTCGCTGGGGCAGGTGCTCCTTGCGCGGCGCATGGGGAAGGAGCGCATCATCGCCGAGACCGGGGCGGGGCAGCACGGGGTGGCCACCGCCACCGCCTGCGCGCTGTTCGGGCTCAAGTGCATCGTGTACATGGGCGAGGAAGACGTGCGGCGGCAGGCGCTGAACGTCTACCGGATGAACCTGCTGGGCGCCGAGGTACGCCCCGTGTCCAGCGGCACGCGCACCCTCAAGGACGCCACCAACGAGGCCATCCGCGACTGGGTCACCAACGTCGCGGACACCCACTACATCATCGGCTCGGTGGTGGGGCCGGACCCGTACCCGCGCATGGTGCGCGACTTCCAGAGCATCATCGGCCGCGAGACGCGGGAGCAGATGACGGCCGCTGAGGGGCGCCTGCCCGCCGCCGTGATCGCGTGCGTGGGCGGCGGCTCCAACGCCATCGGGATGTTCCACCCGTTCGTGGGCGACGAGGGGGTGGAGCTGGTGGGCGTGGAGGCCGCGGGCGAGGGGCTGGACACGCAGCGCCACGCCGCCACCCTCACGCTGGGCAAGCCCGGCGTCCTCCACGGCTGCCTCAGCTACCTGCTGCAGGACGATGCCGGGCAGGTGGCGCCCGCCCACTCCGTCTCCGCGGGGCTGGACTACCCGGGCGTGGGGCCGGAGCACTCCGCCCTCAAGGACCAGGGCCGCGCCACCTACGCCGCCGTCACCGACCAGGAAGCGCTCGCCGCCTTCGAGCGGCTGGCCCGCCTGGAAGGGATCATCCCCGCGCTGGAGACGGCGCACGCCATCGCCTACGTGCTGCGCGAGGGCTCGCGCTGGGCGGGCAAGGGCCCCGTGGTCATCTGCCTGAGCGGCCGCGGCGACAAGGACGTGGCGCAGGTGGCCGCGATGAAGTGAGAGAAACACTCCTCCGTGTCTCCGTGCCTCCGTGTGATCGCCGCGCAAATAGGTCGGTAACGGAGCGGGCCTATCCACCCCGCTCCGTTACAGTTGTGCAGTCCGCCTCCAGCGGCTAAACTGTTCCATCCCTTCCGATCCCCGCCCCGCATGACCGATTTCCTCCTTCACACCACCGCCCCTGAGCCGGCGGCCGTTCTCACGGCCGCGGACCCGCTGCGCGCGGAAGTCAGGGAAGTGGTGCAGGGGATCTCGAAGGCGCTGCGTGCCCACCTCCTGTACGAGGGGAGCAGCCCGGCGCTGGACCGCTTCATGGAGCACCTGCGCGGGAGGATGGCGGCCCTGTGGGAGCACCTCCCGCACCTCACCCTCGCGGTCGAGGAGCGGGAACTGGAGTGGGAGGGCGCCGCCGTCTTCCACTCGGACGAGCGCGACAACCTCGCCTTCCTCCTCTACCGCGACGGCATCCGCGAGATCACCCTGCACCCGGGGTTCGAGGAAGCCGAGCTCCCCCTGCTGGTGGTGATCCTGGCGCAGGTGCACCGCGTGCGCGGCGCGGACGAGGACGACCTCCTCACCCTGCTGTGGGAGAAGGACTGGAGCGGGTTCCGCTACCGGTACGTGGAGTCGCTCCCCGACGGCGTGCAGCTCCCCGAGGCGGTGAGCGGCGGCCCGCGCGCGGTGCCCGAGCCGCGCGTGGAGGCCGATCTCACCCCGCGCGCCTCCCTGTCGACCGACGACTTCCGCGAGGCGCTGTACTTCCTGGACCAGACGGAGCTCAACCGGCTTGCGGCCGAGCTGCAGGCGGAGATGGGGCGCGACCTGTGGAGCGGCGTGCTCAGCGCGCTCTTCGACCGGCTGCAGGACGGGCAGCCGGACCGGCAGGCGCAGGTGATGGAGGTGCTTTCCGACGCCCTGCCCACGCTGCTGGGCGCCGCCCGCATCGACCTGGCGGCGTTCGTGGTGTCGGAGATGGTGTCCGTGGCCACCTCCGCCCGCCTGGCGCCCCCCGTGATGCGCGGCGTGCGCGCCCTCTTCGCCCAGCTCGCCGATCCGGAGACGGTGGCCGAGCTGGTGAGGACGGTGGAGGAGGCCGGCGACGCCGTGCGCGACGACGACCTCTCGCGCCTCCTCACCTTCTTTCCCCCCGAAGCGCTGGGGCCCCTGCTGCGCGCGGGGGAGAGCAGCGCCTCGGCCCGGGTGCGCGCCACCGTGCAGGCCGCGGCCGAGCGGCTGGGCGACGCCAACCGTGATCACCTGGC
>DASVSA010000105.1:0-4017 GCA_036388335.1 Longimicrobium sp. | reverse complement strand
TTCGCCGCGGCGTTCTGCGTGGTCGCGCTGCTGCCGCTGGTGCACGGCGGAGGGATGCGCCGGTGGGCGCTGGGGGTGGCGGCGATCTTCCTCGCCGCGGCGCTGCTCCGGCCCTCCATCCTCCATCCGCTCAACCGGGTGTGGATGCGCATCGGCCTGCTCCTCGGGATGGTCGCGAATCCCATCATCCTCGCCATCCTCTTCTACCTGGTGCTCGTCCCCATCGGCCTGCTGATGCGCCTCGTGGGCAGCCGCCCCCTGAAGCTCGGCTTCGACCCGGAGGCGCGCAGCTACTGGACGCAGCGCGAGCCGGGCCCCCCGCCGGACACCATGAACCGCCAGTTCTAATTCTGCACATGATGCGGACGGGCATGTCGCCTACCCTCCCGCCTTTGTCGCCCCCCCGCTCCACCCTAAATCGATCGTTAAGCGGTCCCGCAAAGATCTAGAGGCACAGAGACACGGAGAGAACCGCTCCTCTGTGTCTCTGTGCCCGTGTGTGAGCCCCTTTCTTCGTTCCCGGCTATGCGCGCCTAGTCGTGGCTGCCGCCCGGACCTCCGACTGGAGTCCTCCGCCGGGCGCGGTTGCGCAGCTCCTGGAGTTCCCCGTTGAACAGCT
Source organism: Longimicrobium sp. (assembly GCA_036388335.1). GTDB lineage: Bacteria > Gemmatimonadota > Gemmatimonadetes > Longimicrobiales > Longimicrobiaceae > Longimicrobium. The sequence continues at coordinate 3,398 of DASVSA010000105.1, read as the reverse complement.
CCATCGCGCCCGCGAGAGTGCGCTTCCGGGGCGGGACATCCCCGCCGAGCAGTTCGCGGAGTGAGCGGCGCAGAGGATGGTCCGAGGCGAAGCCGGCGAAGTGCGCCGCCTGGACGATGCTGCGATGGTGCTCCTCCAGGAGCGCGACCGCCAGCAGCGCACGCATCCATGCCAGGAGCCGCCGAGGCGCGGGCAGCCCTTCCCGCGCGCACCATCCGGGGACCGTCCTGTCGCTGCAGCCCACCGCGCTCGCCAGGCCGACCGATCTGCCCCCGTCTACCGCGACCGCCGCCGCCGCGCGGAGCAGGGTGAGTCCATTCTGAGAGACGCGCCGCGAGAGGTGCTGCTCTACGCGCAGCTTGAAGGGTTTCGCGTGGGTGTCCAGCAGCCGCTGCCGGATCGACGCGGAGGTGGATTCGAACTCCGCATCCGCGATCTCAGTCACCCCCCAGGCGAGCAGGGTCGTGATTCCCGCCACGTGCGTCGGACGGAACAGAGTGCAGGCCACGATCGGCACGAGCGGAGCCGCGGCGGCAAGATCCCGGACCCACGCGGCAGGCACAGGCTCATCCCCCGTGAATGGCTCTACCAGGACAACCGTGGACGGCGGTGCACTCCGGACGGCGTGGAGGAGCTCATCCCGCGACAGAAACTCTGGAACGAAGGGCGGTGCCATCCGCGCGAACGCGCTAAGCCCAGCATCCCCCTGGACAAGAACACGTCTCGGCGTGCCGGCGTTGATTTCACTCATCGTGTCACGCTCCGTCCGCAGCTGAGAGAGGAGGGTAGGGGGGCGTCTGGGGCACACGTTTTACGCGACCAACGTCGTGTCACTCGACAAGGCGTTCTTGTCGGCGCACCATGGAAAGGAGGACTCCCGCCCGGGCGGCGGCATCGTGTACGCCCTGCTCGCGGGCACTCTCGAGCGCGAAGTCCAATGCCTGGGTCGCCCGGGCCCATTCCCCCAAACTCACGGCTCCACGCGCCAGGTCCACGAGGATCGAGGGAAGTGCCGATCGGACGTCCCCTTCATGGTCGCGTACCAGGTCCCACGCGCGTTCCCAGGCGGCGACGAATTCCTCGACCATCCCCTCAGCTCCTGCCGCACGCGCCATAGCCGCCTGGACGCGCAACTGGAGATCCGGCTCCGGGAAGAGCGGTGTAAGTGCATTGAGCACGCGGAGCGCGGCCGCGAACCGGCGCTGCTCGGTCCAGAGGTGAGCGATGTCGTACGCGAGACGCCTGATGTGCAGGTGATCCTCGCCATAGAGATCGTAAGCCCGCAGCGCGTGAGCTTCGGCGCGTCGAAAGTCGCCCGTGGTTATCAGGACGACGAACAGATCGTGGCTCACGGCCCCCTCTCGCTCCTTCATGCCGCGCCGCTGTGCTAACGTGAGTGCGCGGGTCAGGTAGCGAAGAGCGCGGTCGTGCGCGCCCTGGTGCGCGTGCAGGTTCCCCAACGTGTTGAGAGCCAGATCCTGGGTTTCCCAATCCCCGGCCCACGCCGCCACGCGCGCGGCACGGCGCAGCCAGAGTTCTGCCTCGCGGAACCGGGATTGGTTGCGCGCCAGCCTGCCCACGAGCCATGCGTATCGCGCGTTGCCCGGCCACGCGAGTGCGGCGGCTTCAGCGAACAGCAGCGCGGTCCGCTCCGCGCGTGCGCCAAGCGCCCAGTCGGAGGCGGCGAGACAGGCCTTCGCGATAACCGCCGTATCCGCGAGCTCGCGCCGCCGAAGCTCGCCCGCGAGCACCGCCAGCGGTGCCCATAGCCCGTCCGCACCGTCGAACGGGTCCGCGATTACCTCGGCCTCCCACGCATCCAGCGCCTCCCGCCGCATGAGCGCGGCGCTCACGTCGGGACCGCGAGCCCAGGCGTGCACGAGGCGCAACGTCCGCAGCACGAGCAGGGCGCGCTCCGGCGGCACCTCCTCCAGCACGCAAACCGCCTCCGCGGCCGGACCCGGAACCGCCAGGGGGTACGCGAACTCGAGAGGAGCGTGGGGGAGGTCCGCTTCGCTGGTGCGTCGTCGGTTCATCCGGGCTCGCGCGGGTCGGGTGGGTCGCCGCTTAACGAGCGCGGCGAAATCACGGCGCATTGTAAGCTGTCCGTATCGGTGCGTCTATCGTTGGAAACGTGCCTACGGAGCGGGTCGTAAAGGAATCGGCAGGAACAAAGGTTCGTAGGTTTTGCACGCTAAATCCGCGCGATGCGCCGGTCCGAAGCCAGCCTATCGCAATGGCCGAAACGGGACCGTGTTGCCGGCGCGCGCTCCTGGCACCCGACGCTGCACCTCACCGAGCACCTTCCCGGAATGCCTGGCGCCGGATTGACCGAGTTGTCGGGGCTCAGGCACTATCCTCCGCGAGCATCGCTTCTACCCGGTCGAAGTTCTGTTCGTTGGCGGGTTCGACGGTGTGGCGCGGCTTCGGGGGCCTCGAACTCCTGGGCCCTGGTACGCGTGTCTGGTGATCGCGGGGAGCCAGTGTTACCGTGAGCGTGTACCAGGGCGTCACGACGTGCTCGATCACGAGCCGGGTGTCGGGCTCGATCTCGCGGAAGACGCTCTCGTTGGGGTGGCTGGCGCCTTTGGGGCCGTGCATCATGAAGACCCCCGCATCACCAGCTCCCTCGTGAAGGTGGAACTCGCGCTGGTTCGTGGCCGAACGCCTAACCCACCGTTGATCGTCTCAGGTGAAACCGCATGTCCATCGTCGTTGAGCTGTGGCACTTCCTGAGGGTGAGGAAGAAGTTCTGGCTGGCTCCCATCATCGCCATCTTCCTGCTGGTGGGCGGGCTCCTGGTGCTGGTGCAGGGCTCGGCGCTGGCGCCCTTCATCTACGCGCTCTTCTAGGGTGAGGATCGCGGGGATCTCGGCGTTCTACCACGACAGCGCGGCGGCCCTGATCGAGGACGGGCGCGTGGTCGCGGCGGCGCAGGAGGAGCGCTTCACGCGGCGCAGGCACGACGCGCGCTTTCCACGCAACGCGCTGCGGTACTGCCTGGCGGAGGCGGGGATCGGGCTGGGCGACGTGGACTACGTGGCCTTCTACGACAAGCCCTTCCTCAAGTTCGAGCGGCTGCTGGAGACGTACCTGGCGTTCGCGCCGCGCGGCTTCGCCTCCTTCCGGCGCGCGATGCCGCTGTGGATCCGCGAGAAGCTCTTCCAGAAGGACCTGCTGCGAAAGGAGCTGAGCGCGCTCGCTTCCGACGTGCGCTGGGAGGAGCGCCTGCTCTTCGCCGAGCACCACCTGAGCCACGCGGCGAGCGCCTTCTACCCATCGCCCTTCCGCGATGCGGCTGTGCTGACGATGGACGGCGTGGGCGAGTGGGCGACCACTTCCGTGGGGCACGGAGCCGGGAACCGGCTGGAGATCACACGCGAGATCCACTTTCCGCA
>DASVSA010000104.1:0-15283 GCA_036388335.1 Longimicrobium sp. | reverse complement strand
ACTCCGGCTCCTGTGCCATCGCGAGATGGGCTTGCAACCCAGATATCACGACCGCCGTTATCATCGCGAACCGCATCATCCGTTATCTCCCCTGGACGTCGAAGTTGAACTCACAGCCGAACCGCACCCGTCCCCCTGGCGTGCTATGGAATACTTCATTGCTGGCCTGCTTCAATGCTCGGTCAGCCACGGGCTTCAGGAGTTCCAGCCACTCGTCCGCCATGACAGCCAATTGATCGGTCCGGCCTACCAGGTGCTCCACCGCCTCGGCTGCGGCGGGGTTTAGAGCTGCCTCCAGGGCGCCTACATGGGAATTCGGGTTGCCGCGGAGACCCTCGTGTTCCTCCACCATCCTTGATGCGAGGCTCCTGCTGGCAGGTGGCGGCAGCGGCGGCGCAGGGCGGGGGCTGGGCTCCGCGCATGCGCCAGATCTGCACCGTCTGCTTGCCCGAGAAGTCCCAGTAAGCGTCCGAGCCGGCGCGGGAGACCTCGATGGTGCCCGGCCCCTTCGCGACGGCCGCGGAGGCCAGGATCTGCGACGGCGACCCCGCGCCGTTGACCCGATAGAACAAGCGCAGGTGCCCGTCGTGCCCCCCCGAAGGACCGCCCACGCCGCCGTACGGTCCGGCCGAGCCGCCCTTCTTCTCGCAGTACCAGTAAAATACCACGACGCAGTTGGCCCATCCGATGTCGTTCAGTGTGAACGACACCGAGCCTTCCGGGATGAGGTACGCATACTCCCCGGCGGCGAGCGTGACGCCGGTGGAGGTCCAGGGCACCGACGCGTCCTTGAGCTTTACAGGCACGTCGAAGAGGGTGACCATCTCGTATCCCTCCCGGCTGAGCTGCGCCGTGTCGAAGTCCAGGGCGCGGCGCGGCCCCCCGGGGGCGAGCGGACCGTGGGGACGCGCTGGTCGCAGGCCGCGAGCGCCAGGAGGACAGCGATACAGCAGAGTAGTCGCGAAGTGGTCGCCATGCGGCGGGCTGCGGCTGGGGACGGCGGCGAAGGAGGCGGGCACGAAAGAGCCCCGCGCTCCGGGACGGGTGCCGACGGGGCACACGGGTCCGAAGCGACGGGGCGCGGGAAGGCGGCGTCTGGATCAGGCTTCGGCGGCTGGGCTGTCTCGCGGGAGGAGACCCCTGGCTTTGCGGACCGGCCTCACGACCGGGGTGCTCTTGTCGGCTGCGGTAGATTATGGCGGCGTACGCGCCGAGTCAACAGCCACGTGCGGGAGTACTGCGACGGTATTCCGCTTCAGACCGAAACCGCGGCATCGGGGGTGAATTGATCTCCGTGCCTCTGTGTCTCTGTGTGAGGCCCCGGTTGGCTCAACTCCTGCATTGCCGCGCGGTTTGCGCACCGGGCGCCTTCGCGGAACCTCCCAACCACAGCCATGGCCGAGACGGAAGCCCAGGACGACCTGCAGGCGCGGGTCGAGCAGATTGGCAGGGACATGGGCGCCGAGCGGGTGGCGTGCTGCATGTTCGACTATCACACCCGCGAATGGTGGGACCTGGCGGGCGACGAGTGGTTCCACGCCGCCAGCACCATCAAGGTGCCCATCCTGGTGGGGGTGTTCGGGGCGATCCACCGCGGCGACCTGGCGCGCGAGAGCCGCGTGCACGTGAGGAACCGCTTCCTCAGCGTGGCCAACGGCGAGCCCTTCCGCGTGGAAGCGTCGCGCGACGCCAACTCCGTGGTCCCCCAGCACCTGGGGCGCACCATGAAGGTGGACGAGCTGTGCTTCCACATGATCGTCACCAGCAGCAACCTGGCGACCAACCTCCTGGTGGACCTGGTGGGGCTGGACGCCCTGCGCGCCTCCGTGCGGGAGCTGGACATCGATGGGGTGGAGCTGGAGCGCGGGGTGGAAGACAACGCGGCCTTCGACGCGGGGGTCAGCAACCGGGTGACCGCGCGGGGGATGGTGAAGACGCTGCGCCACATCGAGGAAGGCACCGCCTTCTCGGTGGAGGCCTCCGCGCGGATGCTGGAGATCATGCACGAGCAGGAGTTCCGCAGCGGGATCCCGGCGGGGGTGCCGGAGGGCGCGCGGGTCGCCAACAAGACGGGGGAAATCTCCACGGTCGCGCACGACGCCGCCATCGTGTACCTTCCCGGCCGGAAGCCGTACGCCATCACCGTGCTCACGCAGTGGGAGCCGGGGGCCAGCGGCCGTCACGACACCATCGCCCGCATCTCGCGCGCCGTCTACAACCACCTGATGGCGGCGGGGAAGAAGAATGCCTGACGCGACGGTGCTGAAGATGGTGGACGGGACCACGCTGGGCGCCGAGTACCGCGCCGTGCTGCGCCCCGGCGAGCTGATGAGGGACCGCACGCGGCGCTTCCGGCGCCTCCCGCGCTTCTTCTACGAGATCCCGTCGTGGGACGTGGCGCTGGACACGCAGCTGGCGCCGCACTTCCAGCTGTGGGAGTTCATCAACGTGGACGTGCGGGAGACGGAGCTGCTGCGCGCTTCGTGGCCCCGCTACATCCCCTGCGCGGTGTCGCTGCTGGCGGCGTACCTGGAGCTGCTGAGGCAGGAGGTGGGGACGTACGTGCACGTGGCGGCCAATGGCGGCTACCGCTCGCCGGCCCACCGCTTCTCCGGGCACGCGTCGCCGCACCTGTGGGGGACGGCGGCCAACATCTACCGCATCGGCGACGACTGGCTGGACGACGACCGCAACATCACCCGCTACGGCCGCATCGCTCAGAAGGTGCTGCCGGGGATCCGGGCCCTGCCGTGGGGGCATGGCGTGGGCGAGACCGACGACCAGCTTCACCTGGACCTTGGCTACACGGTGGTGGTTCCCTCGGATGCGCCGGGGGAAGAGGACGCGGAACCGTTGCCGGACCGTGAGACGGACGATACCAGAACCGCCGAGGTTGGGGCGCAATGACCATAGAGACCAAGAAAGGCGCCGGGACGTCGGCGACGGGCGGCAGGACCGGGACCGAAAAGCTCGAGCTGGCCGCCATCGGGATGGAGGCGGAGTTCTCCGTGCTGGTGAACGGCGAGCCGGTGAGGCCCGAAGACGTGTTCGGGGACCCGCGCGCCTTCGTGCGCGGCAACCTGATGCACCGCGTGGGCACCTCGTACCACCTCCCCACGGGGGGGGCGGTGTACTTCGACACGGGGGTCATCGAGGTGGCCACCCCGGTGATCGAGATCGAGCGCGGGTGCGCGGCGCGCGCCGGGCGCTCGCTGTGGGAGAGCATCCTTTACCTGCGCGGCGAGCTGGACGCGTGGGAGCAGCGCAAGGGGCAGCACGTGAAGCTGGTGGGGTTCAGCACCCACTACAACGTGTCGTTCGAGCTTCCGCGCGCCCAGCAGGGGCGCAGCCGCACGGTTCACAAGCTGGCGCTGCTGCTCTCGTACATCCTCCCCGCGCCGGTGATGATGCTGGCCGCCAACCGGCGCTCCACGGGCATCGGGGTGCGCCCGCGCGGCGACCGCATCGAGATCACCGCCGACTTCACCCCGAGCGCGTCGCTGATGATCGCCACGGGCACGCTGATCGCCGGGATCGTGCGCGAGGTGATGACCTGGCCTTCGTTCGAGCTGGACATGCTGGACCAGATGAACCTCCCCGTGCTGAGCGGCTACCGGCCCATCCCCCACACCTCGCGCAAGGGGTGGCTGGCGCGCCACGACACATTCCCGGCGAACCCCTTCCAGGCGGACGTGGACGCGCCGCTCTGGAACACGCGCGACGGGCGCAAGCTGAGCCTGCGCGCCATCGCGGGGCTCACGGTGAAGCACTTCTGGCACCCCATCCGGCGCATCTCGGACCCCTTCACCTTCCGCCTCATCGGCTCGGTGATGAGGGGCCGCGCGCCCTCGCTGCTGGACCTGGACGACCGGCCGGAGGAGTACGAGGACGTGGGGAGGCTCTGCACCTGGGACAACCTGTTCCCGGAGCGCGAGCTTTCGCGCAGCCGCTACGAGCGCGTGCTGATCAAGGCCATCTCCGGCCAGAAGCTCACCATGCGCGGCCGCCGCTACACCCCCACGGGGATGCGCGGCTGGAGCGCCGTCGTCTTCCGCGGCGACGACGACCACCGGCGGCACGTGTTCGGCATCGACTACCTGCTGAACCACCTGCCGGACTGGGAACGGCCCGCATCACGCGGCGGATAAAAACAGGGCTCACACAGAGACACAGAGGCACAGAGAAAAGCATCTTTCTCTGTGCCTCTGTGTCTCTGTGTGAGCCCGTCAGTTTACCGGTTCATGCTGGCGATCACGCGGTTGGCGCCGGCGATCAGCTGGGCGCCCATGGAGGCGGTGAGGCGGCGTCCCTGCACCAGCGCTTCCACGTGATTGACGAAGGCGCGCATCTGCCCGTTCGCCGCGCTCAGGTCGCCGCGGTCAAGCGACGCCTGTGCGGCATTGAGCGGGGCCGAGAGCGAGGTCGATGCGTCCAGGCCGGCGACCTCGGCGAGCAGCGTGGCCCCGATGGCCTGCGCCGGCGTCCAGACGGTCACGGCGGCCGTACGGCTCCCCACCCCGCCGTCGTCGTCGCGCACCGTCACGGTGACCGTGTGCGTGCCGGCATCGGTGTAGCGGTGGCTCAGCGCGAAGCTCTTGCCGTCCAGCGCCAGCGGCTGCGATCCGGCGCCGTAGTCCACCGTCGCCGTCCAGCTGTCCGGGTCCGCGTCGGCGAACGAGCCGGCGGCGGCGTAGCTCTCGCCCTGCAGCAGCGTGGCGCCGGCGAAGGCGCTGATGCTCGGCGCCAGGTTGGCGATCACCACCGTGCTCGTCTTCGTGTCCGTCAGGTTGGCGGCGTCCGTCACCGTGAGCGACACGGTGTAGGTGCCGGCGCGCAGGTAGGTGTGGCTGGCCTGCGCCGTGGCGGCGGTGTTGGATGCCGAGGCCGCGTCACCGAAGTTCCAGGCGTAGCTCTTGATGGCCCTGCCGTTCGGATCCATCGAAGTGGTGCCGTCGAACGTCATGGCGACGCCCTTGTTGCCCGTGGCCGCGTTCACCGGCTTCGCCACCGGCGCCGCGTTCGGGTTCTGCCCCGTGAGAGCGCGGTAGGCGTTGATGCGGCCGGCGCCCGTGCGGTTGTCCCAGCCCGGAGCCTCCACGTCGTCCGCGGTCTCCTTCAGGCGCTGCCGGATCGCGTTCGCGTCCGTGGTGCCCGTGGCGTAGAGCAGCGCGGCGAGGCCGGCCACCTGCGGCGTGGCCATCGACGTGCCGGCCTTGAAGCCGTACGAGCCGTCGCCGCTGTTGCTGGCGGCCAGGATCAGGCTGTTGCCGGTGTTCAGCGCGTTGCCGTCGCCGCCCGGCGCGGAGATCTCGATCTGCGGGCCGTAGTTGGAGTAGGAGGCCTTGGTGTCGCCCCAGTTGGTGGAGCCCACGGCCATGCACTCGTCGAAGCGCGACGGGTAGCCCACGCCGCCGCCGTAGTTCGCCTTGCCGTCGTCGTTCCCCGTGGCGCACACCGGCAGCACGTTCTTGCTGGCTGCGTAGCGCAGGGCGGCCAGCTGAGCGGCCGAGCCGCTGCCGTCCGGGTTACCGCCGAAGCTGCCCAGGCTCATGTTGATGACGTTCGCGCCGTTGTCGGCCATCCAGATGATGCCGTCGGCCGTGGCGGAAGAGGGGCAGCTCCCCGCCGAGTTGCACACCTTGCCCACGAGGATCTTGATGTTCTTGCCGTACGCCACGCCCGGAACCGCCGCGGTGCCGATGCCCGCCGCGATGCCGGCCACGTGCGTGCCGTGGCTGTGGTCGTCCACGTAGTTGGTCACGGCCACGCCGTCGTTGAGGAAGCGGCGGCCGCCCAGGATCTTGCCCGCGAACTGCGTGTGGGTGGCGCGGATGCCCGTGTCCAGCACGCCGATCACGGCCGAGCCGGCGAAGGCGTTGCCGCCCAGGTGGTCGAACGTCTCCGCCCAGTCGATGTCCGCGTCCGCCTTCGCGCTCGCCTGCGTAAGCACCGTGCCGGTGTTGTGCAGGTCCCACTTGTAGCCGAAGAACTGCCCGTCCGGCAGGGTGCAGGAAGTCGACACTTCACAGGGCCCGAGCTTGGCGATCCGGTCGACCTCCGCGAACTCCACGTTCGGGTTCCTCGAGAGCTGCGCCGCGATCTCCGCCTCCTGCCCCACCGGCACCTCCATGATCTCGGTGCGCTCCAGCAGCATGTCGGCCTTCTTGCGCGCGCGGTGCTGCTCGGCGATCTCCGAGCGCGCCGCGCCGGGGCGGAAGCGCACGATGATCTGTCCGGGGACGATCTCCTCGTCCGCCACGGTGGCGTTCAGGGCAACCGCGCCGGGCGCGAGCGCACCGCGCCCCGCAACCGGATTGAGATCGGAACAGGCGGAAAGACCGGCCAGACCGGCCAGGAACAGCGGCGCAGCTCGCTTCATCGTTATTTCTCGCGGGCAGGGAGGTGTGCGGCAGACAAACGGTGGGGTTACTGAACGCCACTCAGTCTAACCACACACACCCAACCCGTCAAGTGTTTATTCCATTGCGCCGCAACGACTTAGAAACACAGGGGAGAAGTTTCTCCTCTGTGTCTCCGTGTCTCTGTGTGAGCCCTGTTCTCAGGCCAGCGCGTCGAGCAGCTTGCCGTGGATGCCCCCGAAGCCGCCGTTGCTCATCACCAGGATCACCTCGTTGCCCTTCAGCTCGGGCACCAGGCGGCGGACGATCTCGTCCGGGTCGGGGATGAAGTCGGCGGGCTTGCCGGCGGCGCGCCAGGCATCCACCAGCTCGTTGGGGTTGAGCGCCGTGTCGGCCGTGTAGCGCTCGGGGTGGAAGAGGCCGGCCAGCACCACGCGGTCCGCGGCGGCGAAGGCGTCGCGGTACGCGTCCTGGAATTCGCGGCGCTGCGCCGTGTACGAGCGCGGCTCGAAGACGGCCACGATCGGCCGGCCGCGGAAGCGCTGGCGCACGGCCTCGATGGTCTCGCGCACGGCCGTGGGGTGGTGCGCGAAGTCGTCCATCACCGTCACGCCGCGCGCCTCGCCCCGCACCTCCATGCGCCGCTTGACGCTGCGGAAGGTGCGCAGCCCCTCCAGCACCCCCGCGCGGTCCGCGCCGATGAAGTCGGCCACGGCGATCACGGCCAGGATGTTCCTCACGTTGATGGCGCCCGTCACCGGCGTCTCCACTACTCCCCACACCTCGCCGTCGTGGACGGCCGTGAAGCGAGTGCCCTCCGGCCCGAACTCCACGTCGCGCGCCGTCCAGCGCGGGTGCTCGCCGCCACCCGCTTCCTCGCCGTCCGTGTAGCCGAACGACTCGATGGGGGCGAGCGACTTCGGCGCCAGGTCGCGTACCATGGGCGAGTCCCACCCGGCCACCAGCGTGCCGTTGCGGGGCACCAGGTTGATGAAGCGCGCGAAGGCGAAGCGGTACGCCTCCTCGTCGCGGTAGATGTCCGCGTGGTCGAACTCGGCGTTGTTGACGATGGCCGCGTAGGGGAGGTAGTGCCACATCTTGGGCCCCTTGTCGAAGTACGCGGTGTCGTACTCGTCGGCCTCGATCACGAACCAGGGCGAGTCGGTGAGGCGGAACGAGGTGCCGAAGTTCTCGGCCACCCCGCCGATGAGGAACGACGGGTTGAGCCCCGCCGCCTCCAGCGCCCACGCCAGCAGCGAGGTGGTGGTGGTCTTGCCGTGCGTGCCCCCCACCGCCAGGGGCAGGCGCGTGCGCAGGAACTCTTCCTTGATGGTGGCCGCGGCCGAGGTGTAGGGGAGGCGCTGCTCCAGCACCGCCTCCAGCTCTTCGTTGCCGCGCGAGATGGCGTTGCCCACCACCACCCAGTCCGGGCGCGGCTCCAGGTTGGCGGCGCCGTATCCCTCGGCGTAGCGGATCCCCAGCTCGCGCAGCTGGTCGGACATCGGCGGGTACACGTTTTCGTCCGAGCCCGTTACCGTGTGCCCGGCGGCGCGCAGCAGCCCGGCAAGCGAGGCCATGGCGGTGCCGGCGATGCCGATCAGGTGGTAGTGGCGGGGCGCGGCGGCGCGCACCTCGGGACGGGGGGTATTGACGGGAGGCTGGCTCATTCGTTCCCTTGCAGGCTGCGGTTGACACGCGCGCTCCGTTGCGAGGAGCGTGCCCCTGCCTCCGGCCCGGTTCTGGCGGTGACTTCCCGGAGACGCCGGGAGCACCCCGCTGCCCCTCCCCACCCGCTTCCCCGGAGGACCCATGCGCGTCCGCAGCTTCCTTGCGCTCGCATCCCTGTGCGCCGTAGCCGCCGCGTGCGAGAACGACCCGATCGGCTCCGGCTGCCGCGACGTCACCAACACCACCGCCTCCACGCGCGGCGACACGGTGATCACCGCCACCGGCCTGCGCTACCTGAACCTCACCGTGGGCAGCGGCGCCACGGTGGAGAGCTGCCGCGGCGTGGCCGTGCGCTACGTGGGCAGGCTGGAGAACGGAGCCGTGTTCGACAGCGTGCCCACCAACGCGTACTACCCGTTCAGGCCCGGCGTGGAGCCGCTCATCGCCGGCTTCGAGCAGGGGGTGGTGGGGATGAAGGAGGGCGGCGTGCGCCGGCTGATCATCCCCGCCAGCCTGGGCTACGGCGCCGCGGCACAGCAGGCGCGGGGCGGGTTCTCGGGGATCCCGGCGAACTCCACCACCATCTTCGACATCACGGTGATCGAGGTGGAGCCGCAATCGGGCTCATGAGCGAAGATGGCCTGATCGCCGTCAACGATGGCCTGTGGATCCCGCGCGCGGAGCTCACCTACCGGGCCACGCGCTCGGGCGGGCCGGGCGGCCAGCACGTCAACACCAGCTCCACGCGCGTGGAGCTGGTGTGGGACGTGGACGCGTCGCCCAGCGTGAACGACGAGCAGCGGGCGCTGATCCGCAGCAAGCTGGCCAACCGCATCAGCGGCGAGGGTACGCTTCTCCTTGCGGCCAGCGACCACCGCAGCCAGTATCAGAACAAGGAGGCGGTCACGGAGCGCTTCGCGGAGCTGCTGCGCCAGGCGCTGGTCGTCCCCAAGAAGCGGAAGAAGACCCGGCCGCCGCGGGGCGCCAGCGAGGCGCGGCTGCGGGCCAAGAAGCAGCGCTCGCAGCTCAAGAAGATGCGCGGCGGGCCCATCGACGACTAGCCGCGGTGTAGTGACGAGGCGCCCTGGAGCGTCGTCTGTTTACCAGGCCCGGTTCGCCGGGCGCGGAAACCCCGTTCGAGAACGGCCATGCGAGCCCTCAAGATCTTCGGCGCCCTCTGCGTGTGCGCCACCGCCCTCGCGTGCGAGGCCCGCGATTCCGTCGGCGTCGTGTGCCAGAGCATCAGCAACGAGACCGCCAGCGTCCGCGGCGACACGGTGATCACTACCACCGGGCTGCGCTACCGTGACCTGGAGGTCGGCTCCGGCCTCATGGCCAGGCCCTGCAGGGGGGTCACCATCCGGACGGTGGGCCGGCTGCAGAACGGCGCCGTCTTCGACAGCACCTTCACCGGCGAGGCGGGCGCGTTCGTCCCGGGCCTCAAGGTGCTCCCGGTGCGCGGGGTGGAGGAAGGGGTGCTGGGGATGCTGGAAGGCGGAAAGCGGCGGCTGATCATCCCGCCGTCGCTGGCGTACGGCTCCGAGGCGCGGAAGGCGGAGGCGGGCTCCGGCTTCGCGGACATCCCGGCCAATTCCACGCTGATCTACGACATCGAGCTGCTGCAGACGGTCCCGTAACGGCGGGGCTCACGCAGAGACACGGAGGCACGGAGAACTTCTCTCCGTGCCTCCGTTTCTCATCCCGCCGCCCACTCGCAGGCGTCGGCGCCGCGGGCCTGGCAGTGCGGGTGGGCCACCGGGTGCTCCTTGCCCGTGTACTCGCGGAGGAGCTCGGCGAGGGCGCCGGCGTAGAAGGCGCAGGCGGCGCCCCCCGGGTCCGCCCGGTAGGTGAGGGCGCCCACCATGCGCACGGTGGGCGGCCTTCCCACGACCTCCAGCCACGCGGTGCCCTGCAGCTGGCGGAAGAGGCGGCCCGCGGCGCGGCGGGCGCTGCGCGCGGCCAGCGCGGCCGGGAGCAGGCGCACCACGCGGCGCGCGGGGCCCGAGCGCTCCTCCCAGATGCGGCGGGCCACGCGGCGGCCGGCCTCCATGAAGATCTCGTCCGCGTCGTGGCGCTTGATCACCAGGCGGATCAGGTCCTCCACGGTGGCCGCCGTCTGCGGGCGCTTGCGGCGCACCTCGCCGCGGAAGCGGTGGATCTGCGTGAAGACGACGTCGCTGAGCCCAAGGCGGCGCGGCATGCTCGCCGAAAGGTCCTCTCCCTCCAGAAGCTCCTCCGGGCGGTCCATGTCCCGCAGCGTCTCCAGGAGGAGGAGGGGGAACAGGGGGGTCACGCTGGGCTTGTCTTCGGTGGCCCCGCGGATGGCTCGCGTGTTCGGCATCTTGCGCGTGAGAGTGTGGCTCGGCGAACGGCGGGCGCCAATCTCGCCCGTGCGCGGGGTGGCTGGCAACCCTCGCGCCGTTCGGGGGCGGGCCTGCCTCTTGCAAACGCGCGGGAGGGAGCGCGCGGACGGCGGGTGCCGGGCCGCGCCCCTTTCCATTCGTTTCAGCGTCCGGAGGCCCGCGTGGTCGATCCCAACCAGAACCCCACCTGCGTCTTCTGCCGGATCATCGGCGGCGACGAGACGGTGAGCATCATCCACGAAGACGAAGAGGTGATCGCCTTCCTGGACGTCCAGCCGCTCCACCGCGGGCACGTGCTGGTGGTCCCCAAGGCGCATCACAAGAACCTGTTCTACGTGCCGGAGGAGCTGGCCACGCGCACCTTCGCCGTGGCCAAGCGCATCCTGCCGGGGCTGCGCCGCGCCACCGGGTGCCGCGCCATCAACCTGTTCTCCCCCAACGGGGCGGACGGCGGGCAGGACGTCTTCCACTTCCACCTCCACCTGATCCCGGTGCCGCAGGGGGCCCCGTTCCCGCTGCAGCTTCCCGATCCCAACGCCGAGGTGCCGTCGCGCTCGGAGCTGGACGTGATGGCCACCCACATCGTGCGCTCCATCCACGACGAGCAGGACGCGGAGGCGGCGCTCGGGCTGCCGGCGGAGGCGGCGCTTCCGAGGTAAAAAGAGGGGCTCACACAGAGACACGGAGGCACGGAGATTACTTCACTCTGTGCCTCCGTGTTGCGCGGGCGTGGGGGCGGGTCGTATGCTCAGCCAGCCACCAACCTTCGCCATCGAATACCCTATCATGAAGCGCTTTGCCGCGTACGATCCGCCCGAGTACCACAACTGGCAGGCGGACCCCGAGACCATGCACGACTTCCGCGCGCGCATCGACGCGGATGCGGAGCGCCGCGAGGTGGTGCGCGGGATCGGGGAAGACGACCTGCTGGCCATGTACGCGGGGCTCCTGCGCAACCGGCTGCACGAGATCGCCCTCAAGCGCTGGGTCAAGAGCGGGGTGATCTCCAAGGCCTGGCTGGGCGTGGGCGAGGAGGCGGCCACCATCGGGCCGGTGCACGCGCTGAGGAGGTCGGGGCCCGGGCGCGACGTGGTGGCGCCCATGATCCGCAACTGCGGCGCCTGCCACGAGTTCGGGATGCCGGTGGCCGACATCTTCCGCACCTACCTGGGCACCGGCGACGCGCCCGCGGGCGGCCGCGACCTTCACGTGGGCGACCTGGAGTACGGCGTGCTCGCGCCCATCTCGCACGTGGGCGACGTGGTGCCCGTGATCGCGGGGGTGGCGCTCGCCTTCCAGATCCGCGGCGAGGACCGCGTGGGGATGACGTGGATCGGCGACGGCTCCACCAAGACGGCGGCGTTCCACGAGGGGATCAACCTGGCGGCGGTCAGGCGCCTCCCCGCCCTCTTCATCATCCAGAACAACCAGATCGCGCTGGGCACGCGCCTCAAGGTGCACGCGGCGGGGTCGTTCCACGACTGGCCCGCGATGTACGGCGTGCCCGGCGCCGTGTTCGACGGCAACCACGTGCTGGACGCCTTCGCCGCCACCCGGCTGGCCGCCGACCGCGCCCGCGCCGGCGAGGGCGTCACCCTGCTGGTGGCCGAGACCTTTCGCATGGGCGGCCACGCCACCCACGACGAGCGCGAGGCCCGCTCCCTCTTCGAGCCGGAGCTCTTCCAGAGCTGGGGCCGCCGCGACCCGGTGGGGATGTTCGAGACCTGGCTGGTGGAGGAGGGGATCGACCGCTCGCGCCTGGAGTCCATCGAGGCCGACGTCTCCGCCGAGGTGGACGCCGCGGCCGAGGAGGCGCTGAAGAGCCGCGAGGGGAGCATGCCGCACGGCCCCTCCGCGGGGAACGAGGCGTACGCCGGGAGCGCCGTGGCGAAGACGGGCTGGAGCTGAGCGGCGGATTTCCATTGACTCGGCGGCTCGCGCGCGGCTACGCTTCGGACGAGTACTTCCTTCCCCCACCCGTTGCCTCGCGAATGAAGAGTCCCGTGGTGGCCGGCTGGATCGAGCGGCGCGTCCTGGTCAACTACCGGGTGGAGCCGGATGCGCTGCGGGGAGTTCTCCCGGAGCCCTTCCGGCCCCGGCTGGTGCGTGGCCAGGCCATCGCGGGGATCTGCCTGATCCGGCTGCGCGCGGTGCGTCCCCGCGGCCTTCCCGCGCTGGTGGGGATCGGCTCGGAGAACGCGGCCCACCGCGTGGCCGTGGAGTGGGACGGGGAGGACGGCGTGTGCCAGGGCGTGTACGTCCCGCGGCGCGACACCTCCAGCGGCCTCAACGTGCTGGCCGGCGGGCGGCTCTTTCCCGGCGTGCAGCGCCGCGCGCGCTTCGACGTGCGCGAGTGGGACACGGGGCTGAGCGTGGCCGTGCGCAGCCGCGACGGCGAGACGCGCATCGCGGTGCGCGGCCAGGTCTCCCGCAAGCTCCCGCCCGGCTCCATCTTCGCCTCGCTCTGGGAGGCCTCGGACTTCTTCCAGCAGGGCGGCCTCGGCTACTCGCCGCGCAACGACCTCACCGGCTTCGAGGGGATGGAGCTGCGCACCGAGGGGTGGAGCGTGGAGCCGCTGGAGGTGGACGTGGTGGAGAGCAGCTTCTTCGACGACCGCACGCGCTTCCCCGAGGGCTCCATCGCCTTCGACTGCGCCCTCCTCATGCGCAGCACCGCCCACGAGTGGCACGCCCGCCCCGCCCTCGCCTCGCGCAACCCCGCACCGGGCCTCGTCCCCGCCTTCTCCGTCCGCTCGGACGGCTGAGGCCCGGCTGCGGGCGAATAAATTCGCTGCAACAACTTCACGAAGTCCGCCTGCGCGGACTGGGCCTTCGGCCCGAACAGGAAACCTGTAGTCCCCGCTGGGGGACTTCGTGTGGTCGTTGCAGCGGTTTCAACCGCCCGGTCCGGGGCCAGCTCCGCGGTACGGGGTCTCCAGTATCCTCTATCTCCGTGTCTCCGTGCCCCTGTGTGAGGCCCAGAGCACCTGCCGCACCCGCAGCGCCATCAGCAGCGCCACCACCGCGAGCGACACCGTGAGCCCGGTCCAGATGCCGGTGTGCGCCAGCGGAGTCTTGAAGCCCAGCAGGTAGGCCACCGGGAAGCCCACGCCCCAGTAGCCGATCATGGTGATCCACATGGGGATGCGCGTGTCGCCGGCGCCGCGCAGCACGCAGATGCCGGCGGCCTGGGCGCCGTCGAAGAGCTGGAAGAGGGCGGCCAGCAGGAGGAGCGTGCTCCCGATCCTCACGATCTCCGCGTCGCGGGTGTAGAGGCCGATCACCGCCTCGGGGGCGGCGACGAAGAAGAGCGCGCAGCACCCCATGAAGGCCAGCGCGAGCACGTAGGTGGCCAGCGCCGCCCGGTGCACCGCGCGCCGGTTGCCCGCGCCCAGGTGCTGCCCCACGCGGATGGAGCCCGCGATGCTGGCCCCCAGCGGCACCATGTAGGTGGTGGAGGCCACGTTGATGGTAACCTGGTGCGCGGCGAGGTGCACCGGGCCCAGCCACCCCATCATCACCGCCGACAGGGCAAAGATCCCCACCTCGGCGCCGAGCTGCGCGCCCACCGGCACCCCCAGCCCCACGATGCGCCTCAGCCGCTCCGCCACCGGCCGCAGCGACACGCCGCGGAAGGGGTGGAGCTCCGCGCTGCGCAGCACGTAAGCGACCATCCCCACCAGCATCGCCCAGCGCACGGCGGAGGTCGCCACGCCGGAGCCCACCACGCCCAGCGGCCGCACCACGCCGGGGACGCCCCAGATCAGCGCCTGGTTGCCGAACACGTTGAGGATCACCCCCACCAGCGTCATCCACATGGCCGCGCGCGTGACGCCCATCCCCTCCAGGTACTGCCGGAAGGCCATGAAGAGCATCAGGGGCAGCACGCCGGGGGCGAGCGCCGTGAGGTAGTCGCCCGCCAGCACGGCCACCTCCGGCGCCTGCCCCAGCAGCAGCGCCAGCCGCCGCCCGGAGAGGGAGACGAGCGTGGCGGGGACGGCCAGGGCGCCGGCCACCCACAGCCCCTGCACCAGCACGCGCCGGCACTCCCCCCGGTCGCCCGCGCCGAACGCCTGGCTCACCAGCGGGATCATCCCCATCACCACCCCGTTGCACATCACGATCAGCGTGAACTGCACGGCGCTGGCGAGCCCCGCCGCCGCCAGCGCGGTGGCGCCCAGGGGGCCCACCATGACGGTGTCGGTGGTGTTCATGGCGATGCCGCCGAGCTGGCTGGCCATGATGGGCCCGGCGACGAGCGTGAGCGCGCGGAGCTCGTGGAGAAACAGGCGGGTGCGGCGAGTCATGAAGTCATCTCACACAGAGGCACGGAGACACAGAGAGAACCCTCCCCCTGTGTCTCCGTGCCTTCTGTGTGAACCGTGTTGTTCGATTAGTGGCGTTCCTGCGGAGCGTGGACCATCGCCCGCGTCTCGCTCGAGGAGATGAGCGCCTCGGCGAAGTCCTGGCGCTCCTCCATCAGCGAGAGCCGATGGTCGATCCCGGTGAGCAGGTCGCGGATCTGCGACATGTCCACGGGGGGCGGGGGCGGGGCGGAGTTGAGCCGTTGCTCCGCCATCACCTCGAGCAGGCGCCCCAGACGCGTGGCGATGGGACGCAAGATCAGCACGGAGCCCGTCGTGATGATTGCGGTGACCATCACGATCATGGGCCCGATAAAAGGATTCATGTGCCTCTCCTTCGTTGCGGAACGCGAGTGACGGGCGGTATGGCCCACCTACGCAGGCTAGACGCGCGGGGTTTCAGGGGCTCGACGCTTGGTAGCGGCCCCGGTGACCAGCTCTCGGCGAAACGCCATCAGCCCCGCGAATACCCCCGCGAAGATCAGCGGCTCCCGCACGTCCTTCTTCACCAGCAGGAAAAAGTGCAGCA
>DASVSA010000103.1:0-16588 GCA_036388335.1 Longimicrobium sp. | reverse complement strand
CGACGGGCCCGGCTTTCCATGCGTCCGGCAGCGTCTCCCCCGCCGCGGCGCCCAGGACGGGGAGCGCGGTCCGGGCGAACACGGCCAGTGCCTTTCGGTTCGCCGCTCGGAGCGCGTCCAGCTCTGGGAGGCCGCGCCCCGCCGCGGCGCCGAAGCGCTCGGCGAAAATGCGGTTGGCGAGCCCGAGCACATCGTCGCGGTCGAGGGTCTCGTGCGTGTCGAGCCACCTGTCGTCGAAGGTGACGAAGCTCAACTCACGCAGAGCTGCGTACTCCTTGAGAACCGCCGGATCACCGACGGACGCCGCATAGTGCCCACGAAGCCGGTCACGCAGCGCGGGGCGCAGATCATCCTTCCAGACCTCGAACTGGCGGCGCAGCTCCCCCTCGTTGGAGAGCGGCGCCCGTTCCAGGGCGCGAAGCGCCTGATTGAACCGGGCGTAGTCGAGCTCCAGAGTACGGCGCAGTGCGGCAAGGTCGTCCACCTCGTCAAGCTGCCGGAAGAGGAGCTCGGCCGTAGGCGTTGGTACGAGCTCCGCTACCCTCGCGAGCCAGCTCTGCGGGGGAGCCGCCTGCAGAACGCGCTCCGCCTCAAGGGCGGTTTCGGCGTCCGCGAAGTAGGCGATCACCGGAACGATCAGCGCCACCTGGCGGCTGTGGTCCGTTCGCCGGAACGCGAGGTGCTCGCGCACGACGTCCAGGTCCGCCTGCACCGCGAAGGCGTAGTCGCGGTCGGAGGGGGCGGGGGCGGACGCGAGCGGGCCCGCTGGCGGAAGTCGGCGCACCAGCCGCAGCAGGAGCGGCTCGAACGAGCGCAGGTTGGCGTGCACCAGCGAAGAGAGGGACGATGCGCTGTCGGCAAGTTGCTCCGCGTCCAGCTCCCCGGCGACGATCAGCGCCGGCCGCTCGTCGTTCCGGTGGACGTAGCGTCGAAGCAGCTTCCGTGCGCCGCTGGCGGTCTGGAGCTCGATCGTCCGGCACTCCCGCAGCCGCACCTTGCGGATGCGCTCCTCCAGCGCAACGGAGGGCAGCGACTTCTCAAGATCCCGTGCGCCGACCTCGTGGCCGAGGACGAGCGCCTCTGCCAGCCACGGCACCACGTTCGTGAGCAGTGGGTCCTTGCCGGATGGGCGGAAGGGCACCCCATCCAGAAGGAGCTGAACGCTTCCCTCGTCCACCGGACGCGCATCGAAGCGCCCCGTCTGGTTGAGGAGAGCCGCCGTCGCGCCCGCGTCGATCTCATCCCCAGACGCGAGCACGTGCGAGCCCGATTCGATCAGGAGCCGGGCGAGCTCACGCTCTCGTCCGGCGCGGATGTACACCCGCACGGGCGGGGCGCCCCCCTCAACCGCGACGAGCCCACCCCCTCGTTCGACGACCACCGGAACGTTGGGACCCAGACGGCCCCCGGTGGCCCGCAGATCCTCCCATGCCAGGTCGTACTGCTTGCGGAAAGGGGTCCGCTCGTGCTGCTCCAATGTGTCGCACACGCGGGCGAGGACCGCCAACCGCGCGGTCGCGTGGCGCGGCTCCTTCCACATCCTCAATCCGTATAATGGCGCTGACAGGATGGCGAACACCTTTCCCGTAGGATCCAGGTAGTCTGCGATCTCATCCGGCGCGCGGGGAACGAACTTCGGATCGCTGCGCCGGTCGGTGAGCAGCCACGCCTCGGAAAGCGGAACGAACGAATCGTCTCCCTTCAGCTGAACCGGAAACCATGGTGCCGTCATCAAGAAGGTCGCGAGTGGCGTGCGGAGCGGGTGGACGTCGTGGTGGCGTGCGTCGCGGTCGAACCGCCCGATCGAGCAGTTGAGGCGCAATGTCCCCCACTGCTGGAGATGCGCCACCACCAGGACCGCGAACCGTCTCCTTGCATCGTCGGACAGCGCTCCGACGATGACCTGGCCGGGCAACCACCACAGGCTGCCCCGGAGAGTGTATGACGTGTACGGGTGTTCGACACCCGCGAATCCATGGTTGGCGCGCCAGCTCTGGTCCAGCGCGCTTCCCTTCGACGCAGCGAGGTGCGTCCACCAGTAGTCGCCCCTGTACGGGCCTCCGGCGATCGCAGTCGCCTCAGGAATCAGTCCGTCCGTTACGCCCGCGTCACTGAGGAAACGGATCCACTCCGTTCTGGTGGAGCCATTGCCGGGCCACTCGTCCCAACTCACCAGAGTGCCACCCAGCCGCTTGGCGCAGGCGGGAGAGTGCGGCGCGGCCTCCGCGAGGAACGCCACGAGGTGCTTGCCGAGCGGAGTCCAGGAGTCCGAGAAGGCGGCTGAAGACGCGCGTGCCCACCCGTCGCGCGTAGGCACCTGCAGCTCGGCCGTGCCGAGCGCCTTCTTCGCGTCCGCGGTGTCGTGCTTCCACACCTCAAAGGCCCACAGGAGGGCAGCTCGCCGGCGCGCAGGGGCGGGCTTGTCACTGAACAGCGAGGGTAACGCCCCTAGAACGTCTGTCGCGTCGTAGCGCCGCCAGAGAGCCGCTCGCTCGAACGCGAGAAACGTCTCCGCGCGCACGGTGACGTGGCCGGACAGCACGTCCAGCTTACGCGACAGATCTCTCGGAGGGAGAGGGGCGCCGCCGCGCGCACGCCGTGATCCGTCGTGCCTCACGTACACGCCGGGCCCGGCGGACAGGAGCTGCCCGTCGCCGCCCAGCATGATCTCGCGGCCCTTGAGTGCTCGGAGCGCGTCGATGGATGGCAGGAGCGCCACGAGTTCGTCGTAGAAGAGCGTCCATCGCTCACGCGCCGCCTCGTCCTCCCGCGGGAGTCGTTCCGCGACCGCTTCCGCCCACACTGCCACTTCTTCGGGAGATGGGTCGATGGAGAGCCCACATCCGTCCGCGAGCGCCCGTAGCGCTTCCACGTGCGGTTCGCTGATCGTCCGCGCCAGGATCGCGGCACCTGCGGCCGCAGCAGCACTTCGCGTGATGATCCGGTAGCGCCCGGGTGGCCAGGTACGCACGCGCCGGAGGCTCGCCCACCCCCGCTCGGAAGTGGGCCAGACCTCCGCCGTGTCCAGCGGCGAGCCGACGGCCGCGAACGCCTTCCGTAACCGCGCGAAGTGGCTCCACTCCCAGGCGGCGAGGTCGACCACGACTCTCGCCGGGATCTCGGGGTACCGGCGGGAGATGGCGAGCGAGGCGGCAGCGGCAGTCTCACACGCCGCGTCCAGAAGCTCGGCGTTGAGCGGGAGGTCAAGCTTCGCTCTGCGCCGGTCGATCGTCGTGAAGAAGGGGGCGTCTAGGTGGGCGAACAGAGGTGCCTCGGACTCGGCACCCATGGGGAGAAAATTGTACAGGCGAGTTGTCTTGAGGCCGCCTTTCAATGGTACCGCCACGCTAACGACGGCATTTCCTTTCCACTCGCGCCAGCGCTTCAGCCCCGGCTCCATCCTCACGCTGCGCTCCACGGCGTTCAGTACGCGCTCGCGTCCGACGGAGCGGCGAACCATGAGCCAGCGCTTGCCGCTTGGCCCCGTAATGACCGTCTGCAGCCGGCATTCAGGCAGTTCCGGGATGGAGCCGGCAATCTCCTCTACGCTCCGCGTGAGCTTCTGGCGGCGCGATCCTGCCCCCGCATCCTTCACCTCGATGTCGAGCTGCCGGACCCGCTCCAGGAAGAGGAGGATCGGCACGTCCGATTGCAGGATCTCCTTCACCTGCTTGCGCGCCATGTGCACCGCCGCCGCCGTCACGAGCGGGAGGCACACGACGGTGACGTAGCCCTCGCGAGCGAAATCCCGGACCGGCTCCGGCTGCTCATCGGAGGGAACGGCCGCCAGATAGCGGGGCATCGATGCTGCGACCGCAGCCGCTACATCGGCGAAGCCCATCTCCCGCGCCCGTGCCTCGATCTCCGCGGGACGGGCGAATCGAAAGCAGAAGCCATCGAACCGTTCCGCGGCACCTCCTTCCGCGGCATCCAGGCGAGAATAAATCCGCGGATCGTCGGTCAGTGCCTCGACACTCCGGAAGCCCACCCCCTTGTTGCCGATTCCCTCTCCCACCTCCTTGGTGCTGGTCGCGATGTTCCGGATCGCCTGGAGATTGCCCTCGTTGAAGCCCTGGCCTCCATTCGCGACATAGAGAATTCCTCGGTCGTCGCTCTCCACGACCAGCCGGATCGCCACGTCGCCAGGCTTGCCGTCCTGGTGCGCATCATGGGCGTTCTGGACGAGTTCGTAGAGGACGCGCTCCCCGTATTCACCGCTGATAAGCTGCCCCAGCTGCTGCACGCTGCGATAGACCCTCTGCCCACGCGTTTCGGCCCCGGCGGCCGTGTCGAGCTCCAAGTCGAAGAGGTGGGAGATCTTCGACGCGGGCGAAGCATCGAGCAGTGGGGCCACATTCGCCTGTGTGCTAGCACTCATGAGGGCTGGGGTTGTGCGGGGTTGATGTACTTGGACGGGTGGACCAGAACGCGAATGCTCGCTTGGAGTTCCGGAATGTCCACGCCGTGCTTCACGGGGGCGCACGATCGCTGGCCAGTTACACCGCAGGAGGCAGCTCGTCCGCGGAACAGCTCGCTGAACCGGCGAGAAATGGCCACTCGATGCGCGGATAGATCGCCGCAGTGAGCCGAGATCCGCGCGGGCGACGCACGGAAGAAGCCGTGGCCACCCGCGCGGATGCCGCTACCCCGCCGCCCGCTCCAGCTCCACCGCGATCTCCGCGGCGATGACGTCGGGGTCTGGGAGGCTGGCGGAGTCTTCCAGCGCCTCGTCGCGGAGCCAGAAGAGGTCCAGGCTCGCCTTATAGCAGGCGGCGAGCTCGTGGTAGCTGTACGAGCGCCAGCGGCCCTCAGAAGTGTCCTCGCTCCAGGTGGCGGTGCGCTCGTGCCGGTTCTCAGGGTTGTAGCACGCCACGAACTCGTCCAGGTCGCGCCAGGCGAGCGGGTTAGTCTTGAGGGTGAACTGCTGGTTGGTGCGCAGATCGTACACCCAAAGCCGCTTCGCCCAGAGGTCAAGGCTCCCCGGTTCCTTGTCGAAAAAGAGAACGATGGCCTTCACTCCCTGCGCGTAGAAGATCCCCATGAGGAGGCGCAGCAGGGGGTACACGTCGCACTCGTGCAGCAGCTTGCGGCGGATGCGCCGCCCTCGAAGAGGGCGTTGTCCGGCACCATCACAGCCGCCCACCCAGCACCTCCCGCAGCGTGCGAATGTGCTGCAGGAAGTTGAGCTGCTTGTTGGAGGTTCCCGCCCAGAAGTCCGCGCGGGAGATGGTGAGCGACTGCCGCTCCTCGTCCCCCTCTTCGTTCACCACGCGCACGCTGCTCTTCCCAGCGCCAAAGCGATCGTCTCGGGATCCTTCCTCGCCAGCTGGGCACGCCGTATGGCCGCGTCGTCCGAATCGACTCCAGTCTTCACACGTTCAGGATCCGCGTTCTTGACCAGGTGCTCGAGGAGAGCCATGGGAGCGGGGAGCGAGGCCTCGTCCTTCCCCCAGCGCTGCCGATGGTCCGGGACGAGGCCCTGCCCCTTCGGCAGGGGCGCCACTACTTCCGTACGGGAGCCCAGTGCGATCAAGCTGTCGATCCAAGACGCACCACTCACATCCCGCGCGTCGAGGGTGTCGAAGACGAGGACGATTCGGGTCTTCGAGGAATCCTTTGCACCCATACGTAGCCTTTTGCCTCGGGTGAGGAGTGTAGGGGCCCCGACATTCATCCACCTGTCCGCAGATCTAGGAGGGATGAAGTGGAACCCGAGCGAGCCCGTCCCTCCAGAGATCGCTGTGCGTACTGGTTCGCTGCGGAAACAACCTCTGCGTCCGTCGAGAAATGAGAGGTCGTTGGTCTCACCGGGACCACCTCCACCCACCCGACCAGACGGGCGGCGTAGCTGCTTCCCTCGGGCAGCAGCCCACGATGCTGTAGCTCCCGGCTCAGCATGGGTTCGAGATGCTCGCGGAGCAGGGACATCCGGGCGCCGACATCCAGGGTGGATGCCGCCGGCTGTCCCTGGAGCAGCGTTTCCGCACGTCGCTCCAGCAAGGGCATCCGGTCGCCGGCGGCGTCCACCGCGAGCGGCAGCACCCGGGACCGGGTCTCTCCCTGCGAACCCGTGATCTCCACGAACCACCAGGTGAGCACGCCCGCCGGACACTCAGCGGCGGTGACGGCAGCGCCCACCCGCTCCGGCGCAAGCTGCTGCCACTGGCTCAGCTGGCTCTGGACCCACACGTGGTCGAGACCCAGCAGGTCCACGTCATCCCGATCCTTTGCCTGCTCGCGATCGGTGGTGAACCGCAGCTCCACCGGGCCACCCTCGCTTCGAACCTCGTACTCCGTGTCGGAGCGCTGAACAACGGCCTGCCCTCGCTCCGCGGCCGAGAGGCGGAGGAACCCAAGGAGACGGGTAATACTGCCCCCGAGATCGGAGAAAGGCTTGTAGTCCTCCAGGCTGAAGCCCTCCAAGTCCTGGAAGAGCTCGAACACGGCCTCGCGTGCCTCGGAAGCGTTCGCGAGGGCAGCCTGCAGCTCCACCTGCGTCCGCCGGAGCTCGGGGTCGGAGAGCGCTTCCTGGTAGAGCTTCTCGTAGCTGAGCCGCTCGGAGAGCTGCCCCAGGATCTGTGTGCGGAGGTCCTCCGCCACGTTCCCCTGCTCGTCCGTCTTTCCAAGTGCGCGAGCGATCTCAAGCAGCTTGTCGTTGAGCATCAGGAAGATCCGGCCCTCGATGGTGTCCGAGAGGACCAGATTGTAGACCTGCGCTGTGTGGTTCTGCCCGTAGCGGTGGATGCGCCCGATACGCTGCTCCACGTCCATCGGGTTCCAGGGCAGATCGAAGTTGAAGAGCACACGGGCGAACTGGAGGTTCAGGCCCTCCCGTCCCGCCGCCGTGCAGACGATCACCCGCGGCCCGTTCTTCTGCCGGAACTTGCGCTCTGCGGCCAGCTTGGCCCCGTGGTCACCGCCGCGCAACACGACGACGCGCTGCCCCGGGTACATCGCCTCGATCTCGCGCTCCAGCAGCTCGACCGTGCCCAGATAGGTGGCGAAGATGACCACCTTCTCGGCGGGGTTCTGCTTCCACAGGACCCCTAGCGCGCGCAGGAGCATCTCCACCTTGGTCTCCCGCTGCTGCGGGAAGCACTCCAGCAGGTGCTGGATGCGCGCACGCTCCTCCGGAAGTGCGTTGGCGACTGCGGCGATCGCGAGGTCCTCGTCCGCGGCTGCGCTGAGTTCACTGCCCCCGTCGGCACCGGCCAGTGCTTCCTCGTCCAGTTTGCGAACAAGCTTGAGCTTGAGGTCGGCGAGGATCCGGTCCACCTCGCTCCGGCTCACCGGATTGTCGCCGAGGCCGAACTCCTCGTGGATCAGCGCGCGAGCCCCGGCGTAGCACTGCTCGCGGCCGTCCAGGTCCAGCTCCTGGTCGCGGACGATGGCCTCGTGGAGGGTGAGCATCAGCGTGCGGCGGCGAAGCGTGCGTCGTACGGCCGCGAAGCTCGAGGCGGCAATCTTCTGGAAGATCGCCATTACGAAGCCGAGTGCCCGGCCCTGGTTTCCCTGCCGCTTGGCCAGGGCAAAGCCATCTTCGAGGTAGCCTCGCAACGCATCGTAGAAACGCCGCTCCTCATCGTTCATCAGGAACGACTCGGTGTGCACCCAGCGGCGCGCGAAGAGCGGCGAGCCATCCGGCCGGCATGCATCCGCCTTGGTGCGGCGGAAGACCACGGCGTTGAGCCGGTGCCGGTTCTCCACCATGTCCTCCGCGCTCCGGAAGAGCGTGGGATTGAGGAGGTGCACCAGCATCCAGAAGCGGTAGTGGTCCCCCTGATGCGGCGTGGCCGAGAGGAGGAGCAGGTCGCGCGAGTGACCCTTGAGCGCCTCCGCCAGCTTGAAGTTCTCAGTTTTCCGAATCTTCCCGCCGTTGCGATAGGCGTTCAGGTGATGCGCCTCGTCGAAGACGACCAGATCCCACGTCGGAGCATCGAGTAGACGCTTGATCCGGGCAGGGCGCTTGAGCGTGTCGATGCTCGCGATCAGGCGGTCGTGCTTGGCAAACGCGTTCGTCTTGCGATCCGTGACGTCCCCTTCGCTGCCGAACACCTCGAAATTTAGACCGAAGACCTCGTTCAGCTCGCGGTGCCAGTTGTTGACGAGGCCGGCGGGCACAACCATCAGCGCGCGCTTCAGCTCACCACGGCTGGCCAGCTCGCGGAGGATCAGCGCCGTCTCAATCGTCTTCCCGAGCCCCACTTCGTCCGCCACCAGGAAACGCCGAGGTTGCGCCGTCGCCACGCGGTGCGTGAGCACCACCTGATGCGGGAGCAGGTCGATCTTAGCGGCGATCAGCGCAGCAGCACTCTCCATGAGCGGGAGGGCGTGCGCCTCGTAGGCAAGCCACGCCTGACGAAGCCGCTCCGGCGTGCCCTCGACGCCCTGAAGGATTCGCTCGCTGCGCGATACCAAAGGGCGCAGCAGGTGAATCGGGACCTGGCGATCCCCCTCACCAAAGAAGACGCGTACGAGGCCGCTGTGAGGGGGCGCCAGTACGACACCTTCCCCGAACTCCGCGTGGGCGACGCGAAGCCCGGGGATGAACTCGTGAGCTACTGACATCGACAAGAGAAACCCGAGGAACGAAGTAGGGCGCGAGAGGTGTCCAGCAGAAGGCTTACGAAATACGCGGATGGTGTAACCCGACCCACGCGGCGCCGTCGGCGTCAGCGCCTGCACCGTCAGACAGGATGATCCGGCGAGCATCCGCCTCAGCGCCACCCCAGAGCGCATGGCCGAGGGAAAGCTCGATCTCTCCATGCGGCGCCGCACAGCGCCACTGGTAGATGCCTGTGGCCGGGTGCTGGCGAACCCGTTGACGTCCGGTCGGGAGCCAGAAGACCAGCCCCGCTTCACCGCCATACTCGCCTTGGAAGGCGAGCAGCAGAGGCCGGAGCGTGTGCTCGAGCCACCCGTGCGCATCATCGGGGGTGAGCGCGTCCAAACACCCCTCCAGGCCCGCTACCACGAGGAGGTCTCCGTCCGCCGAGGGGAGATCCGCAGGCCAATCCTCTGCCATCAGACAGAATTGACGGACCGATACCGCCTCGGCTGGCGCAGCAACTTGCGCCAGGGCTCCCGCGTCCCAGAGGAGCGCGGAACCCCGACGCAGGGACCGGGTGGCGTGGATCGCGGGTGTCATCAGTGCTTACTCCGCGTCGAAGAAGGCCAGCTGGGTCTTCACGGCTGCGGGCTGCTGCTGCTCCCAACTGCTGTAGATCTGCGCTGCACGCTGCGCGGCTGTGCGCGTGGCGGGCGACCCAGCTCGCTTCGCATGCCACTGCAGCAGTGCCTTGAGCGCCGGATGCGGACGGAACTGCGGATTGCGCAGCGTCTCCGTCGCATTGATGCCGCTGCCGTCGACACATGCTCCGATCAGCACCATCGCCTGGTCGTAGTCGTGCGTCAGCATGGCGCGGCGCTGCCCATGCCACTTCCGGGCAAATTCGAGCGGCTGGGCTGGGTAGAACACCTTCTTCTGCTCCGTGCACCACTCACGCTCGACGAACTCCGCCGGCGCGATGCCCGTGCCGCGAAGGAACTTCTGCATCTGGTCCCGCGGCAGCTCCGTTCGTGCGTCGAAGAGCCGCAGGAACTGACGCGTGATCGGCTCCGCATTCACCGGCGGCGGATCCTGCGTCTTTCCCGTCTCCTCGTCGAGGAGCTGGTTGATGCCGATGAGCGCCTCGCGAACCGTGAACTCGCGTCCCTCGTCCACGTACACCTTGCCGTAGTGGCGCGAGAAGTACTCCAGCGCTTTTCCACGCTTGATCACCTGGACGTCAGCTGCAGGCAACCCAGCATTGGTGTGGTGCTCTAGGAGTTGCTGCAGCTGGCGCACATCCCGAAGCACCTCACGACGCATGCGGCCCCAGCTCACCGGCTGCGGCTCTTCGATACGCTTCCGGCACACATGGATGATGTCGTACTCGATGGTCTTTGAGCCGAACTCGCCACCACCCTTCGTCTCGTCGGAACGGATCGGATACGTAGCCTCCAGGTAGAACCCGGCGTCGAAGAGACTCTCCAGCACGTCGACCCAGGGATTGTCCTCGCTGTGGTGGAACGTAAAGGCAAGCAACCCTCCGGGCTTCAACATCCGGTACGACTCGCGCCAGCACTCGGTGAGTAGACGCTTGTAAAAGGCATCCGGATCTTCTGGGTGGCGGGCACGGTTGGACACCGCCTCTAGGGTCTTCGGGGTATACTCAGGCACGAAGAATTCCGGGTAGCGGTTCTTCAACGCCAGACGCATCCACACGTAGAAGAAGTCTGCGAGTTCCGCGTAGTGCAGCAGCCCACCAAACGGCGGATCGGTGATGACCAGATCCAACGAGCCGTCCGGGACCTGGCTGAGCTCTGTCGAAGAGCCACACGAGACGACCCCGTCGAGTACGGGATCCCCGCAGCTGATCTTCTCGCTCTTTCCAGACAACGAGAGCGCGACTGACGGATCCGCCGCTGCCAACTGCCCGTTGCTGATCAGTTCCCACGGCGATTCGGCCCAGTCGCGACTCTCCGCTAGCGCCTCCGTGCACGATGCCCAGTTCCCTCGTCCCAGCGAAGGGAAGACGCAGTTCTCTACGACGTTTGACTTTGGATGGTAGTTGTTGTTGCTCATATGCGGAGCCATGCAGTCCCTGCTGATGTCCCAGAAGCAGAACATGTTCTGGTTACGCAGGTACTGCTGATACGCACCGAGGATGTACTCTCGGGTCTGCCACCGCGTGGTGGGTCTGGCTTGCACGATGGAGCGCAAGAGCTGCGCGTGAACGAGCAACTGCCGGTGATTGAACATCTTCCACCAGTGCGTATACCCGTGACGAGGCAACGGCTGGCGCTGGTGCGTCATATGGCCGAACGGAATCTCACTCGTTGGCCAAAAGCCAGCGAGATCGCCTCCCCGGCGGGTCTCCCATTCCAGAGCTGCAGCGCTCTCGGACGAGGCTTCCGAAGCCGGGCTGAAGAACCGTCCGCTGTAAGACCTGCCCTGCTCATCACAGGTTGGACAGTACCCCTGCACCGCGTACGCGGCGGACGGTGCGTCCTTCCCAGTCGCCTCAACTGCTTCCACGATCCGCTGGCTCGTGCCGCATGAGCCACACGAAAAGATCCCGGACTGCCTCACCGTGCCTTCATCGGTCCGGAACGTCACCCCAGTCTCCGGACAGGTTACCTCGTCCGGAAGGGTGCCGCGCACCTCGACAAGGCGCACCTGCTCAGCGCGAGCCTGGCTCCAACGTATCGTCGCTTCGGCGGCATCCGTGGTACTGCCGCCACCCTCGACACCATGAGCCCCAGCCTTCGGAGTTCCTGCCAGCCAACTCGGGTGGACAAGAAGTGTGAGTTCGAGTTTCTTGCTCTTCGGCTTGCCGGAGAAGCGCGGATGGCGCTCGTGCTCCTTACAATGCGGACAGGTCACTCCCCCCAGCCGGTCACGCACCACGAAGGGATTCTCGGTGTTTGCAATGACCAGAGGAACGCCAGGCGCCATGCGAGCGTCTGACTCCTCCACGTCAAAACGCTCACTGCAACGGCTGCAGCAGTAATCCGCCCAGGCCTTCACCGTGAGCGTCTTCAGCGCAACCACGGGGCTGCTCATAATGGGCGTGCGATGTCCGCATCCCGTCACCTGACAGGGACCGTGCTTCGCCCAGAAAACGTATATGATTTCGGGCCCGCTGTAGCTGTAGTCTGGGCGCTGCTCCGGCGTCAGGGCGAGTGGGGCGAAGTCTGGACCCATGCGTTCGCCAGTGGCACGCCGGGTCCACACACCCTTGTGCCCTCGCGGGCAATCACAGGCGTAGAACGGCATGATCTGTGGCTTGACCTCGGCCTCTACAGCTTCGAGCAGGGCCTGCACCTCGCCGCGGTCCACTTGCGCCAACTCGTTCTTGACCACGAACCAGGCAACGGGGTTCAGGTCATTCCCGAACATCTGCATCCCCAGGCGGCTGCCTTCCACAAGGGTGGTCCCGCCGCCCATGAAAATGTCAGCAACCTTCAGGTCCTTGAACGCGCCCTTCTTCTGGTGGTTCGCGTAGTAGACATCCCACACGGCCTTTGCAGCCTCCGCGGGATCGTCCGGCGCTTTCATGGAAGCCGACAGCAGCATGGACCGAAAAACGCTGGAACGGCGCCGCGCCCACCACTTGGACATCTGGTAGATCGGCTTCCCAGCGTTTCCCTCGATAGCTGCGACCTGATTAATGTGCAGGATCGGGAAGTCCACCTCAAGACAGGTCTTCGGCCGGTTCGGATCGGAGAAATCAACCGTCTCCACCTTAGCAGGGCGACCAGCACCCACAGCCTTAGCCACTGCGGCTGCCAACTCCGCCTTGTTCAGCTTTCTCGGCACTGCACGCTCGATCGTCGCCATTGTGTCACGCCACCCGCGAGAGCTCGATAAAAGGGACCAGCACCTCCAGCACTGAGAGCCCGCCATGGGCGAGCACCGGATAGCCGCCCTGGCTGGGCCACTTCCGGCGGCCCAGCACAAAACGATGACCATCCAGGCGGAGGTCGATCGGGGGAAGGAACGGGCTGTCCCCGGGGTCACCCCCCCCCGTCGAACGCGCGCTCTTGTAGGTGTCCTTGAGGTACTTAGCCTGCTCACCGATGGCGTCGGGGAACTGTCCGCTCGCCGCGTACCCATGGTCCGCAGTGATCACCAGCCGGCGCCCGTGCGCCAGGCGTGCGACCAGCGTCCAGAAGTCGTCCGACGTGAGCTGCTGCGCGGCCTCCGCGGAGAGCAGCGCAAGGCCCGGCCCCGCCGAAGCGAGATCGTGGATGCGTGTGTCCGGCCAGTGGTGCCAGAGCGCCCAGTGCGGCTCAGCGCCTACCCAGCCCGCTACGTCCTTCCAAGGTAGGTGCGTGGTCTCGGTGCGCGCTCCCGCGAGGCGGTGCGTCCCACCGCCGCCGTTGTTCTCGAGCGCCGACCGCTGCCCGAACCCGAGCGCTTTCGCGAACGGCGTCGTGTCCGCCGGCAGCTCTGCCGCGGTCGCACGCGCCTGGTGGATCGTGAAGCCGCGCTCCTGCGCTCCCTGCAGCAGCCAGGGCAGCTCACGGAGCGAGAGCCCGTCCAGGATCAGCACCGCTCGCCCACCGGTCTGCGCCGCCCACCAGTCGGCAAGCACGTCTGCCGTGCGCGGGACGGATGAGCGGAACTCCTCCCACAATTCCCACGCACCCGTGGCGAGGACCAAGTCGATCTCACCCACGGCTTGGTCTCGCCTCGGTAGCTTGTGCACCTCGGCAGGAGTGATGGGAGCTGCACATACCTCCCAGGCGAAGTCAGCGATCGCCTGCCACGCCTCGGCCGCACTGCCCTGCTGGAGACCTTCCAGCAACCCCCGGGGGAGCGCCATCAAGCCTCCTCGGTCGCCAGGTCCAGGGCGTAAGTCACTCCGTCCGGCAACGCTTTGATCAGCTTCTGGAGCTGCGCGCCGCTCAGGGCGTCAATCCTGATCGAAACGTCACGCACGGGCGTACCGGCGTTCACCCCCAGGTTCTCCACCCGCGACAGCAGGTTGAGCGGCGAAGTAGCCGGGACGCTGTGGCGCTTCTGCCCATTGCTAAGCGGCTTCTCGAACAGGCTGCTCCCGAGCCCCGGCTGGATCGGTGGGAAGAGCACCGTGGCGCCGCCACCGCCACCCGCGACGGCAACCACAGCGGGTGGGGCGACGGGCTCGAAGCCCGGGATCACCGGCTGCACGGGCGTCTGGACCGGAGGCGTGACCGTTCCCCCGGTCTGTGGCGCGGCCTGGGGAAGATGAAGGACCACCTCGTCGAGGTGCTTCCCTGTGGCGATGTTGCCGCGGATCCGGTTCCAGGCGTCCTGCTCGGCTTCGCCGGGCTGCGCCTGCAGGTACTTCTGACCGCGCCAATCGATACCGATCTTCCCCTGCGCACACAGGCGGAGCACGCGCTCCTGCGCTGCCGTCTCCCCGAGCCAGGGGATGCACTCGTGGCCGTTGGGCCGTGGCTCCTGCAGCTCGCGGAGCACCTTCCCCACGGAATCGTTGTTGGCGGCGGCCGCTAGCACGAAGTCGCGGAAGTCCTCAGGGATGAAGACGTTGTCGCGGATGTGCCGGTCCATCGCCTCCGGGATCTTCTCGCCCTGCTCGCCCAGCGCCTCCACGCGGAAGACGCACTGCGTGGGCTCCATGAAGCTCCACGTCTCCAAGATGGCGTATCGGTCGAAACGGGTACGCAGCGCCGTCCGGAGCTCCTTCTCGTACTTCTGCTGGAGCGGCTTGTAGTCCGCGCTCTGCTTCATCCACTCCGCAGCCTTCAGCGCCATGCGCGCGAGCAGCAGCAGGTCGCGGTCGAGGAAGAGATTGGGCAGCCCCGCCCGCGGTAGGAGGAAGCGAACCGTGTTGCGGCGCTTCGTGAGCCGCTTCGCCAGGAACACGCCCAACCGGGCATCCAGTTTGTCCGGCTGCTCGGGAAGCACCAGCACCGGGATCTTGGCGTCCCACTGGTCCGGGTGGTCCCCCAGCTCGAGCGCGCTCCACGGATCGTCGCCGTGCCACGTCTCCCGCAGCACCACGATGCGGAAGTGCTGCGCCGTGTCCCCTGCCCCGCCAAGGACGTAGCGGACCTGCTGGGCCAGGTGCAGCCGGTCCCCGCCGTCAGCGAACAGCTTGTCGTTGCGCGCCGTGGCCTTGAGCTTGGCCTCCGGGTTCTCCTCCTCGCGGAAGACCAGCCGTCCGCCCGCCTGGTGGATGTTGAAGCTGTTGTCGACGATGGCGGACAGCTCCACCTGGAATGCGTTATCGTCCACCGGCTTCCCGCGGGTGACGTCCAGCTGCAGCGTCCCGCGATCCGCGCCAGCCACGTTGCCGGCAGCCAGCGACCGCAGCCACAGCGCACCGATCACCTCGGAAACGTGGGGCACCGTGGCGGCCGGATCGTGAACGGCTTCCTTCACGGCGTCCAGGTTCCGCTGGGCCTTTTCCCGAAGCGTGGCGTGGTGCTGGTTCGATACCGAGTCCAGCAGCGCCATGATCCCGCTGTCCGGCCCGTCCAGGCGGAAGTCAGCAGCCGTCAGGAGCGGCGCCTTCTCACCCGCGTTCTTGTACAGGTTCGCCAGGATGCGGATCAGGTCGCGCGTCTCCTGCGCGTCCGTGGCCACGAGAACCTGGTCTTCCAGAAGCTGCAGCAGGTGAGGCGCGAAGGGCCAGGCCTGCCGGAACTCCATGCGCTTGCGGTCGTGCTCCGCCGGTGGCACCTCGTGTAGTCGGAAGTATTCCGAGACGTGGGCGCTGATCGTCGCCTCGATTGCGGCATCGTCCACCTGCAGGCGGTTATCGAACAGCCGGTGTAGCAACAGGCGCCGGCGCTCGCGGTCTGCGTTAGGTCCCTTGAAGTCGACGAGGACGGGCCCCACGCGGTGGAGCTGCTGGTACGCGTCCGAGTTGCCGTTCCGGACCGACACTACCAGCACCAGCTTGTCCGGGTTTTCCTTCGCGATCTCCGACAGGAGCTGCACGAAGTTGAACGCCCAATTGCGCCACGGATGCTGCTTGGTGTTGGTGAGCCCGTCGAACCACGTCTGGTACTCGTCCAGGATCAGCGCCGTGGGCTGCTTGGTGAACATCTCCAGCAGCACCTGGTCGGAGGGCACGTCCGTGCCCATCCCTTCCCACTTCCCACGCGCGTGCGGACCGAACGGGTGCTTCTCGAATAGCAGGTCCCAGAGGTGCTTGTACCGCTGACGGTGCAGGCTCTCGCTGATGACATGCATGTCGTCGCGCAGCGGCAGCTCGGCCAGCTTCGGCATGCTCAGCGTACCCGACCAGTGCGTGAGCCACGAGCGTGTCGTATGGGAATCCGTCAGCGCGTGGTAGAGCGCTGCCATGAGGTGCGACTTACCCTGCCCACGCTCGCCGATAAGCACCACCGGCCGTCCCTGAGACGGCCCCACCGCCTCGATCGCCTTCAGAAGGTCCAGCGAGGGGTACGTGATCCGGAGGAAATCCTGCGCCGGAATCTGGGTCGCACCGACCCCTTTGTCGTTGGCGAGCTCGATCGCCGTCCCCTGCAGGCGCTTGCCCTGGAACTCAGCGCGAAGTGAAAGACCCAGCATGAAACAGGTTCTCCGGGACGTACAGTGATGATCGTGTTGGACAACGGGAGGGCACGCTGGAAACAGCTGACTGCGGTAAGATCGTGATTCTACGCGCGCCCTCCCGCAGACGCGAGCCCCGGAAATCCTTCGGGTCCGAGGCTCGAATCAAGACCCAGCCTGCTGAGGTGCCGTGTGGACCCGCGCACGCGACTGAGTGCCGGCCTACGTCTCGAGAGAGTGCCCCCTACCTCCCCTGCTTCCCGAAGCTTAACCGGCCGGCGCTATCAGGTCACGCGCTGCCGGCGTTCAGCCCCGGAAGGCTATTCCGTCGGCGTATGAGCTCCGGATCGGGCCGCAGCGAAGCCGACGTGGGAACCCGCAAAGGTGTGCCGTCGAGCTCACGGAGGCGCTCGCGGTCGAAGTCGCTGGCTGCCTTCCAGGCAGCGGCGTTCACGTGAACACGAAGGTCGTCGCCGATGCCGATCAGTCCTCGATCGAAGAGGCGGTGAT